>NZ_CP016614.1:1998500-2310000 GCF_013377255.1 Mannheimia granulomatis
CCTTAGGCTTACCAATTAAACGTTTTATTGCTTCAACCAATGCGAACGACACTGTTCCACGATATTTACAATCCGGTAAATGGGAGCCGAATGCGACTGTAGCAACGCTTTCAAACGCAATGGATGTGAGCCGCCCGAACAACTGGCCGCGTGTGGAAGAATTATTTAAACGTAACGGTTGGAATCTTGCGGATTTAGGCTCAGCAGCATTAAATGATGCAGAAACCGAAGCAGCTCTTAAAGCACAATATGCCGAAGGGTATCTCTGTGAACCACACGGAGCGATTGCTTACCAAACATTAAAAGACCAGCTTCAAACAGGTGAAACCGGTATTTTCTTATGTACTGCTCACCCGGCAAAATTTAAAGAATCTGTTGAGCGTATTTTAGAAATTGAACTACCATTACCGGAAGCATTGGACAAGCACAATAAACTGCCATTGTTATCTGATGAAATGGCTGCTGATTTTGCTGCATTACGCGAATATTTACTGAAATAATCTATAAATGAGAAAAGGGATTAAGTTTTCACTTAATCCCTTTTGCTTTAACGCTTACAAGCGGTCATATTTGCTGATTATTTTGCAAAATACGCTTCTAAAGCATCGCCACTACCGATATGCTTACCACCGATAAACACTTGTGGTACAGAGGTTTTGCCGGTAATTGCACGCACAGAAATTGTGCTTGCATCACGGCCTAATACGATCTCTTCAAACGTATAACCTTTTTCTTTTAATAAAGCTTTTGCTTTTGCACAGAATGGGCAACCCGGTTTAGTCATGATCGAAACAGACTCTTTAGCTGTCCAATTTGGGCTTAAATATTTAATCATTGTATCGGCATCCGATACTTTAAACGGATCGCCCGGCTCTTGTGGTTCAATGAACATTTTCTCAACAATACCGTTTTTCACCAGCATGGAATAACGCCAAGAACGTTTACCAAAGCCTAAGTCGTTTTTATCCACTAATAAGCCCATACCATCGGTAAATTCACCGTTACCGTCCGGGATTACAGTGATGTTTTCAGATTCTTGATCCGCTTTCCAAGCATTCATTACGAAAGTATCGTTTACTGACATACAGATAATGTCATCAACACCTAACGCTTTAAATTCACAAGCTAACTCGTTGTAGCGGGGTAAGTGAGTTGAAGAACACGTTGGGGTGAACGCCCCCGGTAGTGAAAACACAACAACAGTTTTATTATTGAATAATTCATCTGTTGTTACATCTACCCAAACATCATTTTGGCGGGTTCTGAATGTTACATTTGGTACTCGTTGACCAGTCATATCTTTAAAAGACATAATGTTTTCTCCTTTTAGTTTATTAATTTAATTATAAAAATCGTAAGCATTGTACTCGTAAGTATGGCATAATTCAGCCTATCGGATTAATAGGAGAAATTTTTAAACTGGAGAAATCAAGTGAATATTCGAGATTTAGAATACCTTATTGCCTTAGCAGATCATAAACATTTTCGCCGTGCAGCCGAATCCTGCAATGTCAGCCAGCCCACCTTAAGTGGCCAAATTCGTAAATTAGAAGATGAATTAGGCACAATTTTACTTGAACGTACAAGTCGAAAAGTTCTCTTTACCCAATCAGGTATGACCTTAGTTGAACAAGCTAAAGCTGTTTTACGCGAAGTGAAAATACTAAAAGAGATGGCAAGTAATCAAGGTAAAGAGATGTCCGGCCCGCTACACGTTGGTGTTATTCCAACGCTGGGTCCTTATATTTCACCCATTATTATTCCGGCCCTTAAAAAAAATTTTGCTGATTTAGAGCTTTACATTTATGAATTGCATACTAATCAATTACTGGATCAACTGGAGTCCGGCCAACTAGATTGCGGCATAATTTCATTTGTCAAAGAAAGCGAACCTTTTATTGAAGTGCCAATTTTTAATGAAGAAATGTATCTTGTTGTTTCTGAAGAACACGAATGGGCAAAACAGGATAAATTAGATATTAGTTTACTGCAAAATCGGGAATTACTCTTCCTTGACGGTGGCCACTGCTTACGAACTCACACATTAGATTACTGCTTATCTGTCGGGGCAAAAGAAAATCCTCATTTTAAAGCAACAAATTTAGAAACATTACGCAACATGGTTGCTGCCAACGTTGGTATAGCACTTATTCCTAAATTAGCCGCCAAGCCAATACCGGGCGTGTGCTACATCCCGTTTGACAACCCGCCTCATCGTGCCATAGGTATGGTTTATCGTCCGGGTTCTCCTTTACGTGTCCGTTATGAGCGTTTGGCCCAAGCAATTACCGAAATTATGCAAACAGAGGTTTAATATGGCTAACGGCATCAGCGTACGTGCTATTCAAAAAGAGAAAACACGTAGAGCCTTAGTGGAAGCCGCATTTAACCAATTAAGTGCGGAAAAAAGTTTTTCCAACCTAAGTTTACGGGAGGTTGCTCGAGAAGCCGGCGTTGCGCCTACTTCATTTTATCGTCATTTTAAAGATATGGATGAATTGGGATTAGCAATGGTAGATGAATCCGGTTTACTGCTACGTCAGTTAATGCGCCAAGCCCGTAAACGTATTGCCAGCGGCGGTAGTGTAGTCGCCGTATCGGTCGAAACGTTTTTTGAGCTCATTAGCGATCGCCCTAATGTGTTTCGTTTACTCCTGCGTGAAAGCTCGGGGACCTCTCAAGCATTCCGAACAGCAGCCTCTCGGGAAATTCAGCACTTTGTGGCAGAACTTACAGATTATATCATGAGCAAAGAGGAGCATAATAACCGCGATCTTGCCTATATTCAAGCGGAAGGTTTGGTCACCCTTGTATTTACCGCCGGCTCTCATGCTTTAGATATGAGCAATCAAGAACGGGAAAAACTGAAACAGCGTGTAATTATGCAACTGAGAATGCTGATTCGTGGTTCTGCTTATTATGCAACTAAACAAGCCATATCCTAAAAACAGACGCCTAAGCGTCTGTTTTCTTTTATTCTTTAGTAATCAGTGCGGTAGATAACCTTAACCACTCTAGTGCTAATTGATGCTGTTCAGCCAAAGCATTCCATAATGCATCTTCCGACAAGATACTATAATTACCTTTAGTATCTAACTCTTCATCAAAACTATCATGTAATTCACGCCATTTCGGGCTAGAGTAAAATTGGCTTAACGGCTCTAAAAGCTCAGCCGCTTTTTTCCATTGCTCTATTCCCTTTTCCAATTCAGGTAATAGCTCTACCCATTGATTATAAAGATCTTGCATTTTCTGAATATCGGCTTTTTTCATCATTTTTCCTCACTTGCAAGCGGTCTGATTTGCAAATTTTTTTACAAATCAGACCGCTTGTAACCATCAATTTTAGTTTATCCAATATAACATAAAAAAATCCCCTTCCGAAGAAGGAGATTCAAAACTAGATTAGGCTAAATTACCATTGGTATCCTACGCCTACGCCACCACCGATGTCACCACGGCTGTTTGCATTACCTTGTAATTTCAAGATAAGTTTGCCGTTATCGCTTGAGCGTGAATAACCTACTGCAAGTGCGTTTTCACCTTTGAAAGTACCACCTGCGGCTGCTACCATAGATTTACCCGGAATATAAACCTGTGGTAATGCAGCTGCCGCATTTGAACCGGCAATCCCTGCACGCGCTTCACGGTTGTTACGGTTAATCTTGTTGTTCAAGTGATTAACAGTACCTTTCAACTGACCAACATTCACCGCATCAGTATCTGCTTCACCGGCTTTAACGTTAGTAATACGATTACCGCCGTTATCTAAACCATTTTTAGTTAAGCTAACAGACTTACCTGCAGCTCCATTGTTAATAGTTACACCGTTGTTATTCATTACTGTGTCACCCGTTTTCACGCTAGTAAATTCAGGATTATCTGATACCGCAATATCAACTTCCTTACCTTTACCGCTGATTTCAATGTTACGACCGGCTCTTACTTTCATTGTTTCGCCTGCTTTTACTTTGCTATCTGCGTTTGCCGTGTAAGTCGATTTACCATTAGTACCTTCAACCTCACCAGAACCTACATTCCAGCTTACATTGTTCACTGCTTTTGCAACCGTTGTTGCATTCACATAGTGAGCACCTGTGCCGTTCGGGTCTTGAACATTGATTGTGCCGTTATCTGCAACCGTTAAGTCAGTATTATTCACATTAACCTTCACCTCACCGGCTTTATCGCTCGTTACCGTCGTACCGGCACCGTTTACGATATTAATCGCACCGTTATCGGTACCGATATTATTACCATTCACTTTGGTGTAGTTGTTTAACTGTGAACCGTTTACTACCTCTGTACTCGTTGGGCTGATATCGCCGTTTGCTACATTGGTAATCTTATCACCACCTACATCTAAGCCTTTATTACCTGATGTTAAGGTTGTGCTTTTTGCAGGGTCTGTTGCATCACCCACTACCACTGTCGTTGAGTTCACTGTGTTGAAAGTGACATCATCTTTAGTTGCGTAAGTGACTTTACCGTTAGCCTCTTGCTTCACGGTTAGGTTTTTACCTGCGGTCATATCAATGGTTTCACCCGGATTGATCATCTCATCTGAACCAGAGATTTTGCTACCACCATTTGCTGATGTTTTTAAGTTAAAGCCTGAAGCATTAATTGCATCGGCAACTGTCTTCGCACTCACTAATGCATCTGGCGCTTCAGCATCGCCTACTTTACCATCTGTTGTTGGTGCATAAGTCGTGGTATTTGCTTTAACTTCGCCAGTATTTGGATCTGTTGTAATCGTAGTATTATCTACATTTACAGTCAGTTTACCTTCACCATCACGTGCAATCGTTTTATCGGTTACAACATCAACTGTGTATTCAGTATTGCCGTTAGCATCTTCAGCTGCAGCATTTACAGTTACCGCTTTAGATCCTGCTTTCACCGATGAAGTTTTTTCAGAACCTGTGATAGCCGCAGCAATATCACCTGCCGTCATCACTTTATTTTCATCGCCAGCTTTAACACTTACGTTACCACGAGTAACCGTTGGCGCATCTGCTTTAGCTACATCTACATTGTAAATAGCTTGACCATTTTCACCTGTTCTGGTGCTTAGTGTCGCTAAACCTGATGCTGTTACCTCTGTTGCTGATGCTTTCGCTGCTGCCTGTAAATCACCGACATTTACTGCATTACTTAAAGTATCACCTTCTGCATTTTTAATTGCATCGGCTAACTCTTTACCCGTTGGAGCTGTACCATCGCCTTTACGTACACCACTTGCAACATTGGTTAACTGTACCGGCGCATCGCCTGTTAATTTCGCTGTATTGCTCGGGGTTGACGTATCATTTGAGTCTTTATTTACAAACTCAATCGGGCTATCCACCTTAATGATGTTTTTGCCGTCTTTATTCTCTACAGTAACAACTGTTCCCTTACCGTTTACAAAGTTCACTGTATCGTTGTGTACGACCGTGTCTACTGCTTGACCGTTACCTTGTAAGTTCCAGCCCGCATTCAGTACATCACCTACTGTAGCTGCGTTGTTTTTCTTATTAGCTAAGCTTTCTGGGCTATTAGCTGCCGGTTGCTCTTTAGCTACGCTTGCATCTGCTAAATTGCCTGCCACATTACTAATTGTTTTGTTACCTGCATTAATACCGTCTTTATTGATAGTAATCGGGTTATTAGCCGGATTCGCCGTATCAGTCGGTACTGTGATAGTGTTAGATGTTACGCTGTTGAAGTTCACATCATCTTTAGTTGCAAAAGTAAACTTGCCATCTTCTTGCGTAATTTTGATATTTTTACCTGCATCTAAAGTAACTGTTTCACCTGTTTTAATCAGCTGATCTTTATTACCCGACACTTCACCTGCACTTGCCGATGCTTTTGCAATAAAGCCCGCATTGTTAATTGCATCTGCGACTGTTTTCGCAGTGACTAAGGCATCAGGTGCGGTTGGTGCTGCAACTGTACCATTATTATTGTTGGCTAAGTCGCTTGTTACCGCCGTGATATTACCATCTTTATCAACTGTAACAGTCTTATTATCAGTCTTCGCTGCAACAGTGTAAGTAGTTGAACCATCATCATTGGTTTTAGGTGTCACTGTTACACCTTTGTCACCTTCAACTTTGGTTGTTGCGGCATTGACTGCCGCTTGTAAATCACCTACATTCACTGCATTGCTTAAAGTATCACCTTCTGCATTTTTAATTGCATCAGCTAGATCTTTACCTGTTAGCGAGGTACCGTCTTCTTTGCGTACACCACTTGCAACATTGGTTAATTGTACCGGCACATCGCCTGTTAATTTTGCTGTATTGCTCGGAGTTGACTTATCATTAGGATCGGTATTTACAAACTCAAGAGGGCTATCCACCTTAATGATGTTTTTGCCGTTCTCGTTTTTCACTGTTACTACAGTACCCTTACCGTTTACAAAGTCCACTGTATCGTTGTGTACGACCGTATCGACTGCTTGACCGTTACCTTGTAAGTTCCAGCCTGCATTCAACACATCACCTACTGTAGCTGCATTGTTTTTCTTATCTGCTAAGTTAGCAGCACTATTTGCATCCGGCTGTTTATTAGCTGTGCTTGCATCTGCTAAATTACCTGCCACATTACTAATCGTTTTATCACCTGCATTAATACCGTCTTTATTGATAGTAATTGGATTGTTATCCGGATTATTCTCATCGGTTGGCACTTTGATAGTGTTAGATGTTACGCTGTTGAAATTCACATCATCTTTAGTTGCAAAAGTAAACTTACCATTCTCTTGCGTGATTTTGATATTTTTACCTGCATCTAAAGTCACTGTTTCACCTGTTTTAATCAGCTGATCTTTATTACCCGACACTTCACCTGCACTTGCCGATGCTTTTGCAATAAAGCCCGCATTGTTAATTGCATCTGCAACTGTTTTTGCAGTGACTAAGGCATTAGGTGCGGTTGGCGCTGCAACTGTACCATTAGTATTGTTGGTTAAGCCGCTTGTTACCGCCGTGATATTGCCATTATCATCAACTTTTACTGTTATACCATCAGTTTTCGCTGCAACAGTGTAAGTTTTTGAACCGTCTGGATTGTCTGTCGGTGTTACCGTTACACCTTGCGTACCTTCAACTTTCGTTGTAGCTGCTGCTTTAGCTGCTTCTAACTGGCTTACGTTTACTGCATCTGTTGGAGCAGTACCATTTGCTACATTGGTAATCTTAGTTGCATTACCGTCTTTATCACCAATTTTGATATTATTACCTTCATTCGTGATCTTCGGACCATTGTCACCAAGTTGAATAGTGTTAAATTTCACATCTTGTGCTGTTTCGAAGGTAAAGACTGTGCCAACACGTTTAACTTTTAAGTTAGTGCCTGCATTAAACTCAACTTCATCACCCGGATTGATTAATTCAGAAGCAGCTTCATCACCTTCTGATTTATTACCGCCGGATTTCGCTTTCCAACCGGAATTATTAATTGCGTTGGTAATATCGCCTGCATTAACCAATTTCTTCGCATCATCAGCATTTGGTGCATCAACTTTACCGTCTTTATTTGTGTCATTTAAAGCTGTGGTATTTGCTTTTACTGCACCGGTTGTCGGATCTTTAGTGATAGTTTCATTATCAACATTTACAGCAACATCAAATTCTGTTGAACCATCATCCTTCTTAGTTGGTGTAACAGTTACAGATTTATCTGCTGACACAACACTTTCTTTAGAGGCAGCAGCAAGCTGTTTTAACTGACTCATATTAACAGCGTCAGTATCGTTTTCACCTGCTTTCACACCAGTGATCTTAGTTGGGTTACCATCATTACCAGCCACATTGATGTTACCGCCGTTGTTAGTGATCTTAGGGCCATTGTCACCAAAAGTTACACTATTGAAAGTTACATCATCTTTGGTTGCGAATGTGAAGTTTGCGCCATCACGAGTAACTGTAATGTTCTTACCATTTTTTAAATCAACTACATCACCCGGATTAATTAACTCACCAACATCGCTATTTGCTTTTGCTGTAAAACCAGACTTGCTAATTGCATCAGCAACTGTTTTTGCTGTTGCAATTTTATTGTCATCATTCGCAGGAGGCGTTACTTTACCCGTTGTTTCATCTACAGAAATCGTTGTAGTATCAACATTAAAGGTAACATCTGCAATTGTATTGTCAGACTTCATTGTTACATTTGCTTTCGTACCTTTGCCATCCACAAAGTTTACTGTGTCGTAAGCTTTAACGAAATCTTTTGCTCCACCATTTTCTTGCAAGTTCCAGCCTGCATTTAACACATCATCAACTGTTGCTGCATTGTTTTTGATGTTATTTACATCTGCCGGCTTCGCTTGCGATGCCGTGTTAGTTGCATCACCTGTGCTATTTGTAACAGGTAAGTTGCTTGATACATTAGTAATTGGCTTACCAGCTGCATCAATGCCGTCTTTCGTGATCGTAATTGGCTTATCGTTACCATTTGCACCTGTAGGCACAGTAATAGTATTCGAGGTTACACTATTGAATGTAACATCATCTTTAGTTGCAAAGCTAAACTTACCGCCTGTTTGAGTAACTTTGATATTTTTACCTGCATCAAAAGTTACAGTATCACCCGGATTAACAAGCTCTGCTGAAGTACCCGATACTTCGCCTTCGCTTTTGCTAGATGTTGCGGTAAAGCCTGAATTTTTGATTGCATCTGCAACAGTTTTTGTAGTTGCCACTTTATTTTCATCTGCCGGCGTTGTTACCGCACCGGTCGTGTTATCAACAGTAATTGAGCCGATATCTACATCAAAAGTGACTTTAGTTACACCACCAGCTTCTTCTGTTACATTTGAAACAGTACCTTTACCGTTTACAAATTGTACAGCTTCATTAGGTGTTACCGTGCCTTTATTTGTACCTGCATTATCCTTAACATGGAAACCTTGGTTTACATAACTGTTTAAGTTGGTAATAGCATCACCAACATTATTTGCTGTATTACCATATTGGGTTTTGTCTGCATTTGTAACATTATATTGCGGCTGAGTAACAGAACCGTCTGTATTCACCACAGAACCACCACCAAAATTACTTGCAGTTGAATTTGCAAGATTATTGGTTGCATTCATAGCCATATAAAGTTGTGAACCGTTAATTGCATCTGTTGATGTTGCAGAAATTTGACCTGCTGCCACATTTTGGATTTGGCGTTCATTTCCTACAGAACCTACAGAAACAACATCATTGGTATTTTGGTTCACACCTGCAAAACCGGAGTAACTGATTTTGCCGACTGTTGCATCATTAGTTGGTGTTGCTGCACGTGTTGTTGAGTAATTACCTAACGCAACAGAACCTGCCAAGTTTGTACTCGCATGATGGCCTAAAGCTAACGCATTCTCTGCACTTGCTACCGATTCCGGGCCAACAGCAGTTGCATTTGCACCGCTTGCTGTAGCACGCGTACCAATTGCTAATGCAGATTGTGCTGATGCAGTTGAATTTGCACCCATTGCAGTTGCAGCATTCGCAGTTGCTCTTGTGCCTACACCGATTGCAGAAGCTTTTTCAGCAGAAGCATTGGCATTTGAACCAATGGCTGTTGCATCTCCTTCACCGGCGGTTGTTTGACGACCAATCGCGGTTGCACCATTTGCAGAAGCATTTGCAGTATGACCAAGTGCTGTAGCTTGAATCCCTTTTGCAATAGCACCTACACCTAACGCAGCAGCACCATTGCCGTTAGCATTAGAGTTCGTACCTAATGCGATTGCAGCCTGATCTGCAGCGGCAGCATTAGGCCCAATTGCAATTGCATTGGTACCTGTTGCACCATCATTGTTCTTATTACCCTCAACGACTGAATTTACAGAGAAGTATTCAATTTGCTTACCTTGTGCTGCAGGAGTAACAGAAAGATCGTAAATCAAAGTACCATTTGCATTTCTATTTGCACTCGTTACTTTGACTGTACCATCAGTAGAAACTACAGTAGCTTGAGTATCTTTCGTAAATTGTGTAATTGCATCTTGGGTTAAACCCACTTGATAAGTATGGCTTGCACCTTCTGTTGGCTGCGCCATTTCTGTTACGGTTACATAGCTATTGGGTGCTGCAATCACATTAGTAATAGTATCGGCATCTTTAGTAAAATCTTTAATGGCTTTGTCAGTTAAACCAATTTCATAATTCGTTGTATTAGCCGCTGTTGCTGCTTTACCTGTTACTGTGATGTAAGCTGGAGAAACAGAACTCGCTGTAGTGTTATAGGCATTTACTGTGTAAATTGGTTGACCATTTGCACCCGCTGAATTAGTTACATTAACATTAGAACCAGCAACTACTTCTGTTTTCACAGCTTTTAATGCTTCTTCAATCGTATTTTTATTCGTACCGCCGATATTAGTATAAGTAACAGAACCATTCGGATTTACTACAGCATTACCACCTAAAATATTTTTAGTTGAATTTGCAAGGTTATCTGTCGCTTTCATTGCCATATAAAGCTGAGAACCGTTAATAGCATCAGTTGAAGTAGAAGAAATCTGACCTGCCGCTACATTTTGGATTTGGCGTTTACGATCACTGCTGCCCACAGATACAACATCTCCCGCAGCAGGGTTATTACCAGCAAAACCATTATATGTAATACCACCTACTGTCGCTGTATTAGTTGCTACTGCTGCCGATACTGTTGAATTAGCACCCAATGCAACCGATTTCTCAAGATTTGCCACACTGTTAGCCCCTAATGCTGTTGCATATGCATTCGAAGCATTAGCATTGTTACCAATAGCCAAAGCACTTACAGCAGCCGTCGTGGTTACAGCACTTGCACCAAGGGCTAATGAACTTGTACCATTTGCAACTGATTTATCGCCCATCGCACCAGAGAAGTCCGCATTAGCAGTTGAGCCAGACCCCATCGCAAATGAACGGGTTCCATTCGCAATGTTCAGCCAACCCACAGCAGTTGAACGATTACCATTAGCCTGTGCTCCTGCACCAAAAGCTGTTGCACGGTTACCTGTTGCATGAGTATCTGTACCTAATGCTATAGCATTTGCTGATGTTGCAGTAGATCCCATACCAATCGAAATTGAAGGAACTAACGCCATATTAGTTCCACGCCCATACAGACTTTCTTCACCAATTGAATTAGTAATATAAGAAGTATCTTCAGGATCTGTTAAATTTGTTCTGTGAGTAGCGTTAGCATTCGTTCCAATTGCGATAGTAGAACGACCAGTTGAAACAGCAGAAATACCAATCCCAATGCCATCATATTGCGAAACTGCTGCGGTCGCATAACCAGGACTAGTAATAGATATCGCAGCAAAAGCATTACTTGCACCTAATACCATACCAGCACCAGCTACTAAAGCTAATACCCCTTTACTTGCAGAACTTACTGATTTGGTTTTGCCCTTCGACTTTTGTAATTCAGATACGGCAACCCAACTCATTGTTGCTTGGTTCCAAATAACTTTAAAAATTTGATTCATAATCACCCCAAATAAAAAATAAAAAATAAAAAAAGATTATGCGAAATTCACTTTCAACATAATCTTAAATACTGAAAACTGCTTAAGAATTGCTGAGTAAATAGTTTATTTTTCATTAACACAGCCAGAAATTAAACTGAGTATATTTTACTCCATTTGAAATACAATGTATCTTTTTAAATGTAAATTTAGTGTAAAAAAGCGTTATCTTTGCCTATCATAACAAGCGTTAATTTTAATCAATTGCCTACTAATTTTGAGGAAATTTATATTTAATGAGGTTTTAAAATAAACAAAAATTTAACCGAGCAAACAGAAATGCCTCTTCTGACCCAAACGAAATGGGCATGCTCAATAAATTGGAAATCGCAGAACAACTTTATAAACTGCCAATGTATCAACATTCCTTAAGCCAATTTTATGGCGATGACGTGTGGAACAACTGCCACCAACTACAAAACAATAGCAGTCATAAAGAGGAAACCTTTAGCAATTATCGCTACTACAACCTAGGCCGAGTTATCCGAAAGTGATTAAAGTAAATCAATTCCCGCCGAATTTTATTGATTTGGGATTATTTGAAAATTAAGGGATGCAAAGTGATAAACAGCAAAAAGGGAAGTTCAAAACTCCGACTTTAAAGAACTCAAAACCGTCTTGCTGTTTTTAGATCGTTATAATAATCCTAAACGGGAAATCAACCTGGAGATAAACAACCTTAGAAAAAAAGCAGAATTTTCTCCCACAATCGCACACAATAAACAGCAAAGCTAAACCGATAAAGGTATTGAAGCTCTTGAAGCGTTTTTAAATACGCTGGACAGATAAAAGGTATCAGTGGAAGCAAATTTTGCAGAGATGCAGTGCCTGTATCTACAAACACATTCAGTTTTTTCTATGAAAACACAACATTCCCAAAAGGCTTTATCTTTTGTCTAGCTTGCCATAAATCATAATTCGCTTGTTGATGCAACCAACTTTCTGGGCTTGGGCTGCTTTCTCCTAACCAAGCGTGTAAACGGAGTGCCATTTCTGCACTAATTCCTGCTTTTTCATTCAATAAACGAGAAAGTGTTACTCTATTTACACCAAGTTGCTTCGCCGCTTCTGTAACACTCATGCCGAGTGAAGGCAAAATATCTTCTCGCAAAATTTCCGCTGGATGTGGCGGGGCGTGCATACGCATAATTCTCTCCTAGTGATAATCTTGATAATCGACAATTTCAGCGTGGTTATTCGTTATTTTAAAAGTTATACGCCAATTCCCATTTACTTTGACCGACCAATGATTTCTTAACTCACCTGAAAGTGGATGTAAATTCCAACCGGGAATATTCATATCTTGCGGTGTTTTAGCACTATCTAATCGCGATAAAATCCGCTTCAGTTTAGCACTGTGGGCGACAATAATACCTGATGGATTGCCAGTAAGATAAAATCGTTCCAAGCCTTTATGTTTAAACGAAATAATCATCGTAACCCCTAAAATTGTAGTGTTATGCACTACAAAAAACAAGTTGATGTGATAATTATTTTTAAATAAAAGAGAAGAAAATAGCGAGAAGTGATTTTGATTTTTTCGATGCAAATCGTAAAAATAGATTCGCCAAGATAACCAAGCGGTAAAATTTTGCAAAAATTTTACCGCTTGCATGCTCTATTTATCGACTAACTTGGTTAGAAGCTTATTATGAATGCCCCCAAAAGCCCCATTACTCATCACTAAAATATGATCGGTTGGTTTGGCTTCTTTGACAATTAATGCAACTAAATCATCAATATTTTCAGACCAGTAAGCAGGTTGAGATAATGCATTGGTTATCTCACTTACACTCCAAGCAATAATATCAGGTTGGTAAACAAAGACTGCTTCAGCATCGTGCAAGCTTGGTGCAATCTCGTCTTTGTGAACGCCCATTTTCATCGTATTTGATCGAGGTTCTAACACCGCTAAAATGCGTTGTTTTTTTCCTACTTTACCACGCAAGGCATCAATAGTTGCTTCAATTGCGGTTGGATGATGGGCGAAATCATCATAAACAGTAATGCCGTTCACTTCGCCTTTCACTTCTAAACGACGGTTGGCATTAATAAAGGTTCCTAATGCTTGGCAAGCACTTTTTACCTCAACGCCAGCATGGTGGGCAGAGGCAATCGCCATCAGTGCATTGTGCATATTATGTTTTCCGATAACCGACCAATGTACTTCACCTTTTTTTTCACCTAAGTGAAAGACTTCAAATTTTGAACAATCTGCGTTCAAAGGTTTTGCAAACCATTCATTATCCTCACCGATAAATTGCAATTGGCTGTAGCTGCCCATTTTTAGGGTATTTTGTACATTCTCATCAGCGATTGCGGATAAAATGCAGCCACTTTTGGGCATAGTACGAACTAAATGGTGGAACTGACGTTGAATCGCTTTTAAATCATCAAAAATATCCGCGTGGTCAAATTCCATATTATTGATAATTAAGGTTTTTGGCGTGTAATGCACGAATTTAGAGCGTTTGTCAAAAAAAGCAGAATCGTATTCATCTGCCTCAATCACAAAGAATTTGCTATTGCCGGCACGTGCGGAAATACCGAAATTGCCTGCCACGCCACCAATTAAAAAGCCGGTATCAATACCGTTTTGATCTAGAATCCACGCTAACATTCCTGTGGTTGTGGTTTTGCCGTGCGTGCCGGAAACCGCCAACACCCAGCGATCTTTAAGCAGATGATCGTGTAGCCATTGTGGGCCGGAAGTGTAATTCAGTTGGTTATCCAATACATATTCAACGCAAGTGTTACCACGACTCATCGCATTGCCGATTACGACTAAATCCGGTGCCGGTTGCAATTGAGCAACATCGTAATTCGGGATAATTTCAATACCGTGAGATTCCAAAAAAGTGCTCATCGGCGGGTAAATATTAGTGTCCGAGCCTGTCACTTTGTAGCCTAATTCGCGGGCGATCATTGCAATCCCGCCCATAAAAGTACCGCAGATACCTAAAATATGAATGTGTTTTTTCATTTTTCCTGATTTCAAATAGGAACAAGCGGTCGTACTTTGCAATTTTTTTGTAAAATATGACCGCTTGTTAGAATTAATCAATATTTTTCAGTTCTTCTTCTGAAAGTTGCTCTTGCTGGTTTTGTTCAACATTGCCGTCTTTTACCTTAAATTCCAAGTTTTGAAAATAGGCTTCACGGAAAGTCACATAAGGATCCTGTGCTTGTTGCAATAAAGCATCTTGCTCTAGTAATTTAGAACGTGTATCAACACCTTGCACCACAAATTTTGCAATTGACCAAGGCGCGCCTACATAGGTGAGTACCGAATAGCCGGTTTCTACCGCACTACCAATCGCTTGGCGAGGCGTAGTTGCCCCATAAGCCGGCACCATAATATAAGATCCGGAAGAAACACCGTTTGCCCCCAAACTTTCACCCAAAGCACGTTGTCCGTTACTTAAGCGTAAGCCTTCATCTTCACTTGCCCAGTCAATTAAACCGCCTAAACCAAAGACTGTATTGATCCAAAAACGGTTAAAGTGAACCATTGCTTTCTTTCCTTCCCCTTCAATTAAGCGGTTCACGAAGCTCACCGGCTCATCAAGGTTATTAGCTACGTTGGTTAAACCTGTTTTAATCGGGCTTGGTACATAATCTTTCCAACCTTTTGCCACCGGCTTTAAAATATAAGGGTCAAAATATTCGTAATTGACTTTCCACATAGCACGGTTAAAACCTTCAAGAGGATCCTCCCGCACACCGGTTTCCGGGTTAATACTTGAAGAGCAAGCGGTTAACACCGCAACGTTAAGCAGTACAAAAATCTGCTTGATTGATGCTAATTTCATAAAATTTGCCTTTTGGAGATTAATTTCTGTCATTGTAGCGAAGTTGCTAGAAAATACAAAATAAAAAGCAGATTTCCCTTTAGAAATCTAGACGTCCAGATTGAGATATGCTTCGCTTTTGATTACAATACCAGCAAAATTTTAGGAGTAATCACAAATGGCAGACTGGAACGGCGAATATATTAGCCCTTATGCCGAGCACGGCAAAAAAAGCGAACAAGTGAAAAAAGTCACGGTGTCAATTCCGATCAAAGTGTTAGAAATTTTAACCAATGAAAGAACCCGCCGACAAATTAAAAATCTTCGCCATGCAACTAATAGCGAATTATTGTGCGAAGCCTTCTTACACGCCTTCACCGGGCAGCCTTTACCAAATGATGAAGATTTAATGAAAGATAGAACCGATGAGATCCCGGAAGAAGCAAAACAAAAAATGCGAGAGTTAGGAATTAACCCTGACGAATGGCAATACTAAGAACACCTCACATTGACAAGGCTATTTTTAAGGAGAGTTCATGAATAAACAATTAACAACAGAGGCTCGCTGGGCAGTATTACTAACGCTGGTCTATCTGTTTGGTTGGGTAGGATTTGCTTATTTTTCACCACAAGGCAGAGGAATTTTCGGCTTTCCGATTTGGTTTGAACTTTCTTGCATTTTTTTACCAATTATTTTTACCTTCATTGCTGCTGTCGTAGTTAAAAAAGTCTATAAAAATATCGATCTGGAGGTAAATGATGAATAATGAAATGATTCTTCCTTTGATAGCCTACTTACTCTTTGTCTTCGGCGTGGCTTTCTATGCCTACCGTAAACGTCAAGGTGGTAGTTTTATTTCCGAATATTACATCGGCGGTCGTTCAATGTCCGGCTTTGTGTTGGCAATGACAACCGCAGCTACTTATGTTGGAGCAAGTTCATTTATCGGAGGCCCGGGAGCGGCTTATAAGTATGGCTTAGGCTGGGTATTATTGGCGATGATTCAAGTACCCGCAGTGTTACTTTCGCTAGGTGCATTAGGTAAAAAATTTGCTTTACTTGCCCGCAAGCATAATAGTGTCACCATCAATGATATGCTGCTTGCACGCTACCAAAATAGTTTTGTCGTATGGATTGCAGGCTTTGCCCTACTACTCTCCTTCTTTGCAATGATGACCGTACAATTTATCGGAGCTGGTCGATTACTTGAAACGACGCTTGGCATTCCTTATAAAACCGCTGTGATGATTTTTGCTGTCACTGTAGGGCTTTATACTTTTATCGGTGGTTTTAGGGCAGTTGTTTTAACAGACACTATTCAAGGCTTAGTGATGATAGCAGGAACAACTATTTTACTTGTAGGCGTAATTTATACGGCAGGTGGAGTAGAAAATGCAATTAACACACTTGAAGCAATTAACCCACAATTGACTGCGCCTTATGGCATTGATGAACGCCCACTTGATTTTACCTTTATGACCTCATTTTGGGTGCTGGTTTGTTTTGGTTTAATCGGCTTACCGCATATTGCGGTAAGAAGTATGGCGTATAAAGATAGCCAAGCACTGCATAAAGCGATGATTATCGGTACTATTGTGATTGCGATTTTAATGTTTGGTATGCATCTTTCAGGCGTGTTAGGTAGAGCTGTCGTCCCTGATCTTAAAGTGCCGGATCAAGTAATCCCAACATTAATGGTTCAGGTGCTTCCACCAGTAGTTGCCGGCATTTTCTTAGCTGCACCAATGGCAGCAATTATGTCTTCAATTGATTCGATGTTAATTCAAGCATCATCAACCTTAATCAAAGACCTCTATTTGGCAATCAAACCAAATTCGATTAATAACGAGCGAAAAATTAAATTATTTTCAACCATTACCACATTAGCATTCACATTCTTTTTAGTGTTTGCCGCCCTAAATCCACCCGATATGTTGATTTGGCTGAATTTGCTATCGCTCGGCGGCTTAGAAGCTACCTTCCTCTGGGTTATCGTATTAGGGCTTTATTGGGAAAAAGCCAATGCAACAGGAGCAATTTGCTCAATGTTAGCAGGATTAAGCAGCTATGTTGTCATGACAAGCTTTAAAATTTCTATTTTTAGCTTCCATGCAATTGTGCCTTCTCTGATTATTGGCTTAATTGCATTTCTTATCGGAAACCGATTCGGTAGAAAAGCATAATAAAAATAGGCATAGTCGCTTTACGCCACTATGCCTATTTTTTGCAAAAATTTTAGTTAATTTAACCGCTTGCTTTTCATTTATAAACGTTCTTCAACATAATTTTTGTTTGTTACCATTCTAAGTAAGATGTAGCCTAAAACAGCCGAAACCGCAGAGCCTAGTAAGATACCTAAACGAGCTAATGCTGTGATTCTTTCACCTGTTGCGCTAACATCAAAGGCTAAGCTTGCCAGGAACATCGACATCGTAAAACCGATACCACATAGCACCGCAATTGCAAAAATTTGTTTAAAATTGACCCCTTGAGGTAAGCTTGCAATACGTAATGCTACAGCTAAATAACTAAAGCCAAACACGCCTACGGTTTTGCCGACAATTAAACCTAAAGCAATGCCTAAAGGTAATGGTGATGATAATTGCTCCATACCCATTTCTAATAATGACACTCCTGCATTGGCAAACGCAAATATCGGTAAAATCATATATGAGCACCAAGGGGCAAGAATATGCTCTAATTCCTCTGCTGGTTGCTCACCGTTTTTACCTTTAAGCGGCACACAAAATCCGATAATCACACCGGCTAAAGTAGCATGAACCCCTGATTTCAATACGGATGTCCAAAGAATCAATCCAACTACTAAATAAGCACATAGCGAGGTGACTTTAAAACGATTGAGCAATACTAATCCAACAATCGCAATAGCGGCAATAGTTAGGGCTTGAACACTAATTTCTTGAGAATAAAAGATAGCAATAACAATAATTGCCCCTAAATCATCAATAATTGCCAAAGCCAATAAAAATGCTTTTAGAGCTAATGGCACTCTTGATCCGAGTAAAGCCACAATACCCACCGCAAAAGCAATATCTGTTGCCATAGGGATGGCCCAACCTTCGTGATATGCCGGATGATTTTTGTTAATCGCCCAATAAACAAGTGCCGGAATAATCATACCACCTACTGCGGCGATCGCCGGAAAAATGGCTTTCTTATAGCTTGACAGAGATCCTTCAAATAACTCTTTTTTAACTTCCAGCCCAACCAAAGCGAAAAATACCGCCATCAAGCCATCATTTATCCATAATAACAAAGGCTTATTTAAAGCGAATTCACCGAACTGCAAGCTTACTGTAGTTTGTAAAAATTCAAAGTAGAAATCACTTAATGATGTATTTGCACACACAATTGCAGCAAATGCAAAAATCAGGAGTAGAATCCCTCCCGCTGCTTCGGATTTAAAAAACTCCTTTATTTTTACCATTTATTTCTCCAATATAAAAATTACATATAATGTACCTAAATTTTAGTACCCATAAATTACCCTTTATCTTTTACCAAAGATTTTACAAAGATTAAACAGAAAATTTGATAAACTAGAGATAAGTCACGTTTTATTACTCCATATGAATAAAAATAACACAAAATTGTTAAGGATTTGTTATGTCACATGAATGGCTTTATTGGGCACTTGCCTCTGCCCTTTTTGCTGCACTAACCGCTATATTTGCAAAAATCGGCTTACAAGGAGTTGATTCTGATTTTGCCACCTTTATTCGCACTATTGTCATTATACTGACATTAATAGCTTTCTTAACTTACAGCGGAAAATGGCAACCATTAACCGATTTAACCGCCCAAAATTGGCTGTTTTTAATTTTATCCGGCCTAGCTACCGGTATATCGTGGCTGGCTTATTTTAAAGCCCTACAAATGGGTAATGTCTCACAAGTTGCTCCGATTGATAAACTCAGTCTCGTGCTGGTCACACTTTTTGCGGTCATATTTTTAGGCGAACGGCCAAGCGGACAAGATTGGTTGGGGATCGGTTTGGTTGCATCAGGCGTACTGCTATTAGCATTCAAGCGTTAATTACAAGCGGTTATTTTTATGGAAAATTTTACAAATCAAGCAGCCACGATTGAGATTGCCTTTATTCATCGAGAAGAACAACTGCCAAACGATTTTAGCTACCCTGCCATGCCGGATAATTTAAATAGTCGACTGTGCAAAAAATGGCAAGGTCAACGTGCAGCACATTTTCTGTTAACGGAATTATTCAAAAAATATGGACTGGATTTAACCCTATTACAAAATATAGCACGCACAGAAAGCGGGCGGCCTTTCGTCTATTCAGACCATATTGATTTTAATATCAGCCATTCAGGCGATTGGATAGCGGTCATTTTTTGCTATTCTTTTACAAAATTAGCAGTTGGCGTTGACATTGAACATCCCCAAAGAATCAGACGTTATCGTGATTTAATTCGTCATTATGCCAATATTGAAGAACAACAAGTTTTACTAGCTGAAAATTGCCCGTTACTGAACAATCTTGCCGAACGCTTTTATTTGAGCTGGTGCTTACGAGAGGCAATTTTAAAATCGCAAGGCGTAGGCATTGTAAAATTATCGGAAGTAACCCACTTACCGCTGACAAAACAGATTTTTTCCGCTCATTGCCCGAGCGGGAAACTGCATTTTATTAGCAAGCTACCGTTCTATTTAAGCTACTTCTATCAGCAACCACAAAATATGCTATTATCTGAACCACAATTATGGCGGTGGCAAGCAGGAAAACTTCAACCAATTCATTGCCAATCAATTATTTATGATGTTAATTTAAGGACAACCAATGCCTAAATCTTTAGAAGAACGCCACTCAAGTTTTGGAAAAATCGCCTCTGAAATTTTCCAATGGGTACTCAATATCTCTTTACTTGCTACTGGAGCGCTACTCTCTTATTCTCTCTTCGCTGAAGCATACTCACTTTATGAGCTCTCATTCAGCCACAGCGAAAAATTCCAAATTGTGGAAAAAATTGTTATTTTCTTCCTCTATTTTGAGTTTTTGGCATTAATTGTGAAATATTTTAAATCTAACTACCATTTCCCGCTGCGATACTTTCTGTATATCGGCATTACCGCAATGGTTCGCTTGATTATTGTTGATCACTCAAACGCAGTGCATACTCTACTTTTCGCACTCTCTATTTTAGTGATGATCATCGCACTTTTCGTGGTGCATACCGACCGTTTACAAAAAAGTTAAGGAGATAAAATGAGCAAAAAAACACCTCAATATCAATATAATGACTTACAAATTATAAAACAAGAAACCGTTTACAAAGGCCATTTTGAGCTGCAAAAAATCACTTTTCGCCATAAATTATTTTCAGGCGAAATGAGTGGTGAGGTAGTACGTGAACTGCTCATTAAAGGCGAAGCAGCAGCACTCATCGCCTATGACCCCAAATTAGACAATGTGGTACTCATTGAACAAGTCAGAATCGGTGCCTATGACCCAATGCAGAAAAAATCGCCTTGGTTACTCGAATTAGTTGCAGGAATGGTGGATAAAGGCAATGAAGCACCTGCAGAGGTGGCAATTCGCGAAGCACAAGAAGAAGCAGGTTTAAAAGTCAGCGAAGTTCAACATGCCCTAAGCGTTTGGGATAGCCCCGGCGGGCAACTGGAGCGACTGCACTTATTTCTTGGCTTGATCGATAGTACTCAAGTAAAATCCGGCGAAGTACATGGCTTATTAGCAGAAGAAAACGAAGATATTCTCGTGCATGTTGTTAGCCGCGAGCAAGCCTACCGATGGGTAGAAGATGGTACTATCGATAATGTGATTGCGGTGATTGGTTTACAATGGTTAGAACTCAATTACGCTAAGTTTAAAGCCTAAATAAATATTCCCCTTAAAATAGGGGAATATGGCTAAAATAATTTTTCGACTGTAAAAAAGAGTTCTTTATTGCTACGAGAGTAAAAATCAGCAATGTTGCTGTCTATTCTTTGGTAGCGAAAATTCAGTTTCGGCACAATGCCTTGCCAATGCCAATTTTTATTCCACACCGCAATATTGGCTTGATATTCCTTATCTTGCCGTTTATAGCCGAATAAATAATGTTTATCCGCAAAATAACGTTTTCCATAGCCTAAACTGGCTGAGGTTGCCCAACTTGGAGTTTGGTAAATCACGCCTACATTTGCCAACCACTTATTTGAAGATTGTGCTTTTTCTCGTGCAATTTCACGACTGGCAATCAGATTTGCAAAAAATCGCCAATTTTTAACCGCTTGCCATTGGGTTCCAACAATTACTTGGTTCTGGTAACTATTATGGCGCTCTGCCGTTTTAGGGGCAAAATAGCGTTTTTGCAAATGGCTGAATGAGACTGAAACTAAGCTTTGTTCAAAACGTTTAAGCGCATTTATTCTTCCGCCAAACTGGTAGTTATAACGTGAGCTTCCCAGCCAATTCTGTTCTATAAACGGTGAAAACCCAATACGATAATGTGCCGTTCTGTAACTATAGCTTGGCTTTATAGAAACCGACTGCTCACTATAATCCTGATTATTCCAATAATAGACACCATTATAAGCAAGCTCTGTTCCTAAAAAGTGGTTGCCACCTACATTTCGCACTTTGCTTAACCCAACACCATATTTTATCCCTTTTGCCGATTGAGGTAGACTATCCTCACTTTTACGGAAAATTCGCCCGTTTACATTCACAATAGGGGATGAGGCTGCATTATTCACATTATTGGTTTGGATATATTGCAAGTAGAAATCCGGCTGCCAGCTCTCTTCTTCATGAATTTGGGTTAGCAACGAATTCACTGTGGTTTGTAAATTATGTGGAGCAGTCGTTTTAAGCTGTTCAAATTCCTTCTCTGCCTCTCTATAGCGGTAATCTTCTTTTAAAATTAAAGCTAAATCAAAACGGGGATAGATTAACTCCGGCTGTTTTTTCAGCAGCTGCCGATAGTAAAAAATAGCAGAACGATGATCCTTTTTTGCATAGGCTAGGGCAGCCGATGCATAATCCAGCAGTAATGGATCAAATTGTTTTTGCGTTGAATAATCTGTCAGTAATTTTTCTAACCTTATCCAATCTTGCGTTAAAATCGCTTGGTTAATTTGTTGTTCTATACTTTCAGTCGTCTTATTCTCAGACAAGTAAGCGGTTGATTTTAAGCTGTTTTTTGCAACTTTTTGCTCAAATTTGACCGCTTGTCTATCATAATTAAACTCTTTTGGATCTTGATGAAACTCAACAATAGTTTCAGCATTTACCCAAGGCGAAAAAAGCAACAATAGAAATAGTTTTTTATTCATAGTGTAAAAAAGAAATGCCGTTTAATTTAGGCTTAAACGGCATTTAAAATTAAGTGTTATTTTTGAATTTCGCCTCGAGTTCCGCTAATACCAAAGCGATCTGTTCTCTCTCCATCTTTAATCTCTACTTTACCACCGATTTCTTCTGCATTAGGTCCAAAGAATTGAACCTCGTAGGTTCCATTATGAACAACATTATTTTGAGCTGCAGTATGAGTAACAGTAGAAGAAATTGCACCATTAGTATTTATCATACCCTCGCCTAACTTAATAGATCCCCCTAATATATTAACTATTTCACCTGAACCTTTACGTCCCGCAAAATCAACATTATAAGTTAAACTACCACCATATACTCCTTTATCACCATGAGAATCAAAAGACTTCCCCTGATAAATAGCTTTACCTTCAGTAGGTAACTGTTCTGTCTTTAACCCTCTTACTTCAACCGTTGGCTCAAGTTGATTTAAATTCGCACCTACTGTGGTTGTCATCCGAGCAGTAACAACAGAATAAGGCTGATTATAGAGATAACCATAGGTTCTAACCTCTCCATTATTAGTGTTAGGTTTAACCGAGTCCTCTAATTTTCTTAGTCCATAGTTTTTATCATCAACGCCTTTAGCATCAATAATTTTTTTAGCTTCTTCCGCTTTTGCTTTTTCAGCCTCTTTTGCTAAACGCTCTGCTTCTGCTTTCGCTTTTTCAGACTTTTCTTTTGCTAAACGCTCTGCTTCTTTTTTCGCTTTTTCAGCCTCTTTCGCCAAACGCTCTGCTTCTGCTTTCGCCTTTTCAGCTTTCTCTTTTGCTAAACGTTCTGCATCAGTTTTTGCTTTATCTGCCTTATCTTTTAGCCCTTGTTTTTGCTCTGTAATTTTCTGGTTAGGTGATTTTGCATTAGAGCCACCACCCGAACCACTACATGCCGTTAGACTAAATAAAATTAAGCTGGCCAATGTTATTTTTTTCATAAACATGATATTTTTCTCCTTAAAGTTAAAGAAATTTCAAATTTTTGCTATATATAATAGCCATTCATTATAATGGAAAATAAATTTCCCTACAAAAAGTAATGTCTAATTCAACATATGGTACGATGAGTCACGATTAAAATAGAATGCACTACAAGCGGTTGAAAACAGTGAATAATTTGCAAATAACAAAAGATTCGATTACTTTATTTTCAAAATAGTCGGTAAACGGTAGATTATCAATGCAGCTAAAATCAAACCACAACCTAGCCACTTTATAGAACTGATTTGCTCATCTAAAATCACTATGCTTAACAATAATGTCCAAACCGGCTCAAGTAACATAATCAAGGCTGAAGTGGCGATATGGCAATGCTTTTGTCCGATTGTTTGCATTAAAAAACGTAAGTGAGTTGTAATAAACACACTGGCCGCAAACCATGCCCACACACTATTTGGAATAGGGAAAATCCAAGTTTCCATACAAAGAGAAGAAATACCACATATACTGCCAACCATACCTAATTGAATTGTAGTTAAAGGTAATAATTTTACTTCTTTAGCATATTCATTATTCAATACAAAATATAATGCACCCGATAAAGATGAAAGCAGAAAAATAGTACTACCTAATGAGAACCGAAAACTGCCGGCATTCCAAGACAAAAAATAAAGCCCGGCAATTGCTATAGGCAATGACAACCAAAATATTTTTGCAGGTTGATGTTTAAAGATAAGCCAAGAAAGGAGCGGAGAAATCAACATAGCAAGGCTGACTAGAAATGCACCCTCACCAAAAACAGAACTAAATTCCAGTCCTAATATCCAAAAAATAATATAAATAGCGTAAGTAAAACCTGTTATAACAGAATATTTCACTTGAGCTTTATTCATCTCTTTGATCTGTTTATAAGCGAAAGGAAAAAGAATCAGAGCAGCCACTCCAAAACGCAGACCCATAAAACCAATTGGAGGTAAACCTACTAACGCATTTTTAGAAAAAAACCAACCAGATGCGGCAATAAAAGTTACTAAAAAGAGGACACTTTCGCCAAAATATTTTCTAAACATATTCAATTTGAAAAAGGTATTAGGAATAATTATTCCTAATACCTTCATATTGATTAATTAGTCATTAAAATACACTCTTTTTAACGCCAACTCTAAGCCACGGAATTCTGCCAAGCCTCTTAAACGGCCAATTGCTGAATAACCCGGGTTAGTCTTTTTCTTCAAATCATCTAGCATTTGATGACCATGGTCAGGACGCATTGGAATTAAACGTGTATCGCCATTTGCTTTACGGCGATATTCTTCGGTTAGAAGTGCTTTCACCACCGCAAACATATCTACATCGCCGGCTAAATGATCTGCCTCGTGGAAACTTTGTGGATTTTCTTCACGCTGAGTAGCACGCAGATGAGCAAAATAGATACGATCAGCAAATGTTTCTGCCATTTTAACGAGATCGTTTTCAGCTAATACACCATAAGAGCCTGTACAGAATGTAAAGCCATTGGCTGCAAGCGGTTGAATTTCGACAAACCATTGCATATCTTCAATTGTCGAAACAATGCGTGGTAAACCTAAAATCGGCCGAGGTGGATCATCAGGGTGAATTGCCATACGAATTCCCACCTCTTGTGCCACCGGCACAATTTCATTTAAAAAATAAGCTAGATGAGTGCGGAATTTATCGGCTGAGATTCCTTTATATCGGTCTAATTGAGCTTGAAATTCTTCTAATGTATAACCTTCTTCAGACCCCGGTAAGCCTGCAATGATATTTTTGGTTAATTTTGCAATATCTGCGTCGCTCATCTTATCAAAATAAGTTTTAGCTTCTGCCTGTTCTTTAGATGAATAGGTCTCCTCTGCTCCCGGGCGTTTTAAGATATATAACTCAAAAGCAGCAAAAGCAACTTGGTCAAAACGTAATGCTTTGGAGCCATCCGGCATTTCATAATCAAGATCTGTGCGAGTCCAGTCTAATACAGGCATAAAGTTGTAACATACCGTATCAATGCCACACTCCGCTAAATTACGTAGAGTCTGCTTATAATTTTCAATCCATTGCTGATAGTTACCCGTTTGGGTTTTAATTTCTTCATGCACCGGCACGCTTTCAACTACAGACCAAACCAGTCCTTTTTCTGCTAATTGAGCTTTACGCTTATTGATTTCCTCAACCGACCATACCTGACCGTTTGGAATATGGTGCAATGCAGTGACAATACCTGTTGCACCTGCTTGTCTGATATCATCTAAAGATACCGGGTCGTTTGGTCCATACCAACGCCATGCTTGTTCCATAGTAAACTCCTAATTTCACTTATAAATTGACAACTAACGGGCTAACATTAAATAAATAACCATCAAAATTTGGATCATCTAAGTCCGATAATTCAAACAGTTTCTGTTTTACATTTTCTAAATGCTGCCACATTGCTTTTCTGGCTAATACAGGATCTTTTCTCTGTATCGCCGCAATAATATTTTCGTGATCTTTCAACCATTGATGGCGATAACTTTGATCCGGAATATGTGCATGTAATCCTTTCCACATAGGGCTATTAGTTCTATATTCCCAAAGATCTTTCTGCATGCGAATAATCACTTCATTCTGCGTAATTTCTGCTATCGCTTTATGAAAGTCTTCATCAGCAACATAATCTTCATCACCATGTTCTAAAGTATTCCGCTCACGCTCTAAAATCTCTTTTAGATGTAAAACATCTGCTCTTGTTGCTTGAATAGCTGCAAACTCTGCAATACTACTTTCGAGTAGTTGCCTTGCTTGCAACAATTCAAAAGGTCCAACATCGGGTAAATTATCAACATCTTCGGTATTTAATTTCGGTAAATTAATGACATAAACTCCCGACCCTTTACGAACTTCAACAAGGTTTTCAAGTTCTAGCATAATAAGAGCTTCACGAATTACCGTACGACTAACATTAAAATAATTTGCCAGATCCCGCTCGGCAGGTAGTTTATCGCCTACCTTATAAGCTCCACTTAATAATTCTGCTTTTAACTCTTGTCCTATTTTTTTATAAGAGCGTAAATCTTCGGGTGTCATAAATTTTTATCTCTATCATGTTTAAAATTAGCTTTTGGTTTACCAAAATACCATAAATGGGATAAAACACCAAGAAATTGCCATTTGATAAAAACATTTTATTTATAAATCAAACCCAGTAAACAAAAAAATCATCATTTTGTGATAAATATCACATTTCTGATAAAAATTGGTGTACCAATTATAACTAAGTGGTAATATATGTGTGTTTTTATAGCTAGAGTAGTCACCTATATAGGAGAAATAACAATGAGCATTTCAAAAAATCATAATTTCAAAGATAAAGTCGTTGTAATCACAGGGGCAGGAGGTGTGCTTTGTGCCTTCTTTGCACAAGAGTTAGCAAAAACAGGAGCAAAAGTTGCCTTATTGGATATAAATCTTGAGACAGCTGAACAGTACGCTCAAGAAATTATTAATAATGGTGGTATTGCAAAAGCCTATAAAGCAAATGTGCTAGATTTAGAAAGTATCCAGCAAGCTCGTAATGCAATTGTAGCTGATTTAGGAACTTGTGATGTTCTTATCAATGGTGCAGGCGGTAATAGCCCTAAGGCTACAACGGATAATGAATTCCACGAATTTAATTTAGCAGATAGCACGAAGTCTTTCTTTGAATTAGATAAAAGTGGAATTGAGTTTGTATTTAATCTGAACTATTTAGGTACATTGCTTCCAACCCAAATATTTGCAAAAGATATGATTGGTAAGAAAGGAGCAAACATCATCAATATCTCAAGTATGAATGCTTACACACCATTAACTAAAATTCCGGCCTACTCAGGAGCCAAAGCAGCAATTAGCAATTTTACTCAATGGCTAGCCGTTTATTTCTCTCACGTTGGTATTCGCTGTAATGCTATCGCTCCTGGTTTCTTAGTGAGTAACCAAAACCGTGCTTTGCTTTTTAATTCGGACGGTACACCAACTGCTCGTGCAAACAAAATCTTAACCAACACACCGATGGGACGTTTTGGAGAAGCAGAAGAATTAATGGGCGGTATCTTATTTTTAATGGATGAGAGCTATGCTAGCTTTGTAAACGGTGTAGTGCTACCGATTGATGGTGGATTCTCTGCTTATAGCGGTGTGTAGGAGGAAATAATGACAGAGTTTACACCTAAACACGATTTTATTGTATGCATTGATTCCGATGGTTGCGCAATGGACACAATGAATATTAAACATGAAATTTGTTTCGGGCCTTATGCTGTTGAAGTTTTTAGTATTGAAGATAAATCTCGCTTCATTGAAATTTGGAACAGAATTAATCTTTATTCTCAAACACGTGGTATTAATCGTTTTAAAGGATTAATTCTCTCATTAGAAGAATATGGTTATGACAAAGATTTTAAACAATTAAAAAATTGGGTAAATACTACACAAGAGCTTTCCAATCGCTCGCTAATCCAAGAGCTGCAAGCAAACAATTCTCCAGATCTTAAACTAGCATTAACATGGTCTGAAAAAGTAAATGATGGTGTTAAA
Source organism: Mannheimia granulomatis (assembly GCF_013377255.1). NCBI lineage: Bacteria > Pseudomonadati > Pseudomonadota > Gammaproteobacteria > Pasteurellales > Pasteurellaceae > Mannheimia > Mannheimia granulomatis. Next base: position 2,026,651 of record NZ_CP016614.1, read on the forward strand.
ACCTTACACTCACAAGATAAACCATTCCATCTAGTAAAACGCTCGCTAGCTATCATCAAAGAGTTCGCTGATATTGCAGTAGTTAGCTCAGCCAACAATGAGGCAATTATAGATGAGTGGACAAGACATGGTTTACTGCCTTTTGTGGATATTGTATATGGGCAAGATGAAGGTACAAAAACATTCTGTCTCAATCAATTAAAGCAGTATGGTTACCAACCAAACCAAATCTTAATGGTAGGGGACTCTCCTGGTGATTTAAATAGTGCCTATGAAGCTGGTGTGAACTTCTTTCCTATTTTATGTGGTATAGAAGATGAATCTTGGGATCGATTAATCTTAGAAACGCTAGGGAAATTGGTTTACCAAAATTTTGATGATGCATACCAAGCACAATTAATTGAAAAATTTAATACCAATTTAGCAGCTTGATAACACAGTTTTTATTATTTTAGAGAATAGATAGGAGAAATTATGTCTGTTGATTTAACTAAGAAACCCTATTACTTAAAAGATGAGGATATTCAATGGGTAAAAAATACTATTGCAAATATGAGCCTTGAAGAAAAAATTGGGCAACTTTTTGTAAATATGGGTTCAAGTAGAACAGAAGAGTATCTGACCGATGTTTTAAATCGATATCATATTGGTGCAGTGCGTTATAACCCTGGTCCAGCAGAAGAAATTTATGACCAAAACTATATCCTACAAACTAAAAGTAAAATTCCTCTTTTAATTGCAGCTAATACAGAAGCAGGAGGTAATGGCGCTTGTAGCGATGGTACAGAGATAGGTTTACAAGTCAAAATTGGAGCAACTAACGATGCAAGATATGCTTATGAAATGGGACGTGTCGCAGGTGTTGAAGCTGCTGCAGTTGGTTGTAACTGGAGTTTTGCTCCGATTGTAGATATTAGCTATAACTGGCGTAACCCAATTATTTCTAATCGAGTGTTTGGCTCAGATCCTGACAAAGTCCTAGAAATGGCACTGGCTTATATGAAAGGTATTCAAGAAAGCGGTATTGCTCCGGCTGCTAAACATTTCCCTGGAGATGGTGTCGATGAGCGAGATCAACATCTTTCCTTTAGCGTAAATAGCTTTAGTTGTGAAGAATGGGATAACACTTATGGTAAAGTATATAAAGGTTTAATTGAAGCAGGTTTACCTTCATTAATGGCAGGCCATATTCATTTACCTGCTTATGAGAAACATTTCAACCCAAATCTTTCTTACGAAGATTGCTTACCCGCAACCCTATCTAAACCAATTTTGACCGATTTATTGCGCGGCAAACTAGACTTTAACGGCGTTGTAGTCACTGATGCAAGCCACATGGTCGCAATGACATCAGCAATGAAACGCAGTGAAATGCTACCAACTGCAATTGCAGCTGGTTGTGATTTATTCCTTTTCTTTAATGATCCTGATGAAGATTTTAGCTATATGATGGATGGTTATAAAAACGGAATCATTACAGAAGAACGTTTAAACGATGCCCTAACTCGTATTTTAGGTTTAAAAGCAAAATTAGGCTTATATAATCGTCCAAAAGAAACTTTACTTGAACCAAAAGAACAAGCATTAGCCAAGATTGGTTTATCTGAAAATAAGACAATTTTCTGTGAGGTAGCAGATAAAGCAATTACACTTGTTAAAAACAAACAAGATATTTTCCCAATTAGTGTTGAACGCTTCCCAAGAGTATTACTTGTTAATGTGAAAGGCACAGATGGTGGTTTCGGAAAAATGGTAGCAGGTAGCCAACGTAATGCAACTGAAATTTTAAAAGAAAAATTAGAGAAGAAAGGTTTTAATGTATCCATTTATATTTCTCCGATGGAGAATATTCTTAAAATGTCAGATGAAGATCAAGTTAAAACTATCCGTAACGAATATTCACAAAAACGCCCAATTACGAGTTTAACAGACCATTATGATTTAATTATCAATGTCGCAAATGTTCAAATGAGCACCGTTCAACGCATTGTATGGCAAGCAACAAAAGGAACACCTGACATTCCATTCTATGTACATGAAATTCCAACCATTTTTGTATCGGTTCAATGCCCATTCCATTTGGTTGATGTACCTCAAGTGAAAACGTACATCAATGCCTACGATGGTAAAGAACCAACTATGGAAATATTAGTTGAAAAATTAATGGGTAATTCCGAATTTAAAGGTGTTAGCCCTGTAGATGCTTATTGTGGCTACAAAGATACTCGCATCTAATCATTCTAGCTAGTAAGGAGTTTTTTTATGAGTTCAGAACAAAGACCTTTTGGTATAAAAGATAAACTTGCCTATATGGCTGGTGATATTGCCAACGACTTAAGTTTTATGATGTCAGCTTTCTTTTTAATGCTTTTCTATACTAACGTATTGCAAATTGAAGGCTATGTTGTTGGTATTCTCTTTCTTGTTTCTAGAGTTATCGATGCATTTACCGATATTGGTATGGGACGATTAGTAGATACAATGAAGCCTTTCAAAGAAGGAAGATTCAGAGGTATTATTCGTCGAGCAGCTCCATTTATCTGTATTTCAGGCTTTCTCCTTTTCTTACACGTAGTGAAAGATTGGTCTTATACAGCAAAACTGGTTTATGTCACAATTACCTATATTGTGTGGGGAAGTTTAGCTTATACAGCAATTAATATTCCTTATGGTTCAATGGCTTCTGTCATCACTACAAAGCCTGAGGAGCGTGCTGGACTATCCGTTTTCCGTACCGTTGGAGCGAATATTGCATTGCTCTTTATCTCTTTTGTTATTCCATTGATTATTTATAAAGAAGTGGATGGAAAACAAGTAATTATCCCTGAAATGTTCACTTACATTATGGGGGTATTTATGATTTGTGCCTTTATTCTTTACCAAATCTGTTGGAAATTCTCCATTGAACGAGTGCAATTACCTGAAAAAGATGGACGTCGTTATAACAAAAAGCACAATAAAGCAGACTGTTTGAAAGATGTAAAAGCTATTTTCAGTAGCTTATTTTCTAATAATGCTTTATTAATTTTCATTTTAGTAGCGATTATTTTATTACTCGCAAACTTACTAATTGGCACCATGAACCCATATTTGTATGTGGATTACTTCAATAGCAAATTAGCCTTATCATTCGGTGGTATTTTAGGTGCAGTAACAACCTTTATAGTTGCACCATTTGCACAAAATATAGTGAAAAAATACGGTAAAAAAGAGTCAGCTTCTGTTGGATTACTGATTACAGCAATCATTTACGGAGTATTATTTTTCGTAAAAATTACTAATGTTTGGATCTATATCGTTATTGTGTTAATCGCATCACTTGGTTTAAGCTATTTCCAAATTATCGTATGGGCATTTATTACAGATATTATCGATAACCAATTCATAAAAACAGGACGCCGTGAGGACGGAACAATTTACGCTGTTTACTCATTCGCCCGCAAAATTGGTCAAGCATTAGCAGGAGGATTAGGGGGCTTCGCATTAAGCTATATTGGCTATACAGCTAAAGCACCATCCCAGCCACAAGAAGTCTTAGAATCAATTTATGCCTTTGCAACTGGGGTTCCAGCATTTGCTTGTCTATTAATTTTCTTATTGCTTAAATATGCCTATCCGCTTTCTAAAGAAATTGTAGAACAAAACTCAGCAGCACTAGAAAAACAAACAAATTAGGGGTGAATGAAATTATGATGAATTTTATGACGGAAAATTTTCTACTCTCAACCTCAACAGCCCAAAAACTCTATCATGATTATGCTAAAGATCAGCCAATTTTTGACTACCATTGTCATTTAAATCCAAAAGAAATTGCAGAAAATCGTCAATTTAATGATTTAACAGAAATTTGGTTGGAAGGCGATCACTATAAGTGGCGAGCGATGCGTTCTGCTGGTGTGGAAGAACAGCTCATTACCGGGAATGCGGATAACTTCAGTAAATATCTGGCCTTCGCTAATACTGTACCCAAATGTATTGGCAATCCAATTTACCATTGGACACACTTAGAATTACGCCGTCCTTTCGGCATTACTAATACCTTATTAGGGCCAGATACTGCAGAAAAAATCTGGCATCAAGGGAATGAATTACTACAGCAGCCGGAATTTTCTGCTCGTGGCATTATGAAACAGATGAATGTGAAATTAGTAGGAACAACTGACGATCCTATTGATTCATTAATACATCATAAAGCCATTGCGGAAGATAGCAGCTTTGATGTGGAAGTCGTGCCAAGTTGGAGACCTGACAGAGCATTCAAAATCGAACACCCCCTATTCAATGAATATATTGAAAAGTTAGGCAAAATAGCAGATGTTGAAATCAACAGTTTCGATAAATTAAAGCAAGCTTTATTAAAACGTCTTGAACACTTCGATCAACATGGCTGTAAATCTGCCGATCACGGTATTGAAGTTGTCCGTTTTACACCAATTCCTGATGAAAAAGTCCTTGATAAGATTTTGCAAAAAAGATTAGAAAATCAACCGCTTGTAGAAGAAGAGATTGCCCAATTTAGTACTGCATTACTTGTTTGGTTAGGTACGGAATACCACAAACGTAATTGGGTGATGCAGATGCACATTGGGGCAATTCGCAATAATAATACAAGGATGTTTAAATTATTGGGGGCGGATTCCGGCTTTGATTCAATTGGCGACCGTACGTTTGCGGAGCCACTCTCACGCTTATTAGACGCTATGGATCAAACCGATCAACTACCTAAAACGATTCTATATTGCTTAAACCCCCGTGATAACGAAATGTTAGCTAGTATGATTGGCAATTTCCAAACCGGAGGCATTGCCGGCAAAATCCAATTTGGCTCAGGTTGGTGGTTTAATGATCAAAAAGATGGGATGGAACGCCAACTACAACAATTATCTCAATTAGGTTTACTCAGCCAATTTGTCGGTATGCTAACCGACTCTCGTAGTTTCTTGTCTTACACTCGCCATGAATATTTCCGCCGGATTCTGTGTGAAATGATTGGTGGCTGGGCTGAACGTGGTGAAGCACCAAATGACCTGAACCTGCTAGGTAATATAGTCAAAGATATTTGCTACAGTAATGCGAAACGTTATTTCAAATAGGACAGATCATTAAAGAGGTAAAAATGCGTTATACCACCGAACAAATTGTAGAAAAATTAAGAGAACTGAAAGTTGTCCCTGTCATCGCTCTCGACAATGCAGAAGATATTTTGCCACTTGCAAAAACCCTTTCGGAAAACGGCTTGCCTGTGGTAGAAATTACTTTCCGATCGGCAGCTGCTGAACAGGCGATTAAACTGGTAAAAGCAAATTATCCGGAGGTTCTGATTACGGCAGGAACAGTACTTACCAAAGAGCAAGTCCTCACCGCTAAAAATGCCGGGGCGGACTGCATCGTCACGCCGGGTTTTAATCCAAATGTAGTGAAATATTGCCAAGAATTAGGTATTCCAGTTACCCCCGGAGTAAATAATCCGATGGCGATTGAAGCTGCATTGGAACTCGGTATACAAGCGGTCAAATTTTTTCCTGCAGAAGCAAGTGGCGGAGTTAAAATGATTAAAGCCTTACTTGGTCCTTACGGTAATCTGCAAATTATGCCAACAGGAGGTATCAGCCCAAGTAATATTAAGGAATATCTCGCTATTCCAAATATTGTTGCTTGTGGTGGATCTTGGTTTGTGGAAAAATCATTAATTAACAATAAAAAATGGAATGAGATTGGAAAATTAGTTAAAGAAGCGGTTGAGTTAGTGAATAATTAAAAAGCATCTTTTATGAGTAAATGATCTGCACCCCAAAGCTAGGCAAGCAACTAAGGTGCAGATTTTTTCTCAATTAATCCTACTTTTTTCCAAAAATGTGGCATAGTCCACATTTTTCATTTTGAGTTATTGATAAAATCCTACAAGTTAAAATTTATAAGCATTTGAATGGATATCGATAAATGAATGAATCCCTGAAATTAGATAAAAAGGGGGCAATTAGGTTATTACAAATAACCGACCCACATTTACTTTCTACCCCACAAGAAACTCTACTTGAAGTTAGAACAGTTGAAAGTTTTGCTGCTGTTATCAACCAAATCAATGCTCAGGTTGAAGAAACATCACAGCCTTTCGATCTTGTTCTGGCGACAGGTGACTTAATTCAAGATCACCATATTGCCGGTTATCATTATTTTGCAAAAATAACGGCCAAATTAAATACATCTATTGTTTGGCTGGAAGGTAACCACGATACACAACCTGATATGGGAAAAATTCTAGCAACTTATCCGCATATCTCACCACATCGGCATATTTTGGTTGGTGATTATTGGCAAATTTTAATGCTGAATACGCAAGTTATTGGCAGACCTTATGGTGAGCTATCCTCAGAACAGTTAGTTTGGCTGGAAGAGACCCTCAACCAATTCCCTGAACGTTTTAGCTTAATCGCACAGCATCACAATATTCTGCCAACCAATTCTGCGTGGTTAGATCAGCACAGTTTGAAAAATGCCGATAAGTTAGCAGAAATTTTAACCAAATTTAAAAAAGTAAAAGGTATTGTACATGGCCATATCCACCAGCAAGTAGATTCTATATGGAAAGATATTCCTATTTTTGCTACACCTTCTACCTGTATTCAATTTAAACCTAATTGTGATCAATTTACATTAGATACCTTGCCTCAAGGCTGGCGGGAATTCTACCTGCACGAAGATGGGGAGATTGAAACCGTCGTCAAGCGGTTAAATTCTAATGATTTTTTACCAAACTTTCACTCTAAAGGTTATTAATTTTTATCAATAAAAAAGACCGCTTGCATTAAACAAACGGTCTTTAGCCACTATTTTTTAGAGATAATTACTCTGCCCTAAATCAAAATATTGCGTTTAACTTTGCGATATTATCGAAAACACATAATTTTAGTTAGTTTCAATCTCTCTTTTCAAATCATACGTTACAAACTTCTCTAAAAGCTGAAGCAAGCTTTGATAAAACGCGGTTTTCGTTGAAACCCGTTGCGCTTTTGCCACCCACCTTGGCAGCCATGGTAGCTGGGTTTGTAGGAAGCGTTGCACTTCTTCACCGCTGCCTTGTTCCAGCAGCTTATCTAACAAGTTCAAATACACGCCGAGATGGTCGCTCGGTTCTTTCGTTTCTCGGTTAATTTGCAGTGAAAAATGGGCGAGTAGCCGATCCATTTCCGCCAAATGTGCCGTCAGCTCGCTCTCATCTAGATAGGCGGAAGCGTAAGGAATAGCACTCTGTGTGCCGTCTAGCAAAAAGAGCTGGGCAAAATCCGCTGCCAGTTCTAAGCGGGGAAATTCCAGCTGCCCACAAGCGGTCAATTCTGCCTGAACTCTTGCAACTTCTTCGCGCAAGCCAAGCTCGGTGAGAAATGCAAAAAAATCGTCAAATTGACCCGCTTGTAGGGCATTGAGCTGCTCGTCCGAGAGTTCTCGAGCGAGCATTGCGTTAAACCAGCGGTAGCTAAATTGCCGCTCTTCACGGCTTAACCATTCAGTTTGCGCCATTAGACTGTCACCTCAATCGCGCCGTTAAAGCCGTTTGCTGCCGGTGCTTCGCCAATAAATTTCTCGATATTCACCAAACACGTATTGGCAGAAACTGCCTGTGCCAGTTTGGACGAGCCAATATCAAGCGTCATGGTATTTGGGTCGCCGTAGGTGTCGATAGCGCCGATTTTCTCATCAAGCGGTGAATACCACGCCCCTTCTTGCAAACGTACCACGCCGCTTGGGAAATTATCCGAAAGCACCGCACCGACAATCGCTTGCCCACGGTCGTTAAATACGCGGACGAGGTCGCCGTCTTGAATGCCGAGCTTGGCAGCATCTTGCGGGTTGAGGTAAAGCGGCTCACGCCCTTTTACGCTGTACGTTTCACGCAGTTCTTTCGATTCGCAAAGCTGAGAGTGCAAACGTTTATCCGGGTGAACCGATTGTAACCAGAACGGGAATTTGTCGGAATTTTTGCCGCCATGCGAACGCTCCGCTTTTTCGAACCACATTGGGTGGCCTTTGCAGTCATCATAGCCAAAGCTGGCGATTTTGTTGCTGTAAATTTCGATAAAGCCCGATGGCGTGCCGAGTGCGTGCAGCTCCGGATCTTCTCGGAAATCAGCGTGGCGAACCCACGGTTTGCCTTCCGGGAACAGCACATAGCCGGTTTTCCAGAAGTCGGCAAATGCCGGCATCTCAAATTTGCCTTTGTTCTCTTTGCGGCAATCGTTGTAGAGTTTTTCCACCCACTGCATTTCGTCCATTCCACGGCTATACTCTTTCTCTTTACCGAAGCGACGGCAAAGATCACGGAAAATCTCAAAGTCGGAACGAGAATCATAGAGTGGGTCAATCAGCTTATGCATTGCAATTACGCCACGGTTGCTGTAGGAGCCGTAAGCATCAATGTCGTTACGCTCAAACGGCGTGCAGGCAGGCAACACAATGTCGGAGAAACGGCAGGTTGCCGTCCAGCTATAATTAATGGAGACAATGGTTTCCAGTTTTTGGAACGCCTGCTTCATTTTATTGCGCTCAGAGTGGCGATGCCACTGGTTACAGCCAGTGAAAATCGCCATTTTAAACGGGGCATAAGTGACTTTTTTGCCATTGTAATCAATGGTTTCGCCCGCGTGCAGCAGGCTGTCGGTCATTCGTGCCACCGGAATGGTGTCACTGTAGCCTTTATAGTCCTTATTGTCATATTTCGGCGTTTGTCCTTCGTCAATGTTGAGCGGGAAAGCCCCTGGCATTGCGGCACCGGATTCCGGAATGCCGATAGAACTATAGTGGTGAGCGTAGCTGATGCCGCCACCCGCTAAGCCGATCTGCCCTAACATCGACGCCAACACTGCGCCCATCCAGTACGGCTGCTCGCCGTGTTGCTGACGTTGAATGGCCCAGCCGAAAACCAGTTGCGTGCGTTTGCCCGCCAACATTCGTGCAAATTCACGGATACGCTCGGCGGAAATGCCACAAATTTCTGCCGCCCACTCAGCGGTTTTAGCGACTTTATCTTCGGTTTCGCCTAACAGATACGGTAGGAATTTCTCAAAGCCGACCGTGTACATATCAATAAATTTTTTGTCGTATAAGTTTTCCGTATAAAGCGTGTGCGCCAAGGCTAACATAAACGGCACATCGGTTTGTGGGTTGATGTACTGCTGTTCACAGCCCAAGAAATTTTGGGTTTTGCTTTTTACCGGATCCACACAGATCACATTCACCCCTTTCGCCGCCACTTTTTCTTTCAATTTTTCTAAGTAGGCGTAGGCTTCGTGGGTTTCACAGTTCCAGCCGACTTGCAGGTTTTTCACCGGATCACTCGCCCAGAAAATGATGTTTTCGCTCTCTTTTAAAATGATTTCCCACGAGGTGCCTTGTGAATAGACTTCGGTCGAACCCAGCACATACGGCAGAATGGTTTGCCCTGCACCGGTGGAATAGTCACCCGCCGTGCCGACACTGTTACCGTGCATTGAAATGGCACGGATCATATGATTGCCACAGCTATGGAACTGACCGGTTGAACGCCAGCCCACGTTCGCTGTGTGTAACGCCCACGGGCCGTAGTCTTTCTGTACTCGCTCTAGCTCTTCATAGAAGAGATCTAGGGCTTCGTCCCACGTTACCCGTACAAAACGGTTATCGCCCCGCTGGGTACGGTCGCTATTTTGGCGGTTTTTAAGCCAATCTAAACGTACCATCGGATAACGGATACGGGCATCGCTATAAATTAAGCCTTTGATGCCGTTGAGCATTTCAGTTGGGTGTTTATCAAACTCAAACGGCTTGATTTCCGCCACACGACCGTTCTCAATTTTGGCACGCATCGCCCCCCAGTGGGAGCCGGAAATTTTCCATTCACTGAGATTTTCATTGGCAAAGACATTGCGTGGTACGAGAAAACTCGGTGTGGCGATGGCTGCCGCCATCACAGACATATTTTTTAAAAATTGACGGCGAGATTGTTGCATATCTTGTCCTTGTGTAATTTGTAAAATACGTTAGTTATTTCAGGGAATGTTACCCGAAGTTCGATCATCCCCCTCTTTAGCAAAGAGGGGGGTAGTTCATCACAAAATAGATTTCATTGATTTTCTCAACTCTAATGCTTCGCCCCTTCGCTATCAGACGCGTGCATTTGCAGGTAACGCAACACTTCTTTTCCGGTCTGTTTATCCATATTGGTAAAGCCGATCATACCGTTGAATAAGCCAATCCAGCTATTTGAATCAAAGTGGGCAACATCAGGCTGTCTGTGGCAGGTACTGCATTGCGTTTTGTATTGATTTTCCGCATTCGCCCAAATTGGGGTGACATCATCAAGTAACTGCGCTTTTCCAATCCACGCTTGCAGTTTGACTTTCTGCCAGTTCAAGCCGGTAATCGGATCCTCTCGGGTTTCCAATACCTCAAATTTCGGCTCGTTTGCCATAAATTCCTTGGTAAGCACCGCATCGGTGATGTTTTTACCGAAATCGTGATACCAAATGCGTCCAAAACCTTTCTCTTTACGCCACATCGTCAGTTCCACCAAATCCGCATTGCTGCCTGCTTTCACAAACGCAACCGGCACCGCAGTTTCCAACTGCCCGATAGCTTGGCTCAAGCCTTCATCTAAGAATAGGTCAGCATTGCCTTTGGTGTAATAGGATTTGCTTTGATTCGGCGATTTATTCACAAACTGATCGAACTTCGATTTCACCGCATTGTCGTCCACTTTCGGCAAGTGGTGAGCGATGCCTTTGTGGCAATCCATACAGCTTTGATCTTTCTCGGCGGCAGGAATCATCGCTTTGCGTGCCGCTTCCGACATTTTTTCGAAATTCATTCGATCATAGCTGTGGCAGGCTTTACACTCTTTAGAGCCGTTGGCGGCAAATCTCGCCCACTCACGCTCTGCCATTTCTAAGCGGTGTTTTTCAAAATCTTCCTCGCTCTGATATTTGCCGGAAAATTCCGCTAACACTTCGCGGCTTGCCTGCACTTTGCGTGCGTATTTTTCGGTGTAATCATGTGGCAAATGGCAGCTCGAACAGGTTGCAGTTACCCCACTTTTATTCGACCAATGGGCCGTTTGCTTGAGCTCTTCCAACGGTTTTTGCATAGAGTGGCAACTTACGCAAAACTCCTCACTGCTGGTTTTATCCATCACTTTGTTAAATTGATGCCAACTCACTGCACCTGCCACAAAGCCGATACTGACCAATACCCCTAAACCAATTTTATTAGCCGGTTTGGTAAAAAAGGATTTTATCGCTCTTATCATATTCCTAAGCTCCCGGTAATCCGATGACAAACATTTGTAACATCCACACAATAAAGCCGTAAGTCCCCATGGCAAATGCCATCAGTAATGGTAAAATTAGCCCTGACAGCAATAACGTTTTGAATAATTCTGAACGCATTTAAACCCTCTACTCCTTATAACTAATAGTAATATTATTTAATTATTCTCCTTTCGACGATAAGTTGCCTTGATATCAATCAAAAAAATAGGGGATTTGTGCTAAAAACAAACGAATGGCTACTCTTGCCTTACTGTAACCTAATTCCCTTTGCCTTGATTACCCTTTGGCAGGCAGCCACAAGCAAGTTGCAAGCGGTTAAATTCTAATGATTTTTTACCAAATTTCGAAACTTAAGGATATTAAGAGAAAAAAATAACCCTCAAGAAACTTGAGGGTTATTGTGTTTTTACTAAATTACTATTTTTTCTCTTCTGATTTTTTTAGTAAATCATCCGGAATAAAGTTCTTTTGGATTGCTTCCATATGTGGAAGATTATGAGCAATACCTTTATGGCAATCAATACAGGTTTTGCCTTGCTCTTGTGCTAAAGTATGCATTCTTTGTGCAACTTCTTTTTGTTGAGTAAAGTCCATATCATCAAAGTTATGGCAATTTCGACACTCTTGTGAATTATTCGCCTTCATACGAGCCCATTCACGTTCCGCCATTTCGCCTCGGTAGGTTTCAAATTTCTCTTTAGTATCTACCTTACCAACAATGTGAGCGTATACTTCTTTGGCAGCAATAATTTTACGTTGCCATTTAGGGAAAAATTCATGTGGAACATGGCAATCGGAACAAATCGCTTTCACTCCACTGCGGTTTGAGTAATGAGATGATGCACGATACTCCGGCACTACATCATTCATATGACAATCTGAACAAAACTCTTCAGTATTCGTCATTGCAAGACCGGCATTAAAACCACTCCATGCGAAAATCCCCCCCAGTGCTGAAATAAGGATAACCGCACCAATCGCCATTTTACTTGGGCGACAAAACCAATTCCAAAATCTTTTTAACATTGCTTACTCCTTATTTACCTTGCGATTGACGTGCAGAATCAAATTTATTTTGAACGATTGGATTCACATCTGTTTGTTGCACGTGGCACTGTAAACAGAAATAACGGCTTGGTGATTCGCTACCATGCATCTTACCATTACGATCAGTAAAATGACTTGGCGGTAAAGGAGTTGCGCCTGTGGTTTTAGATGGCTCAGAGGCATGGCAACCTAAACAATGGTTCACATTTTTACTCACTTGTAAGCCACGAATGCTGTGCGGAACCAACGGCGGTTGGAATGGAAAAGTAGTCGGAATATTCCCAACATTTTTTTGTGGATTATGAAATCCCGGAGCCACACTTTCAGTTGTACCATCAATACCACCTGAGAGTTTTGGGGATTCTGCCATCGCAAAGCCCGACATTGCGACTAAAATTAGGGCAAGATATTTTCTCATTTGAGGTTCACTCCATTAAAATGTTTGTTATCAAACAAAGCTAAATTTAAATATTCTTTACATCAATACTGCCTTGAAAACGTGTTCCAAAGGCAAAAACTTTTTCGGCACAAACGTCAATACAACGTCCGCAGGTAATACAATCTTTCGATAAAATAACAGTGCTATCTTCCGGTTTGCCATGTAATGGCACTCGAAGCACTTGTGGCTCAGGGCAAACGTTATAGCAATCCATACAATTATCACAACGATTACGATCAACCACCTTGACCTTGATTAGGCTTTTTGCACCAATTAACGCATAAGTTGCACCAATCGGGCAAAGGTGTCCGCACCAACCGTGTTCAACCACTAATAAGTCGAATAAGAACACCACTAACACTAGCCAAAGCGTCGCCCCTAAGCCAAACACAAATACTCTACCTAATGCTGCGACAGGGTTAATCCACTCCCATAATAGCGTGCCGGAAATCGCACTACCGATTAAAATCACTGCTAAAATGATATAGCGTAAACCGCGTGGTAATTTTGCACTTTGGCGAATACCTAATTTGCGTCTTAGCCAAGCAGCCGAATCAGTTACTATATTCATCGGGCAAACCCAGCTACAAAATAGCTTGCTACCGACAATCGCATAGAATGCAACAATAATTAATGCTCCAATCAGCACTGTCCATTCAGGTTGATAACCGGTTGCCAGCACTTGTGCAGTCATTAGCGAATCAGTCATCGGCACAGTGTCGAGCAATAAACTGCCGCTGTAGTTACCTTTTAAAATCCAGACGTTCCAAATTGGACCGCTTAAGAACATTAAAATGATACTGAGCTGACTTAATCGTCTTAAAATCAGAAAGCGGTTTGCGTGCCAAAAGCCCAATTTTTGGCGGGCTTCCAAGCCTGCGTGTTTAGGTGAATTTGCTGCCATTATTTCACCCCCTTCAGATTTAAGTCTAAGTCAGGGAAATGTTCAGGTGCATCAACCGTGGTTGAGTTCGGCACATAATTTTGTGTTGCACGGCTTGGTGTTGCAACTCTTGCACCCGGCTTGACCTCCATATGTTGATAAACCGGCTCGTGTAAACCTTCCGGCATTCTCGCATCGTAAGCTGGGCGTAAACCGTCTGGATGTACATCTTCAATCAAAGATTTACCCGCATTTTGTTTTTCTTGCCAGCCTAAACGATAATGGCGACCAAGCAACCCTTTCGCCAAATCCATTGGCAATACTTTGATTGCCGCTTCTTCTAATACACAAGCCTGCTCACATTTGCCACAACCTGTACAAGCATCAGAATGCACAGTTGGAATTAATTTTGCGTGGATGGAGGTTCTGTCGTTATGTATTTTTTCAAGTGTAATCGCTTTATCAATTAAAGGACAAACTCGATAGCACACATCACAACGCAAACCTTGCCAGTTCAAGCAAGTTTCGTGATCTAGCAATACCGCTAAGCCCATTCTTGCATCATCAATATCTTTAAGCTCTTCGCTCAAGGCCCCGGTTGGGCAAGCGTTCATACACGGAATATCTACGCACATTTCGCATGGTTTATCACGTGCAATGAAATAAGGTGTACCAGCCTCCACAGGGGAAATCAGTGACGCCAAATGCAACATATCATAAGGGCAAGCCTGAACGCATTGTCCGCAGCGAGTGCAGGCACTTAAGAAATCCTGCTCGGGTAACGCACCCGGCGGACGTAATGCCACGCCTTGGCGGGCAAAACTTTGTTGCTGCTGCAACCCTAAAATCACCCCCACACCACAAACGCCTGCGGCGGTTCGGGTTGCATTTTTTAAAAACTGACGGCGATTTGGATCCATTTTCATTGTGGTTTCCTCTTATACAAGCGGTCATTTTTACAAAAAATTTTGCCAATTTAACCGCTTGTCATTAAATAGTATGATTCAGAAGGAGATAGGCTCTACCTCCAAACTATCTAATTAGGCTTTTACCACTTTAACCGCACATTTTTTGAAGTCGGTCTCAAATGAAATTGGGTCTGTTGCATCAAGAGTTACTTTGTTAATTAACTGACCCGCATCGAAGAAGGTCGAGTAAATCAAGCCTTCCGGACATTTATTACGTCCACGAGTATCCAAGTTCGACACATATTCCCCACGGCGTGAAATCACTTTCACTTTGTCACCGTGACGTAAGCCACGTTTTTTCGCATCGTTCGGGTGCATCCAAACCAAGTTGGTTGGGAACGCTTTGTGTAACTCAGGAACACGACGTGTCATTGTACCTGTGTGCCAGTGCTCAAGAACACGGCCAGTACAGAACCATAAATCGTATTCTTCATCTGGTGCTTCAGCAGGGGCTTCATAAGGCACACCTAAAATCACTGCTTTACCATCCGGCTGACCATAGAAGTTAACGCCTTCGCCTGCTTTTACATACGGATCGTAACCTTCACGGTAACGCCATAGGGTTTCTTTGTATTCGCCTGTTTTTTCGTCTTTCACTACAGGCCAACGTAAACCACGCACTTTGTGATAGGTATCGAAATCTGCTAAGTCGTGTCCGTGTCCGCGTCCAAATTGAGCGTACTCTTCAAATAACCCTTTTTGAATGTAATAACCAAAGTGTTCCGCTTCGTCATTCATATAGCCCGGAATATTGGTTGGCACTTGGTAGCTGTCCACTTTACCGTTGGTGTAAAGGATTTCGTATAACGTTTTGCCGCGTAATTCAGGGGCTTTAGCAAGTAACTCTTCCGGCCATACTTCTTCTGCTTTGAAGTATTTAGAAAATTCTACAAGTTGCCAAGTATCAGAACGTGCATTTGCAGGTCCTTTCACTTGCTGACGCCAGAATTGTGTACGGCGTTCTGCGTTACCGTAGGCACCTTCTTTTTCCACCCACATACAGGTTGGAAGAATTAAATCTGCAGCAACAGCTGAAACTGATGGGTACGGATCTGAAACCACAATAAAGGTTTCAGGATTACGCCAACCTGGGAAGATCTCTTCATTGATATTTGGACCACCCTGCATATTGTTAGTACACATCTGCCATAAGAATTTCATTTTACCGTCTTTTAATGCACGACTTTGTGCAGTTGCGTGATAACCTGGTACATCTGGAATTGCACCTGCTGGTAATTTCCACGCTTTCTCAACAATTTCACGGTGTTTAGGATTTGTTACCACCATATCTGCTGGTAAACGATGGATAAATGTTCCTACTTCACGGGCTGTACCACAAGCAGATGGCTGACCGGTTAAAGAGAATGGTCCGCAACCTTCTAATGCAATCTTGCCTGTTAATAAGTGTACGTTATACATCATATGGTTTACCCATACACCACGAGTGTGCTGGTTGAAGCCCATTGTCCAGAATGAAACAATTTTTCTGTTTGGATCAGCATACATTTCTGCTAAGGCTTGTAACTGCTCTTTCGGCACACCCGAAATACGGTGAGCTTCGTCTAATGTATATGGTGCAACGATTTTCTTAAATTCTTCAAAATCACTGTCATACATTTTGCCCGCAGTTTTAGCATTCGTATTTTGCTGTAATTTATGTTCAGGACGTAAACCGTAACCGATATTGGTTTCACCACGTTTAAATTTGGTATGTTTGTTTACGAAATCCCAATTTACTTTATCGTTTTCAATAATGTAGTTCGCAATGTAGTTTAGGATTGCTAAGTCTGAATGCGGTTTAAAGATAATTGGTGTATCTGCTAACTCAAATGAACGGTGCTCGTAAGTGGACATTACCACAACACGCACATTGTCATTTGATAGGCGACGATCAGATAAGCGGCTCCATAAAATTGGGTGCATTTCTGCCATATTTGAGCCCCAAAGCACAAATGCATCGGTTTTTTCGATATCGTTATAGCAGCCCATCGGCTCGTCCATACCGAAGGTACGCATAAAGGCAACCGCAGCTGATGCCATACAGTGGCGTGCGTTCGGGTCAATGGTATTAGAACGGAAACCACCTTTCCAAAGTTTCACTTTTGCATAACCTTCAAAAATAGTTGTTTGACCTGATGAGAACATACCTACTGCATTCGGACCATCACTTTTAATGATAGCTTTGATTTTATCTGACATTACCGTAAATGCTTGTTCCCAAGAAACTGGAGTAAAATCGCCATTCTTATCGAATTTGCCATCTTTCATACGAAGCATCGGCTCTTGCATACGGTCTGCACCGTACATCATTTTTGATAAGAAATAACCTTTAATACAGTTTAAACCGCGATTTACTTCTGCATCCGGGTCACCCTGCGTTGCTACCACTTTGCCGTCTTTCGTACCCACAAGCACGCTACAGCCTGTACCACAATAACGGCAAGGGGCTTTATCCCAACGAATGCCTGTATCATCTGCCTGAACGTTTTTCACAGGAATCATAATTCCTGCTGCCGCAGCAGCTGCCACAGCTGCGTTCGCTTTCATAAAATCTCTACGATTGAGTTCCATAACTATAGTCCCACGTTGACTTCAAAAAATAAAATTACTGCTCATCGATATAGTTAGAAATTAAAGACACTACAATCACACCTTTTATATCTTTAATCTGATCAATGCGATCTGAAAGGGCTAAATGCACATTGCTTTCAATCGTCACGACTAACTTACCTTCCTCTGCTTTCTCACCATGAATTTCAGTAAAAGGAATATTCAGAATCTCTGCTTTTACAGCATCTAATCTGTCTGGCTTTGCTTGTACCACAAGGCTACACACATACCAATTTTCGTTTTCAGATAATTTTTCACTCATATTGATTTGCTTGTTGAATTTGAATTGCACCTGTAGGACAAACGCTTACACAAGCCCCACAACCGGTACAACTTTCTAAATTTAACGCCATTTCAGCAATCCCGCCCAAACTTGGACGAAAACGGATTACTCTCATCTCACAGCTATCACCACAACTTCGGCACTCAGTCCCGCGCTTTAATAAGCAACTTGGCTGCACATTGATTTTATGTGTCCAAGCTTCTTCGCTTGTCTCTCGAAACACGCCAACTTCACACGATTGCACACATTTTTCACAAAAAGTACATTCGCCATGATTAAAATTCACTTCCGGATAACCGCCAGCCCCTTTTATCAGGATTTGTGTTTCACAAGTCTCAATACAGCGATGACAAGCGGTGCATTTTTCTAAAAAATTTGCTAAATTAGCCCAAGGCGGACGAATCGGCTCACGCCTCTGTTGGCTGACTTTCTCACTTTTTAAGGAATCTAAAAAATGCCCTTGTAAAAAGCTACGGCGAGGAAGTGATTGATTTGAAATATTGGTCAAGAAAACACCATTTTTAATATCACCAGCATACGTTGATTATCTAATGTTCACTGAATATCGTTCATTCCTCAAACGGGGTATTTGATTGTTAATTCACGAAAACATTGATTTTCATCAAAGAAAATCAAGTTAAAATCCGCTATCTATAAATTGTTACATCAAAATATTTAAGGTGAGAAATATATGAACCACCTCATTATTTATGCCCATCCCAATCCAAACAGTTTTAACCATGCTATTTTAAATAAAACGGTTGAATCCTCTTCTTCATCCAAAGTTATAGTAAGAGATCTTTACCAACTTGATTTCTCTCCCACGCTAAGTTGGCATGAGCTTAAACAAAGTCTTAGCCGGCAATATTCCTTAGACATTGCCAGAGAACATCAATATTGGCGAGAAGCTGACCTTATTACTTTAATTTATCCGCTTTGGTGGATGGGGTTTCCGGCGATTTTAAAAGGCTATTTAGACCGTGTATTAAGTTATGATTTTGCCTACCGTAATGGCGAAACTGAAAGCATTGGCTTACTTACCGGCAAGAAAATGCAACAGTTTGTCACACTCGGTAATTCAAACGAAAAATATGAGAGAAAAGGTTTTTTATCTGCTTTCGAACATACCCTAGGGAAAGGGTTATTTGAGTTCTGTGGTATTCAGGAGGTGAAAATGCACTATTTTGGCAATGTGGGGCTAAAAGAGACCGATTATGCAGCCATCTTGCAACAAGTGGCTGTTTCTTGTCGAGAAATGTTAGAATAAATTTGCAAAAAATTGAGTAAAAATAACCGCTTGTCGCCAAATTTTAAGCGACAAGCGGTCTTATTTTCACACTTTTTTGCAAAAGCCTAGTCAATCGGTGGAACGTAAGTACCGTTTACAATTGAATCTTTAATACGATCTGCTTCTGCCAATACTTGACCCAACAACGCTTTTACGTTTTCAAGGGTGGCGATTGGGCTTAAAGTCGTCATCTTCAACGATTGATTATTGCCGACTTTTGTTACCCCAATATTTGCCTCACCACGGGCAAAAAGTTCATCTGCCACATTTTGGTTTAAGGTATCAACAAACTCTGCCGGATACCCCTCTGGCACGACACGGAATAACACCGAAGCAAATTGTGCAGGCACAAGCATTTCCAAGCCTTTCGTCTCAGTAATATAAGCCTCAACCTCTTTTGATAAATAAACACCATGGTCAATCATAGAAGCATATAAATCTTCACCTAAGGCTTCTACTGTAAACCACAATTTTAACGCATCAAAACGGCGGGTGGTCTGTAGCGATTTTGCCACTAAATTCGGCACACCGTGTTCTTCATCATATTCTGAGTTTAAGTAATCTGCCTTGTAATCAATGAAACGGTAATTCGCTTCGTCTTTTAACAAGAAAGCACCACAAGAAATCGACTGGAAGAAATGTTTATGGAAATCCAGTGTAATTGAATCTGTTAGTTCAATACCATCTAAGAAATGGCGGAAATCTTTCGATAACAATAACGCACCACCCCAGGCTGCATCCACATGAACCCAAGCTTTGTATTCATCCGCTAACTTACGAATCGCTTTCAGATCGTCAATCGCACCGGCATCTGTTGTTCCTGCTGTTGCCACAATACAAGCCACAATTTTGCCTTCTGCTTTTAACGTAGCAAGGGTTTTGGCTAGTGCATCAACATCCATTTGAGCATTTGCATTTGAGGGCACAGTTACCACAGATTGGAAGCCCATTCCCATCATTGCCATATTTTTTTGCACTGAGAAGTGAGCATTTTCCGAACAAACTACTTTTACATTTTTCATGGCATCGGCAGGAATACCATCAACCTGTACCGACCACTCTGAGCCATCATCTTTTTTCCAATGATTTGCAATTGCCCAGTCACGTGCTAATAACACACCCATTAAGTTGGATTGCGTGCCGCCAGAGGTAAATACGCCTGATGTGCCTTTACCATAGCCGACTTTTTGGCGTAACCAATCAATTAAATGCTCTTCCATAATAGAACCAGCCGGGCTTTGATCCCAAGAGTCCATTGATTGGTTAGTCGCATTAATCAGCACTTCCGCAATTTGGCTAGTGACCATTGTCGGACAATGCAAGTGGGCTAATGAGTGCGGATGGTGTACTTTTAAGCTTGGATTTAAGAAAATATCGACCAAATGCTCTAGCGATTTTTGCACTCCAACGCCTTCTTTAGTCGGTTTGAAGCCATCAATTAAAGCCCGCATTTGCTTAATTGAACCACCGGTGTACATTTTTTCGTTTTTAAGCCAATTTGAAACTGCTTTCACCGCATTATTCATTGCTGTTTCATAATCCGCAATAGATTGTGGATCACTACAAAACAGGGATTGTCTGTGTTTGGAAATATCGGTCATTTTGTTCTCTCATCTATTCTATACACAAGACAAGCGGTCAAAATTTACAATTTTTTTGCAAAATCTAACCGCTTGTATGATTAACCACGCACTGCTTTTACTGCTTCAGCAACAGATTTTTTGAAGCGCTTGATAAACTCTTCACATTCTGCTTGGGTGATATTTACTGCACAAAGAATACGTACCACGTTACCACCACGGCCGCCACGCTCTAATAACAGTCTGTTTTTAAAACAGTATTTTTGAATCGCGACAGCTAAATCACAATCGCGTGGGTATGCACCGGTTGCATCCTGAGGCTTATGCTCATCAACAATATCAATACCCATCATTAAGCCTTTACCACGCACGTTACCGATACAAGGGAACTCTTGGCTTAATTCGCCTAATGCTTTAGTTAAGTACTCGCCTCTCTCTTTTGCATTTTGAGCCAAGTTTTCTTCACGCATAATTTTTAATGATACATAACCTGTCGCCATTGCTAATTGGTTACCACGGAATGTGCCTGTATGACCTGCCGGCTGCCACGCATCAAATTCTTTTTTGATTGCTAATACCGCTAATGGCAAGCTACCACCAATCGCTTTAGACATCACGACGATATCCGGCTCAATGCCTGCATGCTCAAAAGCAAACATTTTGCCTGAACGACAGAAACCGGCTTGCACTTCATCCACAATCATTAAAATACCATGTTTTTTTGTTACTTCACGCACTTTTTGTAAGAAGCTGATTGGAGCCGGTACCACACCGCCTTCACCTTGAATTGCTTCAAGAATAACGGCTGCCGGTTTTACGACACCACTTTCAACATCTTCGATAAAGTTTTCAAAATAATGCTCAACTGCTTTTGCACCCGCCTCACCACCAATGCCAAACGGGCAGCGGTATTCATGTGGATAAGGCATAAATTGCACACCCGGCATCAAACCTTGTACCGCATTTTTTGCACTTAAGTTACCGGTTAAAGATAAAGCACCGTGAGTCATACCATGGAAACCACCGGAAAACGCAATCACATTGCCACGGCCTGTATAAGTTTTTGCTAATTTGATTGCTGCTTCGTTAGCATCTGCACCAGATGGACCGGTAAATTGTAAGATGTATTTATCTTTAGGGAAGAAAGATAATAGTTCTTCAGTAAATGCATCTTTCAATGGAGTAGTAATATCTAAAGAGTGTAATGGCAAACCACTATCTAACACATCTTTGATAGCTTGCATTAACTGAGGATGATTATGACCTAATGCTAGGGTTCCTGCACCTGCTAAAAAATCAAGATATTCATTGCCTTCAACATCCGTTACCCAAACACCTTGTGCTTTTTGATATGCAAACGGTAATTTACGAGGATAACTACGTACGTTGGATTCCATTGCATCTTGGCGATCTAAAAAGTATTGGTTTGAAGCAAGAACTGCTTGAACAGGAGTTTTAATTGTCATGTCAAAATAAACCTTCTGAAAGAGGTGAAAAAAATAAGTCGGGTGCCTTGCGGGAAGCCTAAGCTTTCTTATCCTAAAAGATAAGATGCCATGGGGCATTTGACTCGCTACTTATTAAAAAAAGCGTTTCAACTTTTTTGTTTTTACCCTATATCTCCCTAAGAAATGAAATTGGGATAGGTTGGAAACAGACTTAAATGTAGGGCTACGTTTAAGAGGCGTAATGATACTTTTTTTGCTATAAAAAAGAAAGTTTTTTTGCTCAAAATGTCCGTAAAAATCAAGAAAATCAGAGTGAGGTTAATAAAAAAACCCGACATAAAGTCGGGCTTCTCATATTCAAACCAAAATTATTTGATTTTTGCTTCTTTGTAGATAACGTGTTTACGCACAACCGGATCAAATTTTTTGATTTCCATTTTTTCTGGCATATTACGTTTGTTTTTGTCTGTTGTGTAGAAATGACCTGTTTCTGCTGTAGAAACTAAACGGATTTTCTCACGAGCGCCTTTAGCTGCCATGTTTTAGCTCCTTAGATTTTTTCGCCACGAGCACGGATTTCAGCTAATACTGCATCAATGCCTTTTTTATCAATAATACGCATACCTTTCGCAGTTAAACGTAAGGTTACGAAACGGTTTTCACTCTCAACCCAGAAACGGTGAGTGTGTAAGTTAGGTAAAAAACGACGACGAGTCGCGTTTAATGCGTGTGAGCGGTTGTTACCAACTGCTGGACGCTTGCCTGTTACTTGGCAAACTCTTGACATTTTAATTCTCCAATATGACTTAAGCTTAAGCTTGATGGTTTGGGTCTATCAGGGTTTTCACCTTCTGACTACCTCGTCAGGTAACACCCATCCCACGATTATGTTTTAAAGACTGCCGATTATACTGACTTTGTTCGACTCATTCAAGTCATTATTTGCTAATTATTTATCTCTTTTAGTTCCAGCTTTTCTTCTGCAAATGAAAAATAATCACCTTTGCCTACAATAATATGATCAACAAAGCGAATATCGACCAGTTCACATGCCATTTCAATCTTTTTCGTTAAACTTCTATCAGATTCGCTAGGCAAGCAGGAGCCGGAAGGGTGATTATGTGCAACGATAATCGCAGCTGCATTATATTTTAATGCCCGCTTAATAATTTCCCGAGGGTGAACTGCAGTTTGATTAATGGTACCAAAAAACATTTTTTCTTTATAAATCAAGCGATTCTGATTATCTAAAAACAATACCATAAAAACCTCTCTTTCCTCTTCTTCCAGCTCCGTTTGAAAATACATAATCGCCATATAAGGGGCTTGAATCATCTCACTAAATTCCATTTGCTGTGCTAAATAGCGTTTCGTCATCTCTTTTGAGGCCTGCAATTGAATATATTTCGTTTTTCCTAATCCATAAATTTTGCAAAACTCATTGATATCTGCATTAAGTAATTGACGTAATGACCCAAATACCATCAATACACTTTCCGCTAGTGTCATTACCGGCACATCTTTAGTTCCTGTACGCAAAAAAATAGCCAGTAGCTCAGCATCTGTTAATGAAGCTGCTCCATGTGTCAGTAATTTTTCTCTTGGCATCACTATAGGTTCATCTGAAATAGCATCAAAGTCGTTCATTTTTTCCTCCATTACACAAAATTAGCATAAGAGAGCCAGCCCTTTTATGCAAAGGCGTGAATTCGATTTTTCGAGCCAGATCACAAAAATAGTGTGCTTGTGAGCAACTACTTATTCAGATAAAATACGTCGAAAAAATCCAGTCCAAAAAGGAAATTAGGATGTTACAAAATAAAAAAATCTTAGTTGGCATCACAGGCGGTATCGCCGCCTACAAAACCATCGAACTCATTCGCCTGCTGAAAAAAGCCGATGCGGAAGTACGTGTGGTGCTGACCCCTGCCGCCGAAGCCTTTGTTACCCCACTCACGCTGCAAGCGATTTCCGGTAATGCAGTCTCGAACTCGTTGCTCGACCCACAGGCGGAACTCGCAATGGGGCATATCGAGCTGGCGAAATGGGCGGATTTGGTGCTGGTTGCTCCGGCTTCTGCGGATTTTATCGCCCGTCTGCGAATGGGAATGGGCAACGATTTGCTCTCTACGCTTTGCCTTGCTACGCCCGCCCCGATTTTACTTGCCCCTGCGATGAACCAGCAGATGTACAAGCGGTCGGCAGTGCAGGAAAATCTGCAAAAAGTGCGTGAGCAAGGCGTGCTGACGGTCGGCCCAAACAGCGGTTTCCAAGCCTGTGGCGATGTCGGCGAAGGGCGAATGTCTGAGCCTGCGGAGATTTTTGCAGAAATTCAGCAAATTCTGACCGCTTGTAACGATCTTGCCGATCTCAGCGTGGTGATTACCGCCGGCGGCACACGGGAGGCGATCGACCCTGTGCGTTACATCAGCAACCACAGCTCGGGCAAAATGGGCTATGCGATTGCAGAACACTTTGCCAAGCGTGGGGCGAAAGTTGTGCTGATTTCGGGCGTGACTAACCTGCCAACACCGCCTGCTGTTGAGCGAGTAGACGTGGTTTCTGCCCAAGAGATGTTTGAACAAGCGGTCAAATTCGCTCCAAAATCTGCAATTTTTATCGGCTGTGCGGCGGTAGCGGATTATCGGGTGGCGAACGTTTCCGAGCAAAAAATCAAGAAAACGGACGACAGCGATGAACTGACGTTAAAACTCGTGAAAAACCCCGATATTATCGCGCACGTCGCCCATCTTAGCGAAAATCGCCCCTTTGTGGTCGGCTTTGCGGCTGAAACGCAAAATGTGGCGGAATATGCAAAATCCAAACTCGAACGCAAAAATCTCGATATGATTTGTGCCAACGATGTTTCGGGCGGACAAGTGTTCGGGCAGGATCAGAATGCGTTGCATTTGCTCTGGAAAAACGGCGAAAAAAAATTACCGCTAGCGGATAAAGGAAAGTTGGCAGAGCATTTAGTGCAGGAAATTGTGGCACGATTTCAAACAAAATAAGGCATAAGGTAGGGATTTAAATGGCGAAAAAAATAGTGATAGCTCTGTGCGTTATTTTTACGTTGGCAGCAGTTGCTGTCAGTGTATTTTTATACCAGTTTGGGCAAAGTTTAGGCAAAGCCGATCCAACCCCCAAATTTATCACGACCGAGCCGATGATCGCCAAGCATCTACCCTTGCCAGTGGAGACCACCATTTTCTACGATGGCAATAAAACCAAGGCTCAATATACGCAAGAAAAACCGCTAAAAGAGAGTGCGGTTACAAGTATTCATTTGCTGATTACCGAACCGTTGAAGTGGGGTGAGATGCCCGTAACAGACTTCGTCGATTACACTACGCATCTCACTATTCGCCCGATTTGGGAGGCAGAGATTAAGCCCTCCCACCGCTTTTTTGAGCTATGGCGTGAATGCGGCTATGATCTTGCCTTTCGTGTGAGAGACAATACAAACTGGCACTTTAATCCGCACAACTTTGAGGTTTCGCCTGAATTTGGTTGTGGCTTTAATGAAAATTTTAAAGCCGGATCTCCTAAAATGAAGGAGATGATCGACGCGTGGCACAATTTGCAAAAAACAGCAGAAAAATAACCGCTTGTATTACACACGGAGTTTCATAAATGAAAAAAATCATCGGCTTGTCGCTACTTATTCTGTCATCAAGTGTGCTGGCAAATACGCCTATTAAAGCCCAAACCATGAAATTGCTCACAATAAATGATAAGACAAGAGCAACGCTCTGTGCCCAACTACTAAAATGCGGTGAGCTAGTGGAGGTATTCCAAGCTCAAAATGGCGATTACTATTTGAGTGATGATACGCCGCAGTTTGCCTATTTTCCGAAAAAAGACGGCTATAAACTCAAAAACCGTTGGGATTTTACGGGTTATGAACACCGTGCCGGCGAAGCTGGTGTATTGGAAGATCCTAATCCGCATTATCGCATTGCACCGGCTCTCTATCCGTTAGCCGAGGGCAAGAGGGCGATTGTGTTGCAGAAAGTCTGGTCTGAAATGTACTCGGGTGGTGGGCGGCATAGCAGTGTTGCCGATTTTATTCAAATTAACCCCGATAACAGTTATCAACTTGCGATACAAGCCGTTTCGTTCCACGAGGGCGAAATGATTCGAGCCTGTTTTCAAGAGGAAGATCTGCAAAAGTTGCACCAATGCCACGACACTGACGACACCGTGCTAAAAATTCGCTATCGTGATGTTGGCAAGCCATATTACGAGTGGCATTTGAGCTATGAGCAAGTCACGCAGCATTCTAGTGACAAAACGCCCAAAAAACGCGTAATCCGTCAAGAAACCGTAACACCATTTGGGCAATTGCAAAAAAACACAGAAAAATAACCGCTTGTCAGCGTTAAGGAGCGAAAATGTTAGCTTCCAACCACTATATTCAAGAGATCAAACAGATTTTAAGCCAAGCCCGCCAAAAGGCATATCAGGCGGTCAATGCCGCAATGGTCGAAGCCTATTGGAAAATCGGTGAGCGAATTGTGCAGGAAGAACAGAACGGCCAGAGCCGTGCGGAGTATGGCAAGGAGATCATCAAAAATCTCTCGGCAGAATTAACTGCCGAATTTGGCAAAGGATTTACTGAACGAAATTTGCGTAATTTCCGCCAGTTTTACCTTGAATTTACTGATCTCAACATGTGGAAATCGATGATTTCCAAATTGACGTGGACTCATTTCCAACGTGTCTTAAAAGTCACCAACCCGCAAGCCCGCCATTACTATTTAAAAGAAGCGGCGGAGAATAGCTGGTCGGTGCGCACGCTGGATCGCAATATCTCTACGCTCTACTACGACCGCCTGCTGGCCAGCCAAGACAAAGCCTTGGTTGAGCAGGAGATGAAAGAGAAAACCGCCACGCTGCAAGCCTCAGATTTCATCAAAAGCCCGACCGTGTTGGAGTTTCTGAATTTGCCGGCTTCAATGGCATACAGCGAAGCGGATCTGGAAAAGGCGTTAATCGATAATTTGCAGCAATTTATGTTGGAACTTGGCAAAGGCTTTGCGTTTGTAGCGCGCCAGCAACACATTCGCACCGAAACCAGCGATTTTTTCATCGATTTGGTGTTTTATAACTACATCTTAAAATGCTTTGTGATTGTGGAACTCAAAACCGATAAACTTACCCATCAAGACATCGGGCAGTTGGATATGTATGTGCGAATGTACGACGATTTGCACCGTCAAACGGGCGACAATCCCACTATCGGCTTGCTGCTCTGCACCGAAACCGACAGCGTGGTGGCGAAATACTCAGTACTACACCAAAACCCGCAGCTGTTTGCGAGTAAATATGTGCATTATTTGCCGAGTGAGGCGGAGCTGGTGGCGGAAATTGAACAACAGAAATATATTTTTAAACAGCAGCATTCAGGCTGATGTATTGCAAAAAATCGGCAAAAACTGACCGCTTGCAAGCGGTCAAAAATGAACAAAATTTTACAAAAGGACAAACAATGAAACAGATCGATTTAAAAATTTTAGACAGCCGCATTGGCAATGAATTTCCTCTGCCGGCGTATGCCACAGAAGGCTCAGCAGGGCTTGATTTGCGGGCGCTAATCAACGATCCACTTACAGTTAAAGCAGGAGAAACAGTGCTGATCCCAACGGGAATTTCGATTTATATTGCCGATCAGAATTTAGCGGCAGTGATCTTACCAAGATCAGGCTTAGGTCATAAAAACGGGATTGTGTTGGGCAACTTAGTGGGTTTGATAGACAGTGATTATCAAGGTCCGCTTATGGTTTCACTTTGGAACCGCAGCCAAACAGATTTCACTGTGAATGTGGGAGACCGTATCGCTCAATTAGTCTTTGTGCCGGTAGTCCAAGCCAGTTTCAACATTGTAGAAAGTTTTGAGAAAACCGAGCGTGGCGAAGGCGGTTTCGGGCATTCTGGTAAACAGTAATCGGGAATATAAATGACAGAACCTAAAATTAAAATGCCGAAAAAATCCGTAGTTGAACGCCAACAACAAGTTCTAGAGGTGTTAATCGGATTATTAAATTCTGAAGAAGGCATGCAGCGTGTTACTACCGAGCGTTTAGCTGCTGCGGTTGGAGTGTCGGAAGGTGCGTTGTATCGCTACTTCCCAAGTAAAACCAAGATGTTTGAAGCCTTAATTGAAAAAATTGAGCAAACCTTGACCCATTACATCCATGCAAACAAACGGCAAGCCAGCAGTGCGAATTCCGTACGAGCCATTCTTTATGCAATCTTAGAATTTGCCCGTAAAAACCCGGGGGTCACTCGGATTCTGACAGGACACGCATTAATGTTTGAAGACGATTTATTAAAAGCGAGAGTTGCCAAATTTTTCGATAATTTAGAGTTACAATTTGCCAATATTTTGCAACTGAGCAAACTACGTGAGCGTAAAAGCTTTGAAGATGAACGAGCGCTGGCAGGCTATTTAGTAAATTTCTGCGAAGGACAATTTTTACGTCTGGTTCGTTCTAATTTTAGCTATAACCAACATCAACATTTTGAAAAACAGTGGGCATTTATTAAACCTTTATTTGATTAATTATGATAATTCCTTGGCAAGAACTCGAAGAATCTACTTTAAATAATATTTTAGATTCTTTCATTTTACGAGAAGGCACAGATTATGGCGAAAAAGAACTCTCTTTAGCAGAAAAAAGAGAGAATTTGTTAGCACAATTAAAGGCAGATAAAGTCGTGATTGTCTGGTCTGAATTACACGAAAGCCTTGATATTAAAGAGAAAAAATCTTTTTTGGGTTAACGCTTTATTTCGTGCTAAAATTTCAAAAATTTAACTAACTATAAATGATTTATAGGGAATATTATGCAAGATATGACGCTCTCAACTGCACCACTTGAAAATGTAACACCACCTCCCTCGATTCACGATCCGGCAGTTGAGTGGTTTTTAACGCATTGCCATATCCATCGCTATCCAGCGAAATACACACTTATTCATGCCGGTGAAGATGCTCAATCTCTGTTTTATATTGTAAACGGCTCTGTTGCGGTTTATATCAAAGATGATGAAACTAAAGAGATGCTACTTACTAATTTAGGAACAGGTGAATTTGTTGGTGAGTTAAGCTTATTTGAAGAGAAAGTGCAACAGCGTACTGCCTTTGTCCGCACTAAAGGCCCATGTGAGATTGCTGAAATTTCTTATAAAAAATTCAAACAGTTAGTCCATTTAAATCCTGATATTTTAATGTATTTATCGGCACAAATGGCACGCCGTTTACGTCAGACATCCCGCCAAGTGGGTAATTTAGCTTTCTTAGATGTTGCCGGTCGCATTGCTCAGACATTGCTCAACCTAGCTAAAATGCCCGATGCCATGACCCATCCACAAGGTATGCAGATCAAAATTACCCGTCAAGAAATTGGGCAGATGGTTGGCTGCTCTCGTGAAACGGTCGGGCGTATTCTGAAAATGTTAGAAGATGAAGGGCTGATTTCTGCCCACGGCAAAACGATTGTCGTGTTCGGCGCCAGATAAATTCGCTCTCTATTTCTTGTAAGCGGTCATATTTTTTCGGAGTTTTGCAAAACTCACTAAAAATATGACCGCTTGTTTATGGTAAACTTCTCCAATCTATCTACCAAAGTCGAATTTAAATTATGAACTACAGTTTAACCCCTTTTCACACTTTCCATTTACCCTCAAAAGCTACTCAGATCATTGAATTTAGCAGCGTAGCACAGCTACTAAGCGAATGGCAAAAAGCAGATGCAGCAAAGCAGCCCACTTTAATTCTTGGACAAGGCTCCAATGTCTTATTCTTAGAAGATTTTGACGGCGTGGTACTCGTCAATAAACTTAAAGGCATTGCGTATCGGGAAGATGAGCATTTTCACTACCTACACGTTCAAGGTGGCGAAAACTGGCATGAACTGGTGAAATGGACATTAAACCAAAACATTGCAGGGCTTGAGAACTTAGCCTTAATTCCCGGTGTTGCAGGCTCAGCCCCAATTCAGAACATCGGCGCCTATGGCATGGAGTTTGAGCGGGTATGCGACTTTGTAGAGGTCTTGAATTTGCGTTCCGGCGAGCGTTTTACGCTAAATAAAGTCGAATGCGAATTTGGCTACCGTGAAAGTGTATTTAAGCATCAATATCGTGATGGATTTGCGATTATTTCAGTTGGCTTAAAGCTGGCAAAAGCATGGCAGCCGATTTTAAGTTATGGCTCTCTAACCCAATTTGATCCGAAAACCGTTACACCAAAGCAGATTTTTGATGAAGTCTGTGCGGTGCGCTCCTCCAAATTACCAAATCCTGATGAATTTGGTAATGCCGGCAGTTTCTTTAAAAATCCGGTAATTTCACAAGCGCAATTTGCAAAAGTACAAGCTAAATTCCCAACTATCCCACATTATCCACAAGCAGACGGCAGCGTAAAATTAGCCGCAGGCTGGCTTATTGATCAAACTGAATTAAAAGGTTTCCAAATCGGGGGGGCTGCCGTGCATACCCAACAAGCATTAGTGCTGATAAACAAAACCGATGCAACTGGAGCAGATGTAGCAGCGCTGGCTAAAACAGTCCGCCATAAAGTTCGAGAAAAATTCGGTGTTGACATTCAACCTGAAGTTCGTTTTATAGGCAGAAAAGGTGAAGTCGATAGCGAGCAGATCACGCGCTAACAAAGGAGTAGAGATGAAACTGAACCAAGCTCAAATTCAATCCGCATTGATTTGTGGACAAGCGATTGTGTTTGATGAAATTGATTCGACAAATGAATACCTACTAAAACACCATAAAGTGTTAGAAAACGGCTCAATTTGTTTAGCCGAAAAGCAGACTGCCGGTCGTGGCAGACGCGGTAGAAGTTGGTATTCACCTGAAAGTGAAAATCTCTATTTTTCAATTTTATGGCACTACTCAATGGAAGATGCTGCTAATCTGCCGCCACTTAGCTTAGTCGTGGCCTTAATTATTGCCGAGAGCTTACAGGCTCAGGAGGTAGAAGATATCCAAATTAAATGGCCGAATGATATTTACTATAAAGGCAAAAAAATGGGCGGTATTTTGTTGGAAACGAAAGCAAACCGCTTAAGCTTGGATTTAGTCATCGGCATTGGCTTGAATTTAGGTATGACACAAGTGGATAAAAACGTTGTCACCCAAGCATGGGCAGATTTATCACAATATCATTTCGACCGAAATCAGCTTGTATGCCATTTAGCCCACGAATTGCAAAAAAATCTGAAAATTTACCCGCTTGTCGGCTTTTCCCACTATGCAGAACGCTGGCAAGCATTTGATATCTTTCACAACAAAGCGGTAAAACTCATTACTGAGGCGGATGAAATACACGGCATCTCACTCGGTATTAATGAGCAAGGTGAATTGATGTTAAAGCAAGGTGATATCATTCAGAATTTTGGTATCGGAGAAATTTCATTAAGAGCAGAATAACCAATTGCGCGGCTAAAAAGCTCCCAGCATGCTTTTTTATCCTTTTGGGTTATATCAAAGTAATGTTTTGTTCTTTACTCTTGCCACCAGAAGCAGTAATCTTGCGTAATTGCCGCTCAAATTAATCGGAGAAAATATGAAATTGTTAACTTTAACTAAAATCAGCGCAGCAGTAATGGCTACGTTAGCATTGGCTGCTTGTGATGATAAAAGCAGCGAAAATAAATCTGCTAATGCCGCTAAACCGCAAGCAGAAAAAACTTTTGTAAACTGTGTAAGCCGCTCTCCAACAGGCTTTAGCCCAGTTTTAGTGATGGATGGCTTATCTTATAATGCCAGCTCGCAACAAATTTATAACCGCTTAGTAGAATTTGTTCCCGGCACCACTGAAATTGAGCCTGCTTTGGCGGAAAGCTGGGAAATCAGTGAAGATGGTTTAACTTACACTTTCAAATTGCGTCAAGGAGTGAAATTCCATACCAACAAAGACTTTACTCCAAGCCGTGAATTAAATGCTGATGATGTCGTATTCTCATTTAACCGCCAGTTAGATAAGAACCATCCGTATCATGCTGTTTCAAAGGGGACTTATCCGTATTTCAATGCGATGAAATTCCCAACTTTATTGAAATCAGTTGAAAAAGTTGATGACAATACAGTTCGTTTTACGCTAACTAAGCGTGATGCTTCATTCTTATCGAGCCTAGGTATGGATTTCACTTCTATTTACTCAGCAGAATATGCGGATAAAATGATGAAAGCCGGCACACCGGAAGCAGTCGATACGGCTCCAATCGGTACAGGTCCATTTGTATTTAACGGTTACGTGCTAGATCAAGCCAGCCGCTATGTAGCAAACAAGGATTACTGGAAAGGTAAGCCGGATATTGATCGTTTGATTTTCGAGATCGTACCGGATGCCACGACCCGTTATGCAAAATTACAATCCGGTCAATGTGATTTAATGGATTTCCCAAATGCGACCGACATTGAAAAAATGAAAAACGATCCGAAAGTAAATCTATTATCACAGCCGGGCTTAAACATTGCTTATGTAGCGCTCAATACCGAAAAAGCACCCTTTAATAATGTGAAAGTTCGCCAAGCGTTAAATTTAGCGGTAGATAAAAAAGCAATTATTGATGTAGTTTATCAAGGTAATGGCTTTGCTGCGAAAAACCCGCTTCCACCAACAATTTGGGGCTATAACAATGAGCTAGCGGAATCTGAATTTAATATTGAGAAAGCAAAACAGTTATTGGCTGAAGCCGGCTACCCGAACGGTTTTGAAACCGAATTATGGGTACAACCGGTTGTTCGTGCGTCTAACCCAAACCCTCGCCGTATGTCGGAAATCATCCAAGCAGACTGGGCAAAAATTGGTGTAAAAGCAAAATTAGTCACTTACGAATGGGGTGATTATGTTAAACGTACCAAAGCCGGGGAATTAACGGCGGGAACTTACGGCTGGTCTGGTGATAATGGTGATCCGGATAACTTCTTATCACCACTCTTCGGCACAGCAAATATCGGTAACAGTAACTATGCTCGCTTCACTAATGCTGAATTAGATGCGCTGTTAGAAAAAGCATTAGGTTCATCAGACAAAGCAGAACGGACCAAGCTCTACGAGCAAGCTCAAGTAATTTTAAGAGAACAAGCACCGTGGATTAACGTGGCTCACTCAATTAACTTTGCCCCAACCAGCAAGCGTGTTCAAGGTTATAAACAAAGTCCGTTTGGATACACTTACTTATATCCGGTGAAGTTAGTAGATTAATTAGTACAATAGAAAATTCATCAAGATAATTAAACTGCAATCATAATTTGGAAGCGCTCCAAAATGTGATTGCAGTTTATTTTTTGTGATCCCTCTCACAATTCTAAATATTATTGATTGCCCAATTTTATAACTGGATTAAGGTATGACAATGCAGCATTTCAACCAAGAGGCTATTATGTCATTACCAAATTATTATCAAGATCCAAACCTGTTACACCTTAACACCACGCCTCATCATGCTTACTTTATCCCTTTTGCCAAAGGGCAAACGCCAAATCAACTGACTCGGGAAGAATCCGCTTATTTCACCTCACTCAACGGCGAGTGGAATTTTAATTTTTATGCGAGCCATCACGATTTACCTGAGGATTTTTTAACAACCGATTTCGCTCATAAAATTCCTGTGCCGTCTAACTGGCAAACGCAAGGCTTTGATGCTCATCAATATACCAACATCAACTACCCGATTCCCTTTGATCCGCCTTATGTGCCGCAGCAAAATCCGTGCGGGGTTTATTTGCGTGAAATCAACTTCCAACCGAAACCAAACAAACGCTATTTGCTGAATTTTGAGGGAGTGGATTCCTGCTTGTTTGTCTATTTGAACGGACAATTTATCGGCTACGGGCAAATCAGCCACAGCACCAATGAATTTGATATTACCGAACAACTACAGCACGGCAGTAACCGCCTGGCAGTTGTGGTATTGAAATGGTGTGACGGCAGTTATTTGGAAGATCAAGATAAATTCAGAATGTCCGGCATTTTTCGTGATGTGTACATTTTAGAAAGAGAACAAAATTATCTGCAAGATTTCTTTATTCAATATCAGCTCAATGACGATTTAACGCAAGCCAATTTCATCGTTGAAACTAGCTTTTCAAGCAAGCCTGAACCGGTTCATTTCCAACTATTTGATCCGCAAAACAACTTATTGGCGGAACAAACAAGCGGTCGTTTTTGCCAAGAAATTTGCAATTTACAGCTCTGGAATGCGGAAGATCCGAAACTTTACACGCTACAACTTCACTACCAAGAGGAAGTGATTGAACAGAAAATCGGTTTTAGAAAAATCGAAGTACAAAACGGCGTACTGCTGTTTAACCAAAAGCCGATTAAATTCAAAGGGGTAAATCGCCACGACTCCGATCCGAAAACCGGTTACGCTATTAACCGAGATCAAGCGATGGTGGATTTAAAACTCATGAAAGCCCATAACATCAACGCCATTCGCACCGCACACTACCCCAATTCGCCATGGTTTACCGAACTGTGCGACCGGCTTGGCTTTTATGTAATTGCCGAAAGCGATATTGAGTCTCACGGCTCAAGCGCCGTCTATATCGAAAGCCCGGAAAACAGTATTTTCCTCAATGTGCCAAACCCGAATAAACAAGAAGAAATCCGCCAACAAGCGGTCAATAATTTCTGTTATTTTGCAAGAGATCCGCTGTTCAAAAAAGCGATTTTAGACCGCACCGAGGCGAATGTTGAACGAGATAAAAACCGCACATCAGTAGTGATTTGGTCGCTTGGCAACGAGTCCGGATTTGGCGAGAATTTTGAGGCGGCAGCATTGTGGGTCAAACAGAGGGATCCGAGCCGCTTAACTCATTATGAAGGCTCGATTTATCAGCATTCACAATATCAAAACGACCTGTCCAACTTGGATTTATACAGCGAAATGTACCCAAGCACCGAGCGATTAGATGATTATTTTTCCTCTCCCCAAAACCAAAAACCGTTTTTGCTGTGTGAATATTCGCACGCTATGGGCAATTCTTGTGGCGATCTAGAGGATTACTTCCACACCTTCCAACACTACGCCGGCTCTTGTGGCGGCTTTGTGTGGGAATGGTGCGACCATGCCCCTTATCTGCCTGATTCGGATAAATTTGGCTACGGTGGCGATTTTGGTGAAACCCCGCATGATGGCAATTTTTGTATGGATGGCTTAGTTTCCCCAAACCGTATTCCGCATAGCAATTTGCTTGAGCTGAAAAACGTCAACCGCCCAGCCCGAGCCTGCTTAAAAGAGGGCAAAATTTGGCTGAAAAACTATTTGGATTTCACCAATCTTGCCGATTATCTGACTGTGCATTATCAATTCAGCGAAAACGGTGTGCCAACTGCTGAAGGAAATGTATTGGTAAATTGTGAGCCAAATCAAACCGCTTGTTTGGATTTGGAACTGCCACAGCCTAACGGCACATTACAACTTTTAACCTTAGATTATCGCTTAAATGCCGATTCCGCGTTGTTAGCGAAAGGTCATCATTTGGGCTTTGAGCAAATTACGCTTGCCGAAAACAGGGTAAAGCCACCATTCCAAACACGTGAACAAGCGGTCATTTCTGTGGAAAATTTTGCAAATCATTGGCTGATTAAAAACGGACAATTTAGCTATACCTTCGATAAACTCAAAGGCATTTTTAGCCATATCGAAAAAGAGGGTAAAGCGATTATTGAACAGCCTCTTGATTTTAACATTTGGCGAGCCCCAACCGATAACGACCGTTTAATCCGCGAATTTTGGCAGAAAGCCGGCTATGATAAATGCTACACCCGAGCCTATCAAACCTCTCTTAGCCAAGATGAAAATGGGGTAACGATCAAAGCTGAATGTGGCATTGTCGCCACCTCTCAAAGCCGAATTTTAACCCTTGATGTGATATACCATATTCAACCAAATGGTGAGATAGAGATCAAAGTACAAGCCAAACGCCCAACGCACTTGCCGTTTTTACCTCGCTTTGGCTTACGCTTTTTCTTAAACAAAGCAAATGACAGTCTGGAATATTTTGGCTATGGTGAACAAGAAAGCTATGTGGATAAACACAATCTGGCAAAACTCGGTATTTACCAAACTACCGCCAAACAAAACCACGTAAATTATTTAAAACCTCAGGAAAACGGCAGCCATTTCGGTACGCATTATGTGAAATTAAAAGGCTTAACTATTACCGCAGAGCAGCCATTTAGCTTTAATTTATCACCTTACACACAGGAAGAGTTAACGACCAAAACCCATAACTATGATTTGGAAGAAAGCGGCTCAACCATTTTATGTCTGGATTACAAAATGAGCGGCATCGGCTCCAACTCTTGTGGTCCAAGCCTAAAAATACCTTACCGCTTAAATAAAACACAATTTAAGTGGCAGCTCACTCTAAACATTTAACCTCATATTCCCTCTTCATCCAGCAAAGAGGGAATTTTACTTTTATTGCAATGCTTTTAATGCCTGCTTATATTCCTCTGATTGCGCTAGTAAAATACGGGCAGCCTTGCGTAACTTATCTACATCTGTTTCCGGTAAGTAAAACGAGGTCCCGATATTCAGCACATCTTGTTTTAACTCGCCATCCGGTAAGGCTTTTAGTCCTAAATTGACAAAGTGCATTTCTATCTTATTTGCCTGTTTATCGGCATATTCATTCCATTGATCGGTAAATTGACGGTAACGATGAAGCGTAATTTGAGTGGTTTTATCAATCGGCACGTTAATAATGGTATTAACTACATCAGTCAAGCCCGGAATATTCGCCGACTTATCCATCTCGCTCACTACTTCATTTTGTGCATTGACATTTATCACAACGACATTTTTCACCCCTAATTGAACGGCTCTTTTATATACCTCATCAACCCCAATCACATCGGAAATATCCAATACACTCGCTAAGCCCAGATTATCGGTTAACCCACCATCCACTAAATGGATAAACGGGCGCTCTTTGCTATCTTGATAAAGATTCAAAATATGCTTGGTTTCTTCAATATTTTTTACTACCAACCCATCTACCATCTCTTCACGCACGGCAAATTCTTTCGGCATGGTAAAATTACAATTATCGCCATTATTATTTAGCGTTAGCGGGGAAAAAATCAGTGGGACGGAACTGGATGCCGCTACCGCCCGTGCAATCTCCAAATCATTTAAGTTAAGACATAAGCCATCAAAGGTTTCTTGAGTGAAAGTGAATTTCTGACCGATATTCATATCCGTCGCACTGATAATTGCAAAAGGCCCTTTGCGGTTTTTAACCAACTCTCCAAACGTTTTCCCTCGATAGAGAGTAAAATTCAGCCGTTCCTGCAATAAATCACCCCGTCCGAATTGTGGCGAACTTAGACGAGGTAAGTTGGAGAGTGAAAAAGCTTCTGCAATAATATCTTTCTGAAAATTCTGCTTTAAAAAACGGTTGGCAAATTTCGGAATCACGTCTTTACCTTCCAAGGCAAAATAAGCTGCCAACACCGAACCGCCGGACACGCCATACACAATATCAATATTCTCCAGCAACGTATCCCCTTTGCTGCTCGTTTTTACCTTAACGTTTTTCAGTTGTTCCAACACCCCATAACCCAAGGAAGCTGCCCGCGTACCACCGCCGGAAAACATCATAATGACCAGATTGCCATCTTTCGCACTTTCAGCAATCACGTTTTTTTGCCGATATCCCTTATCAAGGTTCACCTGATTAATCGTACCAATCGGTTTATACATTACCAAGCTACAGGCAGACAATATAGTCGCCGCCATCAATACCGTTGTTTGTTTTAATTTTTGCGTAAATTTCACTCTGGTTCTCCCATTAATTCCATCAAATTATAATGGTTTTAGCTTAATATAAAAACCGCCTGTATTTGCAAAATAACAGAAAATTCCGACCGCTTGTGATTGTTTACTATGAGCACAGAATTACTTTCAATATCTTTGCTTTATATCCAGAGTAGAAAGGTATAAAAACAATAACTTATTTGCCTATTTATTATACAGACAAATCAAATATTGTTAGAAAAATTTTATTTTTACAAAGCAAAAATTGACTTTTTAACTCTGAATAAAATTACCCTAATTTTAGTATAAAAAACTAAAATAAAGAAAAATTAAAGAATTTAATAAAAAATAATAGATAAAAACATTGACTCCAATAGCTTGTTTCATTTTTTTATAAATGATATTTTGCAATCCTTTCTTATTAAAACGGTATTTTATAGATGACAAACACAACACATACACTTCGCAACGATCCGAAAAAAGTGGCAATCGCCTCAATGATCGGCACGGCGATTGAATTTTTCGACTACTATATTTATGCGGCGGCGGCCGTATTGGTGTTCAACACGCAATTCTTTAAAAGCGGCGATCCGGTTTCAGATGAGTTACTTTCACTTTCTACTCTCGCATTAGCCTTCTTTGCCCGTCCAATCGGCTCGGCATTGTTCGGTCACTTCGGCGATAAAATCGGGCGTAAGAAAACGCTTGTCGCTTCTTTATTATTGATGGGCGGTTCAACCGTGACCATCGGCTTGCTGCCAACCTATGCGGACATCGGCATTTGGGCAACCGTGCTGCTCTGCTTATGCCGTGTCGGTCAAGGCTTAGGCTTAGGCGGTGAATGGGGCGGTGCGGCTCTGGTTGCCACCGAAAACGCACCGGAAGGCAAACGTGCGTGGTACGGCACATTCCCTCAACTCGGTGCCCCCATCGGCTTGTTCTTGGCAAACGGGGCATTCTTCCTGGTGAGCTATACGCTGGGTAAAGAAGCCTTAGTAGAATGGGCATGGCGTATTCCGTTTATCTCGTCCATCGTATTAGTTGCGGTCGGCTTATGGGTGCGTTTAACCCTGCATGAAAGCCACGTTTTCCGTGAAGCGGAAGAGAAAGGCAAAACCCAAAAAGCACCGGTGAGTGCCGTGTTCAAACACCACTTAAAACCGCTGATTCTAGGGACGTTCATTATGACTGCCACCTACGTGTTGTTCTACATTATGACGGCATTCGCCCAAGTGTACTCACGCACACCGGCGAAACTGTCAGAAGCAGGTCACGCCATGGGTTTAGGCATTGAGCCAAACGTGTTCACAGGCTTACTGTTATTAAGTGCGATTGTGTTCGGTATCTTCACCAGCATTTCAGGTATTTATGCCGATAAAATGGGTCGCCGTAAATTCTTATTACTGGTCACCGCAGCGATTGGCGTGTTCGGCTTATGTATGCCATTCTTCCTTGATAACGGTACACCTTGGACGGTATTCGGTTTCTTGGTTGTCGGTATGATTTTAATGGGCTTCACCTTCGGCCCGATGGCAGCGTTACTGCCTGAATTATTCCCAACCGAAGTGCGTTACTCAGGGGCATCATTGGCGTATAACTTCGCTTCTATCGTGGGCGCGACTGTTGCAGCAACCTTTGCGATTAAAATCAACGCGGCTTATGGAATTATCGGTGTTGGGATTTATTTGGCAATCAATGCAGTTATTACCATCATCGCACTTTGGGCATCGAAAGAGACCAAAAACATTGATTTAACGGCAATGTAATTTGCAAAAAATGCGGAAAAATAGACCGCTTGTAAACAAAGGCGACCTTATTAGTCGCCTTTTTCGCCTCTCTTAATCAATTTAATGAAGCACATTCGCTATTTATCCGCTAAAGTAGCAGTAATAGATTTGAGGTAAACATGGATTATCAAAATGATTTTTTACGCGGTAACAGAGATGCTGTGCCAGTGATGCTTGGCTATTTTCCGGTAGGATTGCTACTTGGAGCACAGGCAGCAGAAAAAGGATTTGAGGACTGGCAGGTTCCATTAATGACCGGTTTGAACTTTGCCGGTGGCTCTGAATTTGCCGCTGTTGAAGTTTGGACGTCTCCGCCTAATTTACTGCTGATTTTAGCGATGACATTATTGGTAAATAGCAGACATCTTCTTATGGGGGCAACTCTGGTGTCACATTTCCGTCATTTACCGAAACGGAAATCACTCGGGCTACTGTTTTTTATGTGTGATGAAAACTGGGCTATGGGGCTAAATGATGCTCAAAAACGAAATCGCTTTTCTATTGCTTACTACCTTGGTCTAACCGCCGTATTCTACCCAATTTGGATGCTATTTCCCTATTTGGGGGCATTGCTGAGAAACCATATTGGCGATATTACTCAATATGGCTTTGATATGGCATTTCCTGCTATCTTTTTAGTATTAATGAGAGGAATGTGGAAAAGTTGGGCAAAGGCTCTCCCATGGTTAGTCAGCTTGGTTGTAGCAGCATTAGC
The DNA here is from genome assembly GCF_013377255.1 of Mannheimia granulomatis. Lineage (NCBI taxonomy): Bacteria > Pseudomonadati > Pseudomonadota > Gammaproteobacteria > Pasteurellales > Pasteurellaceae > Mannheimia > Mannheimia granulomatis. Next base: position 2,066,796 of record NZ_CP016614.1, read on the forward strand.
CTATCTCTTCCTGCCGAAAGGTTGGCATGTGCCACTAGGCGCACTAGCAGGTTTGATCGCAGCTTATATTTTAGCGGGGCGCGAATAATGACAGTAATCACAATTATCTTAATGGCAAGCGTGACTTACCTTACCCGCATTCTTGGGTTTCTAGCGGTACAACGTATGAACCTTAGCAAAAAAGCCATAAGTGTGCTGGAAGCTGCTCCAGGCTGTGTATTGATTTCAGTTATTGCACCTCGTTTTGTTGCAGAGAATCCTGTTGAGCTGGCAGCTCTTGCTATCTCATTATTCGCCGCCAGCCGTTATTCACTACTCACCACCGTATTAGTCGCGATTATTGCAACCGGTGGACTAAGAGCATTATTTGGCTAAGCATTGGCAGAGCGACAAGCGGTCATTTTTTGCTAAAATTTTGCAAAATTATCACTTATAAAAAGGCTGCAAACGCAGCCTTCTAAAAATTTAGATTTTACTGAGATCAACTAAAACATCACGGGTAATATCACTGATTTTTTGGTTGCTGGTCAATGTCATCGCGACTTTTATTTCTTTTAAGAAAATATCCAACAAGTTTTCTACGCCGGCTTGGCCTGCTGCCCCTAGTGCATAAACAAAAGCACGCCCAATCATCGTACAATCTGCTCCTAGTGCTAACATTCGCACCACATCAAGGCCGTTACGAATACCTGAATCGGCAAGGATTTTGATGTCGCCTTTTACTGCATCAGCAATGGCCGGCAAGGCTTTTGCGGAAGATAAAACACCATCGAGTTGTCGTCCACCATGGTTAGAAACAATAATACCATCTGCACCAAAACGGACTGCATCTTTGGCATCTTCCGGGTCAAGAATTCCCTTGATAACCATTGGACCGTCCCAAAACTCACGAATCCATTCTAAATCTTTCCACGAAATTGAAGGATCGAAGTTATCGGTTAGCCAGCCAATGTAATTATTTAGATCAACCGGTTTTCCCATATATTTTGAAATATTACCCAAAGTATGCGGCTTACCTTGAACACCCACATCCCACGCCCAGAATGGATGAAGCATGGCTTGTAACACTCGACGAATGTCTTTATATGGTCCGCTCATGCCTGAGTGCATATCACGATATCTTGCTCCCGGAGTTGGCATATCAACGGTGAAAACCAATGTAGAACAGCCTGCAGCTTTAGCTCGTTCTAACGCATTTTTCATAAAACCGCGATCTTTTAACACATAGAGCTGAAACCACATAGGGCGTTTAATAGCCGGTACAACTTCTTCAATCGGACAAATAGAAACAGTCGAAAGAGTAAAGGGAATGCCTTTATTATCTGCTGCTTTTGCAGCCTGCACCTCTCCACGGCGGGCATACATACCTAATGCGCCGACCGGAGCAAGGGTAACCGGCATTGAAAGTTTTTCACCAAATAATTCAATGCCAGTATCTAGTTGGGACATATCTTTTAGCACACGCTGGCGTAATGCAATATTCTCTAAATCACTTACATTACGACGAAGCGTTTGCTCCGCATAAGAGCCACCATCTGCATAATGAAATATAAAAGGGGGAACACGACGTTTTGCCGCACGTTGATAATCTTTAGCTGATGCAATAATCATTTAATACCTCGTAACACATTTTGAAATGTGCAGCTATTCTACGAAAAAATACAAATAAGAATTAATACTATTTTTAAATTTGTGAAATAGATCACATTTTTGTTAAGAATGTGTATAATTTTTATCACATCTCTACTTTAGAGAGATTAATTTTCGCCTAAAAATAGAAATCTAAGTGTACTTAATCCAAAAATATCAAATACTGCATGTGCCAGACAAAAAGGCACCAACATATTAATTCTACGGCGAAAAAACCAAAATGAAAGTCCAAGGGTAGTAATGGTTAAAGCTCCTGCTAATCCTTGATAAGTATGAAAAATAAAACGGACAAAAATACTAAAAGCCAGTGCTTTTGGAAGTATTTTAGGCTTGGCAACAAATACTAACCCCATAAAAAAGATCTCTTCAAAAAAACCATTAAACAATGACGTTAATATTAATTCGGGCGTATAACGTATAATTGGGGCAGCATATGCTGTTTCAGGGTAATGCTCAGGTATTATGAAAGCATGTAAGTATTGATAAATATCTGCAACCAGGCCTGCACTCAGCACCAGCAAGAGTGTGTATGGCAAGGTATAACGATTTATGGTGAAATCCAGTACTCTAAAATCGAATTTACGCCAATGCAAATATATTCCTGCCAGAATTAATAAAACAGCTTCCGTAATAATAGCAGAATAAGTTGCCATGTCATTGATAGATAAATTTTCGGGTCCTACCAACCCAAATTGCCTTAACTGATAATAATCCATTAGAGACGAAACAACCGCTGTGCCAAAAAAGATCACGGCTAATACTACAATATCAATAAAATTAAGGTTTTTTATTTTTGAGCTAGACATAACTTTCTCCTTTTTATTTAATCAAATTAGAACTTGATCTTAATTATATTTTGATAAAATCACATTATAGCAAATAATTCTCATTTATTATTAAGACTATATCTAATCGGATGAGTAGAGTAAAGAAACGCATTAAGAAAAATAAATTCATTATTTAATGACTAAAAAATAATCTAAAAATCATCTATCTTTCCACGCCTTTAAAACCCTTACTTAACTTATTGATTTAATTAATTATTTCTTATTTTTAAAAACATTTTTTAAATGTTATTCACGCCTATTTTGAAAAACTATCACATCTTTATCCACAAATTATGGGGATAACTTAATCGCATGTTTACATCAATTATTGGAGCTTTCACACAACTCAAAAACTCCGCGAATTTCGGTTGGAAAAAACTCAAGATCTTGATGTTTATCCAGATCATTGTACAAGAAAAAGATCTTGTTTTTAGGTTTTAAGATCGTCTCGGATTTACAATATTCCTGCTACTTATCCTCAGTTTATACCGTTAAAAATCAGAAGTTATCCACAAAAATATCCACAAGCGGCGAAAAAGCATTACTTTTTGAGCGTTGACTTTATCAACAAACCGCAGGGGTGAATAATTCCCTTAAGAATTGTGAACAAAAAATGAAATTTTTTACAAATATCTCTATTTTGCTTTTTCTGAAGGTTGTTCAATGTCTCAAAGTATGAAACAATCTCTTTCATTCTAAATTTTATTAAATTAGGTGGTCGAGTGATCGATTTCGATGGCTACCGCCCAAATGTTGGAATCGTCATCTGTAATAAGCACGGGCAAGTTCTGTGGGCAAAACGGTTTGGTCAGAACTCTTGGCAATTTCCGCAGGGTGGAATTAACGAGGGAGAAAACATTGAAACAGCAATGTACCGTGAGCTTTATGAAGAGGTCGGCTTAAGTAAAAAAGATGTGCGATTGCTTTGGGCGTCTAAATATTGGCTGAAATATAAGCTACCAAAACGTTTGGTACGCTCTGACAGCCCGGGTCCGGTCTGTATCGGACAAAAACAGCGTTGGTTTTTATTACAACTTATCAGTGATGAAAATCAAATTAATCTAAAAGCAACAAAAAGCCCTGAATTTGACGGCTGGCGTTGGGTAAGTTTTTGGTATCCTGTTCGCCAAGTAGTTTCTTTCAAACGAGATGTTTATCGCAAAGTAATGAAAGAATTTGCTCTTGTATTACAAAGTGGTGTTCAGAAAAAGCCTGACGATAAGCCAAACGAAAAAATAAGATCCGATCGATACGAGAAATCGGACTATAAAAAAGATCCGAATGTGAGAAAAAATCAATCGGAATCAACTAAAGAGAATAAACAGGAATATCGTAAACTCTATCGCCCTTGGCAACATAATCAAAAGGGAAAACAATAATGATCATTCTATTTAGTTGCCTGTTTTTAGGCACTTTTGTCGGTTTTTTAGCAGGCTTATTCGGTATCGGTGGTGGCCTAATCATTGTACCAAGCCTTGCTTTTTTATTACCGCTATCAGGTGTTCCGCCTGAATATGTAATGTCCACTGCATTAGGTACATCCTTTTCTACTATTATCATTACTGCATTTTCATCAGCACAACGCCATCATAAATTGGGTAATGTCGATTTGCAAACCAGCAAATTTTTTATTCCGGCGTTAATGGTGTCAGTCTTTTTAGGTGGACTTATTATTAGCCACTTAGATGCTCAATTAATGTCCAAAATTTTTGCGGTGATGGTACTTTATCTTGCCAGCAAAATGCTGTTCTCTTTGAAAAAAGCACCTAAAAACAAACCGCTTACACTAAAAACTACCTTGGTGGGTGGCAGTATTATCGGGGCATTATCCAGTATGGCTGGTATTGCAGGTGGTGCATTTATCGTACCGTTTTTAAGCGATCGCGGTTTAGATATCAAACGTGCTATCGGTACATCCTCATTTTGTGGGGCATTTCTAGGCTTATCCGGCACAATCAGCTTTATAGTGAGCGGATGGGGCTTGGAAGGAATGCCTGATTATTCACTCGGTTATGTTTATCTACCGGCTCTATTAGGTATTACCGCCACTTCATTTTTCACCTCAAAAATGGGCGCAAGTGCCGCTAACGTACTACCTGTACCCATCCTCAAAAAGGCATTTGCGGTATTACTGGTCTGTATTGCAATTAATATGTTCTTAAAATAAAGGAAACCATGAACGAACAATTTATCCAATTTCCTCAAATCAGCCCCATTGTGTTTGAAATCGGCCCGATTGCCCTGCGTTGGTATGGGTTAATGTATTTGGCAGGTTTTGCTTTTGCTTATTGGCTCGGGATGAAACGAGCCAAAAACTCCAACGGTGTTTGGACAACCGAGCAAGTAGATACCCTTGTCTATTCCTGCTTCTGGGGTGTCGTATTAGGCGGTCGCATTGGTGATGTATTCTTTTACAATTTTGATCGTTTCTTACAAGATCCACTCTATTTGTTCCGTATTTGGGAAGGGGGAATGTCTTTCCACGGCGGCTTAATTGGTGTGATTGTAGCGATGATTTGGATATCATACCGCCAAAAACGCAGCTTCTGGAACACAGCTGACTTTATTGCCCCTCTAGTACCATTCGGACTAGGAATGGGACGTATAGGAAACTTTATTAATGATGAACTTTGGGGACGAGTAACTGATGTTCCTTGGGCAGTATTATTTCCAAGCGGTGGCTATCTTCCCCGCCACCCCTCACAACTGTACGAAGCCTTTTTAGAAGGTGTCGTTTTACTATTTATCCTAAACTGGTTTATTAAAAAGCCACGCCCGGCCGGCTCTGTATCAGGTTTGTTTCTAATTGGTTATGGTACCTTCCGCTTTATTGTGGAATATTTCCGCGAAATCGACCACAACGTCAATACAAGTGCGGATCTAATCACTCGTGGGCAACTACTCTCTTTACCAATGATTATTGGTGGTATCCTGATTATGGCATGGGCATACAAAGCTAATAAAGTGAAGTAACCATTTAACAAGCGGTCAGTTTTAGCAAAAAATTTGCAAATTTCGACCGCTTGTATTTTTAAGGAAAGATGATGAACAGAAAATATAAAGTCATTGGTTTCGACCTAGACGGTACCTTAATTAACACTTTGCCGGATCTCACCTTAGTCGCTAATGCGATGTTTTTAGAAGCCGGGTTACCCACGGTTACACAACAAAAAGTCTTAACTTGGATTGGTAAGGGTGCAGATATTTTCTTCCAAAATGCGATCAACCATACAGGCAGGCTCCTTGATGCCGAGCAGCTTGTCAAAATGCGAACCAGCTTTGATAAGTATTATGCCATCTATGTTTGTGAAGAAAGTACACTGTTCCCCAATGTAAAAGAAACCTTAGAAGCCTTAAAAGCCAAAGGTTATCCTCTGGTGGTTATTACCAACAAACCGACCAAATTAGTTGAGCCTGTGCTATCGGCTTTTGGTATTTATCATTTATTCGATGAAACGCTAGGCGGGCAATCGCTCCCTAAAATTAAACCACACCCCGATCCGATGTTCTTTATTTGTGAAAAGTTTGACATTACCCCGCAAGAACTCTTATTCGTGGGCGATTCGGAAAACGATATTATCGCATCAAAAGCCGCCGGCTGTGATGTAGTCGGCCTAACTTATGGTTATAACTACAATATCCCGATTGAACAATCCAACCCGACTTTTGTAACCTCTGAATTTAAAGACGTGCTGAAAATTGTAGGCGAATAGGGGTAACAAGCGGTATAATTTCAACAATTTTTTGCAATTAAAACGAGAATATAAAATGACCAAACCTATTGTATTTAGTGGCGTGCAGCCTTCCGGCGAATTAACGATTGGGAACTACTTAGGGGCATTACGCAACTGGGTAAAAATGCAAGATGATTATGACTGTGTGTATTGCATTGTGGATCAACACGCTATCACTGTACGTCAAGATCCAGAAGCGTTACGCAAATCCACTCTTGATGTGTTAGCCCTGTATTTAGCCTGTGGCATTGATCCTAATAAAAGCACAATTTTCATTCAATCTCACGTACCTGAACACGCTCAACTTGCCTGGGTATTGAACTGCTACACTTATTTCGGTGAAATGGGTCGAATGACACAATTTAAAGATAAATCTGCCCGTTATGAAGAGAATGTGAACGTAGGCTTATTTACCTACCCTGTACTGATGGCAGCAGATATTCTGCTCTACCAAGCTAACCAAGTACCAGTGGGTGATGATCAAAAACAACACTTGGAAATCACCCGAGATATTGCCAACCGCTTCAATGCCTTATACGGCAAAAAAGATGCCGAGGGTAATGTGATTGAGCCTGTATTTGCGGTGCCGGAAGTCTTTATTGCGAAATCGGGGGCAAGAGTGATGTCATTACTTGAGCCAACGAAAAAAATGTCTAAATCGGACGATAACCGCAATAATGTAATCGGCTTGTTGGAAGATCCAAAAGCAGTAGCGAAAAAAATCAAACGTGCAATGACTGACGGCGATGAACCACCTGTAGTGCGCTATGATGTGCAAAATAAGGCCGGTGTATCCAATTTACTTGATATTTTATCTGCTATCACAGGCAAAACTATCGCTGAATTAGAAGCTGAATTTGAAGGTAAAATGTACGGCCACCTCAAAACCGAAGTGGCTGATAAAGTATCTGAACTTTTAACTAATTTGCAAGAACGCTACCACCACTACCGCCAAGACGAAGCCTTGCTTGAAAAAATCTACCGTGAAGGTGCCGATAAAGCCCGAGCAAGAGCAAAAGCGACTTTAGATAAGGTGTATGAATTAGTGGGGTTCGTGCGTTACTAATCTCCTTATAAACAAAAATGCTCTTGAGTGGCTCAAGAGCATTTTCTTTTGCAAAAAATTAGCTAAAATCAACCGCTTGTTGCTATTTACGTGCGTTATAGATTTTCATTGCCTCAGGCACTAAGCGAGCCAAATTCTCTTGTCGCTCTTCATTTGATGGGTGAGTTGAGAAAATCGACAACCCGGAACTACCGTTAGCTTTACTCATCTTTATCCAAACATTCGGTGCGGCTGATGGGTTATAGCCGGCCTCTGCCATCAGCATCAATCCAACCTCATCTGCTTCTGTTTCTTGGCTGCGAGAGAAGGGTTTAGTTGCAATTAAATCTACACCTGTACTCAATAAACCTTCCGTATTTACGCCTGTTGAAGCTGTTACCGCTACATCGGCAATTACACCGACAATACCGGTAATCGCACTTACTGTACGATCTGATTTACCGTGTTCTTTTAACGCATGAGCCATTTCATGCCCCATCACAACAGCAATTTCATCATCTGATAAATTCAATCTTTCTACTAAACCGGTGTAAAATGCCATTTTACCACCCGGCATTGCCCAAGCATTTAATTCATCAGACTTTAAGACTGTAATCTCCCACTGGAAAGGCACGCCCGTTTCATTGGCTTTTTCCGCATAAGGCTTCGTTTTATTAAACACAGCATGAATACGTTTTGCTGTTGGGGAAGAAACATCAATTGCATTTTGCTGTCTAGCTTGAGCTTTGACTTGAGCATATTTTTGAGCAGCTTCTTGGTTAATGCTTTCTGTTGTGGCACAAGCTGCAATCATTGCTGCTAAAAATACGCCATAGCCTAATTTTTTGATGAATTTCATTTTTATATCCTATAAAAAAATGCCAAACAAACCTGCTTGGCATTTAAAATTAACAACAATTATTTTTTAGCACGTTCGAAAGAGTCTAAAATTTCTTGGCGAGCTTCATTTACATCGCCCCAACCTTCTACTTTTACCCATTTACCTGCTTCTAATGCTTTGTAGCTTTCGAAGAAGTGCTGGATTTGCGCTTTTAATAATGCAGGTAAATCGCCTACATCTTTAATATGGTCGTATTCTTTGCTTAATTTAGTATGCGGAACTGCAACCACTTTTGCATCACCACCAGCTTCATCAGTCATCTTTAATACGCCAACCGGACGGCAGCGGATCACTGAACCCGGTTGTAATGGGTATGGAGTTGGCACTAATACATCTACCGGGTCACCATCTGACGATAATGTGTTGTTCACATAACCGTAGTTTGCTGGATAGAACATCGCTGTTGCCATAAAACGGTCAACAAATAATGCACCAGTTTCTTTGTCCACTTCGTATTTGATCGGATCTGAATTCGCCGGAATTTCAATTACTACATAAATATCGTCTGGTAATTCTTTACCAGCGGGTACTAACTCTAAGCCCATTTTGGTTTCCTTCTAAATAATAAATAGGTGAATAAACAGGGCAATTATAGCTTATTTTCAGAAAAAGATAAAAGCCCGTTCTCTTTTCATTTTGTATAGAAAAACGCAAGCTTGAGCAAAATTTCAAAAAATTGCTTATAAACCGCACACTTAACACAATTTCTCTAAAAAAAAACTTGCCAAAGTTTCAAAAATCCGTAAGATATGCCCTCGTTACGCAAGATTATGGGTCATTAGCTCAGTCGGTAGAGCAGCGGACTTTTAATCCGTTGGTCGAAAGTTCGAATCTTTCATGACCCACCATCATCTTACAAAACAACTCTTTACGGGTCATTAGCTCAGTCGGTAGAGCAGCGGACTTTTAATCCGTTGGTCGAAAGTTCGAATCTTTCATGACCCACCATCATCTTACAAAACAATTCTTTACGGGTCATTAGCTCAGTCGGTAGAGCAGCGGACTTTTAATCCGTTGGTCGAAAGTTCGAATCTTTCATGACCCACCATTATTTCTCATTTTGCAAATTTTTCTGAAAAAATGACCGCTTTATAGTAGAATTTAGTTCATTTTTACTTTTATATTCTATCTTTCTTTTTCAATGTTAAAAAAACTTCTTATTGCATTAGGTCTTGCCGGCACTATCGCTTGTGGCGGGCTATTTTACGGCTACCAAAAGCTAAGCTCATTAGCCGAGCACCCAATCACCACTCAACCAAACCAACTTTTTGTATTGGAGAAGGGTGTTTCAAGCCAAAAATTAGCAACCTTATTAGAGCAACAAGGCATTGTTGCCCATGAAGATATCCAACTACTTCCCTATTTAATGCGTTTATATCCGGAACTAAGCAAATTTAAGGCAGGTGCTTATTCATTGGATGGCTTAACTACTGTTAGAGAATTATTGGCGCATTTAAGCTCAGGCAAAGAAGTTCAGTTAAATGTGCAATTTATTGAAGGGAAAACGTTTAAAGTCTGGCGTGAACAGTTAGCCAAAGCCAACTATTTAAACCATACGCTAAAAGATAAATCTGAAAAAGAAATTGCAGAACTACTTGGCATTCCTCACGATAAAGTAGAAGGCTGGATTGCACCTGATACTTACAGCTATACGCCAAATTCTACTGATCTTGCCTTACTGAAACGAGCGTATCAAAGGCAAAAAGCAACGTTAGAACAAGCATGGCAAAATAGATCAGAAAATTTACCGCTTGCAAATCCTTATGAAATGCTAATTTTAGCTTCTATTGTCGAAAAAGAGACAGGTATTGCCGGCGAACGCGCACAAGTAGCGTCGGTATTCATCAACCGCTTAAACCATAAAATGTTGCTACAAACCGATCCAACCATTCTTTACGGTAAATGTGGCTGCTATGATGAAAAAATCTATCGCTCGGATATCACTAAGCCGACTGCTTATAATACCTATGTCATTGAGGGCTTACCTCCTACCCCGATTAGCATGCCAAGTGAGGCTTCTATCAAAGCAGTTGCCAATCCTGCGGATACCTCCTACCTCTACTTTGTAGCTGATGGCACAGGCGGGCATAAATTCAGCCGCACATTAGAAGAACATAATCGCTCTGTGGCAGAATGGCGGAAAATCGAACGAGAAAGAAAATAATGAAAACAACAATGAACGCAAAGTTTATAACTATCGAAGGGCTTGAAGGTGCAGGCAAAAGCAACGCACAAAAGATTGTGTGTGAAACCTTAAAAGCCCATGGTATTGACTTTATCACCACCCGCGAACCGGGCGGCACACCGATTGCCGAAACGCTCCGCACCTTGTGGAAAGAAGGAGTAGATGGTGAAACCACCACTGACAAAGCTGAAGTGCTAATGATGTATGCAGCACGCACGCAGCTAGTCGAAACCGTAATCCAACCGGCTCTTGCCAGTGGGAAATGGGTAATAGGCGACCGCCATGATCTCTCCAGCCAAGCCTATCAAGGTGGGGGACGTGGGCTTATCGAGCTAGTAGAAACCATCGGTAAAGCTATTTTGGGCGATTTCGAGCCGGATTTGACCATTTATCTCGATCTTGATCCTAGCATTGGTTTGGAACGTGCCAAAGGGCGTGGAGCCTTAGATCGCATTGAGCAGCAACATATTGATTTTTTCCACCGTACTCGGGAACGTTATTTAGTTTTAACTCAAAATAATCCAAAGGCGGTGATCATCAATGCTGAGCAGCCAATAGAAAAAGTCTCTGCCGACATCCAACAAGCGGTCGAAAAATTCCTAAAATTTGCAATACTATGATGACATTATACCCTTGGCATACCGACACCTACGCTCAGCTCACTCACGCCTTTTTAAAAGGAAGAGGGCATCACGCCCTACTGTTTAAAACCGATATCGGGCTTGGTACAGAAAATCTGATTCGAGAGGTCGCAAGCTGGCTACTTTGCTCTGAGATAATAGGCAGCCAACCTTGCCTAAAGTGCAAAAGTTGCCTACTAAGCCAAAATGGCAACCATCCCGACTTTCATCTTTTAACCTCTATCGAAGGCAAAGATATCGGTATCGATCAAGTGCGTGAACTGCTTGGCAAACTACAAAATTTTGCTCAACAAGGTGGTAATACAGTTGTGTATATTCAAGGTGTTGATCGCCTTACCGAAGCTGCCAGCAACGCGTTACTTAAAACTTTGGAAGAGCCACATAAAAATGTCTATTTCCTACTGGAAGCCCCGTTGCAATCTGCCGTTTTAGCCACGATTCAAAGCCGTTGCCAAACATGGGTAATTAACCCTCCGAAAACTAAACAAGCAATGGAATGGTTACAGCAGGAATGCTCAACAACTTCAGAAAACAATTTAGAAATTGCAATTCGTCTTTGCCATTTTCGTCCACTGATTTGCAAAACTTTTATCGAAAATGACCGCTTGTCAGCACGTAAAACGTTCCTGCAAACCTTCTGGCGATTCTACAAAAGCCGAGATGTGATGCTCCTTTTCACTGCTTTTGATAGTGAAAAAGAGCTGATTCTACAACAACTCGAATGGTTGGAAAGTTTCTTTAGCGACGCCTTAAAAGCCAAAATGGAAATTACCGAGAGTTGGATCAACCCAGATTTAAAAAACGGGATTTTACCCTTTAGCCAGCAGCTCACAGTTCATGGTTTACTACGAGGATATCATATTATCCAACAAACCCAGCGTGACTTAGGGGAAGTGAATGCGGTTAATCAAGAACTAATGGTGCTAGATTGTTTAACAAAGTTGGTTTTAATTTTTGAGTAATATCGTAAATAATTCTGGTCCAAATAGTCATTTAGGCCATTAAAACAACAAAAGGAAAAAATGGAAAACTTATTTATTATAGACTCACATTGTCACTTAGACTCTTTAGATTACGAAACACGCCACAAGAATGTGGATGAAGTTATTGAAAATGCAAAAGCACGTGGCGTACATCATTTTATTTCAGTTTGTACAACTCTTGGGCGTTTTGAAGCAATGAAAAATTTAACCGCACACCGCAATGAAGTTTCGCTTTCTTGTGGTGTTCATCCGTTAAATGTGGAAGACGAGCCCTTTGATTATGATAAGCTGCTAAAACTTGCACAAGACCCGCAAGTGGTCGCTGTCGGGGAAACAGGGCTGGATTATCACTATACTCCGGAAACCAAAGCTTTGCAGCAATCACTGTTTATTCAACATATTGAAGTAGCAAACAAGATAAATAAACCACTTATTATTCACTCCCGCTCCGCTCGCCAGGATACTATGGATATGTTGGAACAAAATGGAGCGGAAAAATGTAAAGGCGTATTGCATTGCTTTACCGAAGATTGGACAATGGCAAAAAGAGCCTTAGATTTGGGTTTCTATATTTCAATATCAGGTATTATTACTTTCAAAAACGCAGAAGAGCTAAGAGATGTAGTACGAAAAGTGCCGTTAGATCGTTTATTAGTGGAAACAGATTCTCCTTATCTTGCACCGATTCCATACCGTGGCAAACCGAACCAACCGGCTTATGTAAGGGAAACTTGTGAATATGTTGCGACGTTAAAAGGTGTATCAACGCAAGAATTAGCTCGCATTACAACTGAAAATGTGCAACACTTATTCAAAATTCAATTATAAGGAACAAATATGAGAGCCATACTCAAATATTTTTTAATTCTAGTTTCACTATCATTCTTTATTGTCATTGGTGGAGCAGTAAACTATGCTATGCCAAGTTATGAAGATACTGTGGTAACTGGTATGGAAGTTCGCCGGATGGATAAAGACGGCATTATCAGCAAATCTAATCCTGCCGATGGTGAAGTACGCGATGTCTATTTCTTATTTACCGAAGAACCTGAAACGAAAAAAGTGATGGTCTATCGTAATGAAGATACCGGCTGGGGCTTGCCGCCTTATTTCAAATTTGGCTCTGCTGACATTCAAGCTAAAGCTCAAGCTTACGCTAATGAAAAGCAACGTGTACAAATAAAATATTACGGCTGGAGAATCAACTGGCTGAATGAATTTAGAAATATCGTTTCAATCAAACCACTGGCAGAAGCTGAAACTGTGAGTAAACCCATTATGACCTACGTACTTTATGCAATACTTGCCTTTTTATTCTTCTTATCAGTACAACTGATTCGCGGTATTTTTAAAGATTAATCTCTTTTACTTAATTCCTTTGACAAACGGTTTAATTTTGTAAAAAATTAAACCGTTTTCTTTTTAATACTAAATAGCCGATGATTTACTACTTTATTGCTGATCTCCATCTAAACGAAAATCAACCTGAAATCACCCAGCATTTTTTGCAATTTATGCAAAAAAAAGCACCGCTTGCAAAAGCGGTTTATATCTTGGGGGATCTGTTCGACTTTTGGATTGGTGATGATGAGGAATCTGAGCTCATCTCACAAGTCAAAACCGCAATCAAAACGCTCACTACAAGCGGTGTAAAATGCTATTTTATTTGCGGAAATCGTGATTTCTTAATCGGCAAACGATTTAGCCAACAAACAGGGATAGAAATTCTACCGGATTATCAATTGCTCGATCTATTTGGCAAACAAACCTTACTCTGCCATGGCGACACTCTCTGTATTGACGATATCAAATATCAAAAATTCCGTAAGAAAGTACATCAAAAATGGCGACAAGCTCTCTTCCTCTCCCTGCCACTCTCTTGGCGTATTAATATTGCCCGGAAAATTCGTGCAAAAAGTCAGCAAGAGAAACAGCACAAATCAGCCTATATTATGGATGTTAATCCTCAATTTACAGCAGATATCATGGGAAAATTTAATGCAGTACAGCTAATTCATGGACATACCCATCGCCAAGCAATTCACAAAGAGCAAAACTTTACCCGCATAGTATTAGGAGATTGGAAAAAAGACTACGCCTCAATTTTAGAGGTCAGTGAACAAGGAACAAAATTTATATGATTGATGTCATTATTCCTTGCTACAACGCGGAAGCCACCTTAGTACGTGCGGTACAAAGTGCCCTCAACCAACCTGAATTAAATCTGATTTGGTTAGTGGATGACAGCTCAACCGATAATACGCTAGCACTCGCTCAACATCTGCAAGCACAAGTGCCAAATAAAATCCAAGTAGAGCAAATGCCTAGAAATGGTGGGGTAGCAAAAGCGCGTAACTGGGGAGCATTACAAAGTGAAGCAGAATTTATCGCCTTTTTAGATGCTGATGATGCTTACCAGAACGGAGCATTACAAGTTGCTGAAAAGATATTTGAGTTCAAGCCGGAAACCAGCGTGGTCCGTTTATCCCTAAAACCGATTGATCTACCTGAACGCTATAGCTCACACCCGAATTTTGAACTAGCTTGGCAAAATATGCAAATGACAGCTGGTGGCAATGTTGTATTTAGACGAGCCTTTTTCCTCGCTTGCGGAGGCTTTCCACAACATCAACTTTTTAGAGAACTTGGTGGAGAAGATGGGGCTTTAGGAATTGCTACTACTCAAATAAGTTCTGTTGCTACAGCATTTAATGATGTAGGTGTATTACATTACTGCCGAGATGGTATGCATGCCGAAAGGTTACTCAATACTATTTTATTCAATGAAAAGGATCCAAAAGTCACTGAAGAGAAAATTGCACAAGCAAATCGTGTTACCGACACTATTTGTCATCAAATACAAACTCTTAACCAATGCCTAAATAGTCAAAACATTGGTATCAAACCCTATAATTTAGAGTGGTCCTAACATTATCTCACTACTGATTTACAAAATTTTAGCTAGAAATAACCGCTTGTGGTTAAGAAATGAATACAAGCGGTCTATTTTCATGATAATTTTACAAAATCCAAAAACATCCCTCAAAACAAAAACCCCAAGCCTATCGCTAAGCTTGGGGTCGATTTTACTTATTTGCCTCTCGGCTGAATAATGCCCTGATGTTGCCCTACTCTCACATGCGGAATCCACACACTACCATCGGCGTCACTGCGTTTCACTTCTGAGTTCGGTATGGATTCAGGTGGCACCACAGCACTATCGACATCAGGAAAATCTTCGATGATTCAGACTTTCTTCGTCTTTACTTTTGTCTTTCTAAATTGTTTTGTTTGTTCTTTACTTTCTTCGGCTTTTGCCTTTAATTCGAAACAAGCTGTTTATTCTGAGTTGATTTGTTTAGTTTCTTTTGTTTAGTTTCTTCGCTTTCTGTCAAAAACACTTGAGCGTTGTATAGTTAAGCCTCTCGGGCAATTAGTATAGGTTAGCTCAACGGCTCACACCGCTTACACACCCTACCTATCTACGTCTTAGTCTTAAACAACCCTTACCAACTTATAGTCGGGGAGAACTCATCTCAAGGCAAGTTTCGTGCTTAGATGCTTTCAGCACTTATCTCTTCCGCACTTAGCTACCCGGCAATGCGTCTGGCGACACAACCGGAACACCAGGGGTGCGTCCACTCCGGTCCTCTCGTACTAGGAGCAGCCCCTCTCAATTCTCCAACGCCCACGGCAGATAGGGACCGAACTGTCTCACGACGTTCTAAACCCAGCTCGCGTACCACTTTAAATGGCGAACAGCCATACCCTTGGGACCTACTTCAGCCCCAGGATGTGATGAGCCGACATCGAGGTGCCAAACACCGCCGTCGATATGAACTCTTGGGCGGTATCAGCCTGTTATCCCCGGAGTACCTTTTATCCGTTGAGCGATGGCCCTTCCATTCAGAACCACCGGATCACTATGACCTGCTTTCGCACCTGCTCGACTTGTCTGTCTCGCAGTTAAGCTTGCTTATACCATTGCACTAACCTCACGATGTCCGACCGTGATTAGCAAACCTTCGTGCTCCTCCGTTACTCTTTGGGAGGAGACCGCCCCAGTCAAACTACCCACCAGACACTGTCCGAACACCCGATTAGGGCGCCTCGTTAGAACATCAAACGTTAAAGGGTGGTATTTCAAGGACGCCTCCACACAAACTAGCGTTCATGCTTCAAAGGCTCCCACCTATCCTACACATCAAAATTCAATGTTCAGTGTCAAGCTATAGTAAAGGTTCACGGGGTCTTTCCGTCTAGCCGCGGGTACACCGCATCTTCACGGCGATTTCAATTTCACTGAGTCTCGGGTGGAGACAGCCTGGCCATCATTATGCCATTCGTGCAGGTCGGAACTTACCCGACAAGGAATTTCGCTACCTTAGGACCGTTATAGTTACGGCCGCCGTTTACTGGGGCTTCGATCAGGAGCTTCTCTTTCGATAACACCATCAATTAACCTTCCAGCACCGGGCAGGCATCACACCCTATACGTCCACTTTCGTGTTTGCAGAGTGCTGTGTTTTTAATAAACAGTTGCAGCCAGCTGGTATCTTCGACCGGTTCAACCTTCGTGTGCAAGACACTACAATCTACGCCGGCGCACCTTCTCCCGAAGTTACGGTGCTATTTTGCCTAGTTCCTTCACCCGAGTTCTCTCAAGCGCCTGAGTATTCTCTACCTGACCACCTGTGTCGGTTTATAGTACGGTTTAGTGTAACCTGAAGCTTAGTGGCTTTTCCTGGAAGCGTGGTATCGGTTACTTCAGCTCCGTAGAGCCTCGTCATCACTTCTCGGCGTTAAAGAAGACCGGATTTGCCTAGTCTTCACACCTACCGGCTTAAACAGGGATTTCCAACACCCTGATAACCTAACCTTCTCCGTCCCCACATCGCAATTACACCAAGTACGGGAATATTAACCCGTTTCCCATCGACTACGCTTTTCAGCCTCGCCTTAGGGGCCGACTCACCCTGCCCCGATTAACGTTGGACAGGAACCCTTGGTCTTCCGGCGAACGAGTTTTTCACTCGTTTTATCGTTACTTATGTCAGCATTCGCACTTCTGATACGTCCAGCAAACCTCTCGATTCACCTTCTTCCGCTTACAGAACGCTCCCCTACCCAACAGTCTTTCGACTGATGCCGCAGCTTCGGTGCTATATTTTAGCCCCGTTACATCTTCCGCGCAGGCCGACTCGACTAGTGAGCTATTACGCTTTCTTTAAATGATGGCTGCTTCTAAGCCAACATCCTAGCTGTCTAAGCCTTCCCACTTCGTTTCCCACTTAATATAGACTTTGGGACCTTAGCTGGCGGTCTGGGTTGTTTCCCTCTCCACGATGGACGTTAGCACCCACCGTGTGTCTCCTGAGTATCACTCTTCGGTATTCGCAGTTTGCATCGGGTTGGTAATCCGGGATGGACCCCTAGCCGAAACAGTGCTCTACCCCCGAAGGTGTCCGCTCAAGGCTCTACCTAAATAGATTTCGGGGAGAACCAGCTATCTCCCGGTTTGATTGGCCTTTCACCCCCAGCCACAAGTCATCCGCTAATTTTTCAACATTAGTCGGTTCGGTCCTCCAATTAGTGTTACCCAATCTTCAACCTGCCCATGGCTAGATCACCGGGTTTCGGGTCTATACCTTGCAACTCAAACGCCCAGTTAAGACTCGGTTTCCCTTCGGCTCCCCTATTCGGTTAACCTCGCTACAAAATATAAGTCGCTGACCCATTATACAAAAGGTACGCAGTCACAAACTTACGCTTGCTCCCACTGCTTGTACGTACACGGTTTCAGGTTCTATTTCACTCCCCTCACCGGGGTTCTTTTCGCCTTTCCTTCACAGTACTGGTTCACTATCGGTCAATCAGGAGTATTTAGCCTTGGAGGATGGTCCCCCCTTCTTCAAACAGGATTTCTCGTGTCCCGCCCTACTTATCGTCAGCTTAGTACCACAATGTCATTTTCGAGTACGGGACTATCACCCTCTATGATTTGGCTTCCCAGCCAATTCCTCTAACAACTCTGCTATCACTGACAGGCTCCTTCGCGTTCGCTCGCCGCTACTAACGAAATCTCGGTTGATTTCTTTTCCTCGGGGTACTTAGATGTTTCAGTTCTCCCGGTTTGCTTCACACAGCTATGTATTCACTGGGTGATAGTAGATTCTTCATCTACTGGGTTTCCCCATTCGGATATCTTGGATTAAACGCTTCTTATCAACTCATCCAAGCTTTTCGCAGATTAGCACGTCCTTCTTCGCCTCTGATTGCCAAGGCATCCACCGTGTACGCTTAGTCACTTAACTATACAACCTCAAATGTTTTCATTTAAACAAATCAAATGAATTGATTTGAAGCGATATTATTCAACTAAACACTTGAGTGCTTTTGTTCACTCAAGATTTTTTAACTACTCAGACTTTCTTTCGAAAATCTCTCAGTTTTTCAGCTTGTTTCTCAATTTTTAAAGAACATTAAGACAATAAAAATCATCTTTAAATGGCGTCCCCACGGGGATTCGAACCCCGGTTACCGCCGTGAAAGGGCGATGTCCTAGGCCTCTAGACGATGGGGACAACATTTAAAGATGCTTTCCGCTTTGCCATTTTCGGGTTAAATATTCTAGCGATTTTTGCAAAATCTTGCAAGATTTCAACCGCTTGAATGCCTAACTTTCATTCATCTCTTGTCCTGCGCTTATCTATCAAACAATCTGTGTGAACACTTGCTGTCGCTCTAGCTCCACCTCGCTCTCGCTTAGCTTCACCCTTGATTTTTGGTAAGGAGGTGATCCAACCGCAGGTTCCCCTACGGTTACCTTGTTACGACTTCACCCCAGTCATGAATCATACCGTGGTAAACGCCCTCCTTTCGGTTAAGCTATCTACTTCTGGTACAACCCACTCCCATGGTGTGACGGGCGGTGTGTACAAGGCCCGGGAACGTATTCACCGCAACATTCTGATTTGCGATTACTAGCGATTCCGACTTCATGGAGTCGAGTTGCAGACTCCAATCCGGACTTAGACGTACTTTCTGAGATTCGCTCACCATCGCTGGGTCGCCGCCCTCTGTATACGCCATTGTAGCACGTGTGTAGCCCTACTCGTAAGGGCCATGATGACTTGACGTCATCCCCACCTTCCTCCGGTTTATCACCGGCAGTCTCCTTTGAGTTCCCGACCGAATCGCTGGCAACAAAGGATAAGGGTTGCGCTCGTTGCGGGACTTAACCCAACATTTCACAACACGAGCTGACGACAGCCATGCAGCACCTGTCTCAGAGCTCCCGAAGGCACACTCGCATCTCTGCAAGCTTCTCTGGATGTCAAGAGTAGGTAAGGTTCTTCGCGTTGCATCGAATTAAACCACATGCTCCACCGCTTGTGCGGGCCCCCGTCAATTCATTTGAGTTTTAACCTTGCGGCCGTACTCCCCAGGCGGTCGATTTATCACGTTAGCTACGGGCACCAAGCTCAAAGCCCAATCCCCAAATCGACAGCGTTTACGGCGTGGACTACCAGGGTATCTAATCCTGTTTGCTCCCCACGCTTTCGCACATGAGCGTCAGTACATTCCCAAGGGGCTGCCTTCGCCTTCGGTATTCCTCCACATCTCTACGCATTTCACCGCTACACGTGGAATTCTACCCCTCCCTAAAGTACTCTAGACTCCCAGTCTGAAATGCAATTCCCAGGTTAAGCCCGGGGATTTCACACCTCACTTAAAAGTCCGCCTGCGTGCCCTTTACGCCCAGTTATTCCGATTAACGCTCGCACCCCCCGTATTACCGCGGCTGCTGGCACGGAGTTAGCCGGTGCTTCTTCTGTAGTTAACGTCAATTGATTGTTCTATTAAAACAATCACCTTCCTCGCTACCGAAAGAACTTTACAACCCGAAGGCCTTCTTCATTCACGCGGCATGGCTGCATCAGGATTCCCCCCATTGTGCAATATTCCCCACTGCTGCCTCCCGTAGGAGTCTGGACCGTGTCTCAGTTCCAGTGTGGCTGGTCATCCTCTCAGACCAGCTAGAGATCGTGGGCTTGGTGAGCCTTTACCTCACCAACTACCTAATCCCACTTGGGCTCATCTTATGGCAGGTGGCCAATAGGTCCCACCCTTTAGTCCACAGACATTACGCGGTATTAGCTACCGTTTCCAGTAGTTATCCCCCTCCATAAGCCAGATTCCCAAGCATTACTCACCCGTCCGCCACTCGTCAGCATTAGTACAAGTACTAATCTGTTACCGTTCGACTTGCATGTGTTAAGCCTGCCGCCAGCGTTCAATCTGAGCCATGATCAAACTCTTCAATTCAAAAAGTTTAATCGCTCAATATGTACTGACATAAAAATCACACTTTAATAAGTCAACTTATAAGTAAACTTAAAAAAGTTTAAATGAATTTCTAGTTAAGCACCTATTAAGACTTCAAAATTAAAAAATATTTCTAAAATCAAGTCAATCAACAAGTGCCCACACAGATTGTCTGATAAATTTTTAAAGAACAAAATAAAACGACGCACTGCAATCTAAACAAACCGTTCACAACAGCGCGTCGTTGTGTGGTGCGTATTATAGGGAAAAATAAAATGAACGCAAGCAAAAATTGTAAAAAAATTGAAAAATATTGCCGCTTGGTGATCTTTTCAACAAGTTGATTAATTTATATATTAATCACTATTCGTTCGTTTTATACTTATTTATAAAGAGACTATAATCAATAATTAGTTATTCAATTACAATAACAGGAGATTATCTATGATGAATCAACACTTTATCGGCTTAGGCGTTGCCGGCAATTTTGCCGGGCATTTGGAACAAGCAGGTGAGGCAGCTGATTTCATGAAAGTGAAAACAGTGGAAGCTATCCAGCCAAAAGCAATTTTTCCGTTTTATGTACCGTCTGATAATCTAGGAGATTATCAGTTCTTAGCAACTTACCCACTTTCAAGCGATGCAATTAATTTTCCACAAGATGCAGATAATCTGCAAATTGAGCCGGAAATCGCCTTAATTTGTGATATCAAATACCAAGCTAATAAGGTTGTAGGCTTGCATCCTACCCATTTTGCTGCTTATAACGATTGTTCTATTCGTCGTCCAAATGCTCGTAAAATCTGTGAAAAGAAAAACTGGGGAGCTTCTTCTAAAGGGATTTCTTTAACACACTTACCTTTAGATACTTTTAGTAAGGAAGGGACTTTAGATCATTATAATATCGCTTGCTTCCATAAGCGTAACGACGAGTTGAATGCTTATGGCATTGATAGCCCGGCGGTGGAATATAGCTATTTCCATCAAAAATTGTTGGATTGGATTGTAGATCGAATGAATAATCAAGCTGATGAAGGGCCTATGAACAATATCGCTGAAATGGTTAAACAATCGGACTATCCGACTAAGGCGATTATCAGTATTGGAGCAACCCGCTATACGCCTTTTGGCGAGAGCAATTTCTTGCAAGTAGGTGATATTAGTATAGTCGTGGTTTATAATGCTAAAAAATACAGTTACGCACAAATTGAAGAAATGGCAAATTTAGAAGTGTTTAGTGAAGATATTTCTGCTCTGATTCAACGCGTGCGTTAAGCGCTACAAGCGGTCAGTTTTGAAGAAATTTTTGCGATCTGCTTCGAAAATTTTGTGTTAAATTCTGACCGACTTTTTGCTTTCCGTTATAGTGCCTTCAATATTTGGAGGCACTATGAAAAAACTTCTCTTATTACTATTTTGTTTTAGCTCTACTCTTTTCGCAAAATCATTAGACTTAATGTTACTCGGTCAATATAAAGATCAGGATATTGAGGGATGGGTGATGAGCGAAAAACTAGATGGCGTACGAGGCTTTTGGGACGGTAAACAGCTTATCAGCCGCCAGGGTTATCCACTTAATCCGCCTGATTATTTTGTAAAAAATTTCCCTCCCTTTGCAATTGATGGTGAACTCTTTAGCGACCGAGGAAAATTCGAGGAAATTTCAAGTATTGTGCGCTCTACCGAGCCTAAAGGCTGGTATAAGTTAAAATTGCACGTTTTTGATGTACCTAATGCGAGTGGAGATTTATTTGAACGGCTAAATTCATTAAAGCACTATTTGAACCAGCACCCAACTCCATATATTGAAATAATTGAGCAGATTCCAATTCAAGATAAAGCTCATCTTGAGCAATTTTATCAATCTATTTTAACTAAAGGTGGTGAAGGTGTCGTGGTTCGCAACCCGAAAGCTCACTACATTCAAGGGCGTTCTGCCCAAATTCTAAAAATTAAGCCTGTATTCGATGAAGAATGTACCGTTATTGCTCACTATAAAGGCAAAGGTAAATATGCCGACAAACTGGGGGCTATAAGCTGTGAAAATCATCGAGGGCGTTTTCGTATCGGCTCCGGTTTCAAAGATAAAGATCGTGAAAATCCTCCCCCCATTGGGTCAATCATCACATATAAATACAGAGGCTTAACAGAATCCGGCAAACCAAGATTCGCTACTTTTTTAAGAAAACGTGAGCCGAGTGAGTAATGCTACTTCCAGTTGCAAGTTATCAAGCGGTTAAATTTGGTAAAAAATTTGTAAAATTCAACCGCTTGTAAAAATAATTTGTGATCCAGTCATCATTTATGCACTAAAGCATTTGAAATTCCAGCCAATTTTTTTTATTTTTCATTAAACTTGATAAGTCATTAAATTAAGGAATCGCTATGACAAACGCAGAACTCTTTGGTGAAGGGCTAAATCTGATGCTTGCAGGAATGGGATTTGTAATGCTATTTCTGCTTGTTCTGATTTATGCTATTAGCTTCATATCTACTCTGATTAACCGATATTTTCCCGAGCCTATTCCTAATACTCCCCAAAAAGTAGCTCCACCTGCTGATGATTTAGAAGCATTACGCCCGGTAATTGCAGCGGCTATTGCTCATCATCGCCGAGTGAAAGGACAGAATTAATGCGAAAATTTAAACAAATATATTAGAAGGAATTTCATTATGACAACTCAACCAAAAAAAATTGCTATTACTGATGTCGTCTTACGTGATGCTCACCAATCCTTGTTTGCAACCCGATTACGTTTAGACGATATGTTACCTATTGCCGCAAAACTCGATAAAATTGGCTATTGGTCGCTTGAAGCATGGGGTGGAGCAACATTTGACAGTTGCATTCGTTTTTTAGGCGAAGATCCTTGGGTGCGTTTACGAGAGCTAAAAAAAGCAATTCCGAACACACCGCTACAAATGTTATTACGAGGACAAAACCTCTTAGGCTACCGCCATTATGCCGATGATGTAGTAGATAAATTTGTCGAGCGTTGTGTGAAAAACGGTATGGATGTTTTCCGTGTATTCGATGCCTTAAACGATCCACGTAATATGCAAGCCGCATTACAAGCGGTTAAAAAACATGGCGGACACGCACAAGGTACATTAAGTTACACCACAAGCCCTGTACATACTTTACAAACTTGGCTCGAAGTGACCGAGCAACTATTAGAAATCGGTGTGGATTCTTTGGTCATCAAAGATATGTCGGGCATCTTAACCCCGATGGCCGCCTATGAATTAGTCAGCGAAATCAAAAAACGCTACGATGTGGAACTTCATTTACATTGCCACTCCACCACAGGAATGGCGGAAATGGCATTGTTAAAAGCGATTGAAGCCGGTGTTGATGGCGTTGATACCTCAATTTCTTCTATGTCAGGCACTTACGGCCACCCTGCGACCGAATCCATCGTTGCCACTTTACAAGGCACACCGTATGACACTGGCTTGAACATTCCGGAATTGGAAAAAATTTCCGCTTACTTCCGTGATGTACGGAAAAAATATGCGAAATTTGAGGGGCAACTACGCGGTATCGACAGCCGTATTTTAGTCGCACAGGTGCCGGGCGGTATGCTCACCAACCTTGAAAGCCAACTCAAACAACAAAACGCCACCGACAAGCTTGATCTCGTGTTACAAGAAATCCCGCGTGTGCGTGAAGATTTAGGCAATATTCCGTTAGTGACGCCAACTTCTCAAATTGTAGGTACGCAGGCAGTGATGAATGTGTTGATGGGCGAACGCTACAAAACAATTGCTAAAGAAACCGCAGGTATTCTAAAAGGCGAATACGGACGCACACCTGCACCAGTCAATAAAGCATTACAAGAAAGAGTGCTTGAAGGCGGACTACCTATTACCGACCGTCCAGCAGATCATATTCCACCAGAACTGAATAAATTAGTAGCGGACGTGACTGCTCAAGCAAAAGAAAAAAATATTACACTCTCTGAAAATAGCATTGATGATGTTCTGATTGTGGCACTATTCCAACAAGTCGGTTGGAAATATTTGGAAAACCGTAACAATCCATCTGCCTTTGAACCCGTACCAAGTGCTGATGATGTTAATGCGACTCCGGCAGCTGCACCAAAAGCTCAGCAACAATCAGGTTCTGCAGTTTATACGGTTGAACTTGAGGGTAAAGCCTTTGTCGTGAAAGTAAGTGAGGGTGGAGATATTACCAATATCTCGCCAACCACAGCTGCACCGGCTCCACAAGCGGTCAATTCTTCAGAAAAATCTGCAAATGCCGAACCTGTAAATGCCCCAATGGCAGGGAATATTCTCAAAGTTGAAGTGAAAGAAGGTCAGCAAGTAGCTGAAGGCGATGTTCTACTGATTCTCGAAGCCATGAAAATGGAAACTCAAATTTGTGCCGCCAAATCAGGCACTATCCAAGGCATTAATGTAAAACAAGGCGATGTCGTTGCTGTAAATGATACCTTAATGAGTATTGCATAGGAGTGATATATGGACGGTATTATTGCTCTATTTAAAGGAATGGGAATAGTACATCTTGAGTTTGGGCAAGCTGTAATGATTGCGATAAGCGTGCTTTTGCTCTGGCTTGCTATTGCCCGCAAATTCGAGCCACTTTTACTTGTACCCATCGGTTTTGGTGGCTTGATGTCAAATATTCCGGAAGCAGGACTGGCAATGACAGCTTTAGATAAT
This sequence comes from Mannheimia granulomatis, assembly GCF_013377255.1. Classification (NCBI taxonomy): domain Bacteria; kingdom Pseudomonadati; phylum Pseudomonadota; class Gammaproteobacteria; order Pasteurellales; family Pasteurellaceae; genus Mannheimia; species Mannheimia granulomatis. The sequence goes on from NZ_CP016614.1 coordinate 2,091,779, forward strand.
TTGCTTCATAGCGGGCAAGCAGAACAGCTTGCTATTATTGCGGCAAAAGTGAACAGCACAAGTTTGGATATCGATTCCATCAAAGCAGCAATTGCACTTGCTGCCCCATCAGTGCAAAATGAGCTTGAAGTAATAGCCGGTGATATGGGTTATACCGCAGGTGTGCTAGCATTATTCTATAAAGTGGCGATTGGCTATGGCGTTGCACCTTTAATCATCTTTATGGGTGTAGGGGCAATGACAGACTTCGGACCTTTATTGGCAAACCCTCGCATGCTACTTCTCGGTGCAGCCGCACAGTTTGGGATTTTTGCTACCGTACTGGGAGCGTTAGGATTAAACTGGCTTGGCATTATCGATTTTACTCTGCCGCAAGCAGCAGCAATTGGGATTATTGGAGGAGCTGATGGCCCAACAGCAATTTATCTCGCAAGCAAATTAGCCCCTGAATTATTAGGTGCAATTGCCGTTGCCGCTTATTCTTATATGGCATTAGTTCCTCTTATCCAACCACCTATTATGAAAGCATTGACAACGGAACAAGAACGTAAAATCAGAATGACACAGCTACGCAATGTCAGCAATCGTGAAAAAATTATCTTCCCGATTGTCTTGCTTCTTCTTGTTGCATTGTTACTACCTGATGCCGCGCCCCTACTTGGAATGTTCTGTTTTGGAAACTTGTTACGTACCAGTGGTGTAGTAGAACGCTTAAACGACACTGCCCAAAATGCACTAATTAATATCGTAACGATTTTCCTTGGCTTATCGGTTGGGGCAAAATTGGTAGCAGATAAATTCCTGCAACCACAAACTTTAGGCATTTTAGTACTGGGTGTGATTGCATTTGGAATCGGAACTGCAAGCGGTGTGATTATGGCGAAAATTATGAATCGCTTTAGCAAAAATAAAATCAATCCGCTTATCGGCTCTGCCGGTGTTTCCGCTGTACCAATGGCTGCTCGCGTATCAAATAAAGTTGGTCAAGAATATGACAAACAGAACTTCTTATTGATGCACGCTATGGGACCAAACGTAGCAGGCGTGATCGGTTCAGCGATTGCCGCAGGCGTAATGTTAAAATATATCGCCAATATGTAGCCATCCGCTAAATAAAATTAGACCTCTGAAAGATATACTTTTGGAGGTTTTTTATTTTATTGATAATAATTCTCAAAAAGTTGTTGACTTCTTATTTGAGAACTATTATCATCAACTCACTTCAAAAAATAATAGGTAATCACTCCAACTCTTTACGCCGTATTCCCCCACAAAATACGGCGTTTTTTTTGCTTATCCGCCCAAACCTCTATCAATTTCAATTCATACCGCTATAATAGAACTATTTTTAAATTTATAGACGAAGAAAGGAAAATAAATGGCTCAATCTATTGAATCTATCATTGCTGAACTTAAACGTGGTGTAGAAAATATTTACTCGGAAGAAGATTTAATCGCAAAATTAAAAGAAGAGCGCCCATTAATCATCAAATTAGGAGCAGATCCAACAGCGCCTGATATTCACTTAGGTCATACCGTTGTTTTAAACAAGTTACGCCAATTCCAACAACTTGGTCACCAAGTTGTATTCTTAATCGGCGATTTCACTGGTATGGTAGGGGATCCTTCAGGCAAAAGCTCAACTCGCCCCCCATTAACACGTGAAGACGTACTACGCAATGCCGAAACCTATAAACAACAAATTTTCAAAATTTTAGATCCGGTAAAAACCCGCATTGTATTTAACTCTGAATGGTTGAGTGAATTAGGTACAGAAGGGATGATCCGCTTAGCATCCAACTACACGGTCGCTCGTATGTTAGAACGTGAAGATTTTAAAAACCGTTTTAATAATCAACAGTCTATTGCAATTCACGAGTTCATCTATCCATTATTACAAGGTCATGATTCTGTGGCATTAAAAGCCGATGTGGAATTAGGCGGTACAGACCAAACTTTCAACTTATTAGTGGGTCGTGAATTACAAAAATCGGCAGGTCAAAAACCACAAGTGGCAATGACATTACCGCTTTTAGTAGGCTTAGATGGCGAGAAAAAAATGTCGAAATCACTCGGTAACTACATCGGCGTGACCGAAGCACCAAGTGAAATGTTCGGTAAAGTGATGTCTATTTCAGATGAGCTAATGTGGGATTGGTACAACCTACTTTCATTCCGCCCATTAGAAGAAATCGCACAATTAAAAGCAGAGGTTGCTGCAGGTAAAAATCCTCGTGATGTCAAAATCCTGCTAGCTAAGGAAATTATTGCCCGCTTCCATGATGAAGCAGCTGCCAATGCGGCTGAACAAGAATTTATCAATCGCTTCCAAAAAGGTGCCATTCCGGATGAAATGCCGGAATTCACCTTTGAAGGTGAAATCGGCTTAGCCGCATTATTAAAAGAAGCAGGACTTGTGCCATCAACCTCTGAAGCCATCCGCTCAGCCCAACAAGGCGGTGTGAAAATTGACGGTGAAAAAGTGGAAAATGTAAAACAAAATGCACAAAAAGGCACCTTTGTTTACCAAGTTGGTAAACGTAAATTCGCCCGAATTACGGTAAAATAATCTTACCCAATAAAACAAGCGGTCATAATTTGAAAATTATTTGCAAATTATGACCGCTTATATTTTATAGAAACATTAGAGCAAATTATTTAAACTCATAACGTCTAATTGTTTTTAAATCTGAATCTTGATTTTTAATCTCATCAGCAAGGCGAACTCGGGCCCCCACGGCAGCATGAGCATCATACTGACGAGTTAAGGTTACAGTTTCACCGTTATCTCTTTGCACAGTTAACTCAACAACATCTGCCGATATCGCTTTGCTTGATAACACAGTTGCATTACCTTTGTCAGAATAAACATCGGCCGTACAAGCTGCTAAGATAAAAGATGCTAAAACAGCTAAAGAAAGCTTTTTCATTATAAGAATCCCTCAGGAAGAACTAAAAATTAAAGTAGAGACACATTCAGATCTGAATTAGATCCTACAAGTCTCACACGTTTGCCAGGAACAAAACCGTCTTCTTTCTTTTGAACTACAACGATTTCTTTACCATCGTCTTTACGAATCACCATTTCTAATGAAGAAACCTGACTCGTTTTTTGTTCTACTTGGTTACCAATTACCGCACCGGCAACGGCTCCCACTGCAGTTGCAATCGCTTGGCCTGTACCGCCACCAATCGCATTACCGGCAACGCCGCCTAAAACGCCACCGCCAACAGTACCAATCACACCCTCACTATTTGCTTGAATTTTAACATCACGTACAGAAACAATAGTTCCATAGCTAATAGAACGAGCTTCTTTTGCTTGACCTGCTGAATATACACTACCACTAAATACATCTGTATTCGCACAACCTACCAAAGCAAAGCTTGACATTAATGCAACGGCTAGACCTAATTTTTTCATTTGTACTCCAAAATAAATACCAAAAATTAAATTTCTGACATAACGATATCGTTTATATCATAAGGGTGCAGCTTTAGACAACAAGTATTACAAAAAGTTACATTTCTCAAGGTGATCGCAATACTTGGATTAGGTAATCGCTCCCCCGCCACCTGAGGGTGGCTTACCTTCACTTTCAATTCCGAATTTTCCAATAACTTAAAATAGGACAAGCTTCGCTCTATCCATTGTTCCACCGTTTCGCCTACTAAAAATGGAAACACGATCTCAATATGCTCCCATCCCTCTTCGAGATAAATCTTATCTTTAGGAAAAGGCAGCTCGACAATCTTTACATTTTGTCTGCAAAATTTAACCGCTTGATCTAAGGTAAATAATCCAATTGGTCTGCTATTTACAATGTTTTCCTTAAGTAATGTTGCCTTTTCTAACAACAAGCCTTTCCATTTTTCTGCGGTGTCGATTTGATTCATTCGAACAGCAAGGTGATCGATTTGATAAAGGGATAAATCAATGCCGGCTACTTCCGCAATTTGTTGAATTTTTTGCTCAAATTGAGATAAATCGCCAAAACAAGCGGTCATTTTCTCGAAAAATTTTGCATTTTCTGCTATAATCTTGTCCATTTTTTTGTAAGTAGAATTTAATAGGTTAAATCAGTGAATATTCAACAAATTTTATCAGATAAAATTAAACAGGCAATGATTGCAGCCGGTGCAGAGGCAAACGTTGAGCCGCTTGTTCGTCAATCAAGCAAACCGGAGTTTGGTGATTATCAAGCCAACGGTGCAATGGGTGCAGCGAAAAAATTGGGTACAAATCCCCGTGAGTTTGCTCAGAAAATTTTAGATAACGCTGATCTTAACGGCATTGCCGATAAATTAGAAATTGCAGGCCCCGGCTTTATCAATATTTTCTTAAACCAAGCATGGCTGGCAGAGCATGCCAATAATGCGTTACAAGCGGTTAATTTTGGCATAAAAACTGCAAATCCACAGACTATCGTAATCGACTACTCTTCACCAAACGTTGCCAAAGAGATGCATGTCGGGCATTTACGCTCAACTATTATCGGCGATGCAGTCGTTCGTACATTAGAATTTTTAGGCAATAACGTAATTCGTGCCAACCACGTCGGCGACTGGGGAACCCAATTCGGTATGCTTATCTCTTACCTTGAAAAAATGGAAAACGAACACGCAAGCCAAATGGAGTTAAGTGATCTAGAAGCATTCTACCGTGCAGCTAAAGAGCATTATGATTCAGACGAAATCTTTGCCGAAAAAGCCCGTAACTATGTGGTCAAACTACAAAGTGGTGATGAATATTGCCTGACAATGTGGAAAAAGCTGGTGGACATTACCATGCACCATAATCAAGAGAACTATAACCGCTTAAATGTCACTCTCACAGAAAAAGATGTAATGGGAGAAAGCCTTTACAACCCGATGTTACCTAAAATCGTTGCTGATTTGAAAGCCAAAGGCTTAGCAGTGGAAGATGACGGAGCATTAGTCGTATTCTTAGACGAATTCAAAAATAAAGACGGCGACCCAATGGGTGTGATTGTACAGAAAAAAGATGGCGGTTTCTTATATACCACCACCGATATTGCTGCTGCAAAATATCGCTATGAAACCTTAAAAGCTGACCGAGCATTAGTGTTCTCGGATTCCCGCCAAGCCCAACATATGCAACAAGCGTGGTTAATTACCCGCAAAGCAGGTTATGTGCCGGAAAGTTTCAGTCTTGAGCACCCATTCTTTGGAATGATGTTAGGCAAAGACGGTAAACCGTTTAAAACCCGTTCGGGCGGTACGGTTAAATTAAAAGATCTATTAGATGAAGCGGTTGAACGTGCGGATAAACTTATTTCAGAACGCTCTACAGACTTAACAGCAGAAGAAAAAGCTGCAGTGGTGGAAGCTGTGGCAATCGGCTCGGTGAAATATTCCGATCTCTCGAAAAACCGTACTACCGACTATGTATTCGATTGGGATAATATGCTGACTTTTGAAGGTAATACCGCCCCTTATATGCAATATGCCTACACCCGCATTTGTTCTATTTTTGCCCGTGCAGGTATTGCTGCAGAGAGCCTAACAGCCGAGATTCAATTAACTGAAGATAAAGAACGCGCTTTGGCAGTGAAATTACTGCAATTTGAAGAAGCATTGAACGGTGTGGCAAAAGACGGCATGCCGCATATTTTATGCCAATATCTCTATGAATTAGCCGGCACATTCTCCAGCTTCTACGAGGCTTGCCCAATTTTAAATGCAGAAGAAAATGTGAAAAACAGCCGTTTAGCCCTAGCCGCATTAACCGCTAAGACGTTAAAACAAGGTTTGGATTTGCTCGGCATTAAAACGGTTGAGAAGATGTAATGATTAACTACTCTATCCCCTTGTGGGAGAGGGTAAGACTCAAAGGACAACAAAATGAAATTTATTGACGAAGCCCTGATTCGTGTTGAAGCAGGCGACGGTGGCAATGGCTGTGTGAGCTTCCGCCGTGAAAAATATATCCCCAAAGGCGGGCCTGACGGTGGCGATGGTGGCGATGGTGGCGATGTGTATTTAATCGCAGATGAAAACCTTAACACCCTAATCGACTACCGCTTTGAAAAACGTTATGCCGCAGGCCGTGGCGAAAACGGTCGCAGTGCCGGTTGTACAGGGCATCGTGGTAACGATATTACACTGCGAGTGCCGGTAGGAACCCGTGCTATCGACAACGACACCCAAGAAGTAATTGGTGACTTAACCCGCCACGGCATGAAAATGTTGGTTGCTAAAGGCGGTTATCACGGCTTGGGCAACACTCGCTTTAAATCTTCGGTAAACCGTGCTCCACGCCAAAAAACCAACGGCACACCGGGTGAAAAACGTGATCTATTATTAGAGCTAATGTTACTTGCGGATGTGGGAATGTTAGGCTTACCGAATGCTGGAAAATCTACCTTTATCCGCAGCGTTTCTGCGGCCAAACCGAAAGTGGCCGATTATCCGTTCACCACCCTTGTACCAAGTTTAGGCGTGGCACGTTTAGGGGCTGACCGTAGCTTTGTAGTGGCAGATATTCCAGGCCTAATTGAAGGGGCTGCCGAAGGTGCAGGCCTAGGAATTCGTTTCTTAAAACATTTAGAACGCTGCCGTATTTTAATTCATTTGGTCGATATTATGCCGATTGATGAGAGCGATCCGGCTCACAATATTTCAGTGATTGAGTCTGAACTTTACCAATACAGCGAGAAATTGGCAGAAAAACCAATTTGGTTAGTATTCAATAAAATCGACACCATCGGCGAAGAAGCCGCCGCTGAGCGTGCGAAAGAGATTGCTGAACAAATCGGCTGGGAAGGCGATTACTACTTAATCTCTGCCGCCACAGGCCAAAACGTACAAGCTCTTACCCGTGATATTATGGATTTCATCGAAGCTAACCCTCGAGAAGTGGAAGAGGAAAACAAAGAAGCGGAAGAAGTGAAATTCAAATGGGAAGACTACCACAACGAAGCGATGCAAAATGCGGTGGAAGAAGATTGGGATGATGATTGGGACGACGATTGGTCTGAAGAAGACGATGAGGGCGTAGAAATCATCTACGAACGCCGTTAATTCAAGTACAAGCGGTTATTTTTCGGAAAAATTTTGCAAAAAATTGAAGAAAAATAACCGCTTGTTTATATCACTTTCCGAATCCACTTTTCTGTTTAACAACACAGCCACAAACTTCATATAGGGCAGATTGGTTTATTTTTTATTTTTGATATAATATTATCAATTTTATAGAAAAATCTCTAATTTTTGATACTATGTTGTACTTTTATGATGATATAGAAACTCGCAAACGTTTCGCTGATTACCTCAAGCAAAAGCGAAAACTCGCTAAGCTCTCCCGAGAACAGCTTGCTGAAAAAGCCCTTGTGCCAGCAAGCACCATTCGTCGTTTTGAAACAACAGGGCATATCTCGTTCAAACAATTTTTGGCATTATGGCTCGTGTTAGATGATATGGGACGATTAGTCGCTCTCACGCAAAATACGCCAGCAATGCCAAAAACAATCGATGAGGTGCTTCGTGGTTAAATTACAGAAAACAGTTCACCTAAATGTGATTCGCACATTCGCAGATGGGCATAAAATCAAAGTCGGAGAATTAGCGGAAAATCGCCAAGGTATTTTCTTTGCTTATGACGAGCATTATCGCCAGTATTTTCCGCATCTCTCACTTTCGCCATTTAAATTGCGTTTTGAGCAAGATTTACAACTCGCACCTAAAGAACCTCATAATGGCTTGCACGGTGTGTTTGCCGATAGCCTTCCAGATGGTTGGGGAATGTTGTTACAAGATCGTTTTTTTGCCGCTAACGGCATTGATTTTTACCGTATTTCGCCACTGGATAGATTAGCCTTTGTCGGTGAAAAAGGGATCGGGGCAATTTCCTTTGCCCCCCAAACAGAAAATTCAACAGAAGAAGTCAGTCTGACTGAACTTGGCAAAAACGCTGAGCAGCTATTTGACGGCCAAACCGAAGAAGTGCTAAATGCCCTCATTCAGGCAGGAAGTTCGGGAGGAGCAAGACCGAAAGCCCAAATTTTTATACCTCCCCAGCAAACCGACATTTGCCGTACGGTTGCCCAACAAAGTGATGAAGCCTGGATTGTAAAATTCACCTCGAAAAATCTGCCACTGCAATTTGAAGAAGGATTATGCGAGGCTGCCTATCTTTCAATGGCAGAAACCGCACAACTACAGCCGGTGGAATGGCAACTACTCAACCAGCAAACTCAACCTTGGTTAGCAGTAAAACGTTTTGATTATTTGGCTGAAACAGGCGGGAGAGTGCATACCCATAGTTTGTGTGGGCTGTTAGATGCGAGTCACCGAATGCCATCAATGGACTACTTTGGATTACTGAAAGCAACCAAACTATTGTGCCATTCTCGCCAAGCTAGCCAACTGCAATTCCGCCGTGCAATATTTAATCTGTTTGCATTAAACCAAGACGATCACACCAAAAACTGGGCATTCGTGCAAGATGAACAGGGAAATTGGCATCCCTCCCCTGCTTACGACATTACGTTTAGCCCACTGCGTCACGGTGAACATTCAATGGCTTTTGGACTGTATGGCTCAAAACCGCCCTTAAAAGTGATTCAAGAGTTAGCTGATGTGGCAGGTTTTAATAACTGGGCGGAAGCTAAAACGGTGATCGATGAAATTGTTGGAGCCATTGCAACATTTAGCAATATAGCGAAGCAGTTGGAGATTCCCCAAACAACGATTTCACAAATCCAAAAAAGCCTTAACCGCGTTTGGCAAGAAAATAGAGGGTTGTTGGAATAGATGAAAGCGGTTGCTTTTAGCTGGAAATTTGCAAAATTTCGGGGAAAAACAACCGCTTGTTTGTTATTGCATTACTGCCATATTAAGCTTAGATACCGCTTGTTTTTTTAAGGAAAGCTTATGCTCACATCAAAATCTTGCGATTTATTTAATATTCCGTTCTTTCAATTTGCTCAACTGAAAAAATATTGCCCTGAGGAAATTCCGCGTATTAAGGCGGATTATAAAACCCATTGGGAAATTTGGAAAAACTTGCACCTTGAACTCCACCGTCAGTTAGGGCAACCTTTTGGCGAACCGCATATTGAGCGTTGGTGTAACGGCTGGCAAGTGCGAGCGCATTTTTTTGCTTATTATAAATATGAATTTAACAAAAATTCAGCCGCAATTATTTCGGTGATTTTAAACCGCCGCCGTTTGCAAGTGAGCCTTGATTGGCATTGTTATCGGGCAGATCGCTCACAAATTAATGTGCATCAATATAATCAATGGTGGGAAAATTTAGATCGGAAACGCTTTGCCGATTTAGAGATTTGGAACGGCTATGAAAGTGAATATGCTGATTTCCGTCAAGTGAAAACCTTTTCAGAAAACGAATTTGTATTAAAAGATGAGGACGATTTTTGGTGTATCGGGCGGAATTTAGAAAAGGAAGAATTGGATAAAACGGACGTTGTGGAATTTATTTATCAGTCAATTCGGGAGCTTCTGCCACTTTATGAAAAGTGTCATCAATAAAGCCCACGAATAAAACAAAAGGACTAAGCGGATAAGGCTTAGTCCTTTCAATAATTTATGCTGCCACTTCTTTATTTTGCAGACGTAAACGATAGCGTTTGTCCATCATACAGAGTAATCCGCCTAACGCCATAAAGAGGCCGCCAATCCAAATCCAGCGGATAAACGGTTTGTAATACAAACGAACCGCCCAAGAATTATCTTCGAGTTTTTCCCCTAATGCCGCGTAGAGATCACGGGTGAAGCCCCAGTCAATTGCGGCTTCGGTCATTCCCATTTTGCTTACGTTATAAAAACGTTTTTCCGCATTGAGCGTGGCTTCATATTTGCCGTTATGAGTAATTTCAAGCTCGGCTGTGCCGCCTTGATAGTTTGCACCGTCTGTAATTCGAAGACCTTTAAATTCTACTTGGTAATCTAGAATTTCCGCTTTATCGCCCACATTCATTCGCACATCGCGTTCAACACTAAAGTTTTGGCTAAAAGCGATACCAAATACCGTCATCGCTACCCCAAGGTGAGCCAATACCATCCCCCAATGTGAACGAGAAAGTTTGAATAGGCCGCTAAATAACGAATTACGGTGCGTTGCACGTTGCTGTAGCTCATATACACTTAATAGTACGATAAAGACCGACATCATGGTGCCTAGCACAACGCTTACGGTAATCGTATTGCGGAAGAAATACGGCAATGCAAAGCCAAGAATGACCATGACAATCAGGGCAATAATCGTAGGCTTACGAATGGCTGAAATTTGATCTCGACGCCATTTCACAAGCGGTCCGATTCCTAATACAAACGCAAACGGCACCATTAAAATCATAAACATTTGGTCGAAGAACGGTGCACCGATGGAAATTGTGCCTAAGCCAATTTGCTTGTGTATAAGCGGTAATAATGTGCCTAAAAAAACCACCGATAAAAATGCCATCAACAAAATATTATTGATTAACAGCATGGATTCTCTTGAATATCGTTCGTAGTTATCCAAACTTTTAATTTCTGAGCCTTTGAATGCGTAAAGCAGTAACGAGCCACCCACCACTAAAACAAGGTAGGCAAGAATATATAAGCCTCGAGTTGGGTCAGATGCAAAGGCGTGAACGGAAACTAAAATACCTGAACGAACCAAGAAAGTACCGACTAAACAGAGCGAGAAGGCAAGAATTGCCAATAACACCGTCCACGCTTTGAATGTACCGCGTTTTTCGGTCACCGCTAATGAGTGGATTAAGGCGGTACCGGCAATCCAAGGCATTAGAGAAGCATTTTCTACCGGATCCCAGAACCACCAGCCACCCCAACCGAGTTCGTAATATGCCCACCAAGAGCCTAACACGATACCGAGCGTTAAAAACACCCACGCAGCCATTGTCCATGGGCGAGACCATCTTGCCCAAGCGGTATCTAAACGGCCAGTCATTAAGGAAGCAATTGCAAACGCAAAGGCAACAGAGAAGCCCACATAGCCCATATAAAGTAGCGGCGGATGGAAAATTAAGCCCACATCTTGCAACATCGGGTTTAATTCTCTGCCGTCAACCGGGAAATTCGGGAAGGTACGGTCAAACGGATTTGAGGTAAAAATCACAAACACCAAGAAGCCAATGCTGATCATCCCCATCAAGCCTAAGACGCGAGCTACGGCATCTTCCGGCATTTTTTGAGTAAAGGCTGCAACACCAACAGACCAAAGAGAAAGTAGCCATACCCATAATAACAGTGAACCTTCGTGTGCACCCCACACTGCAGACAAGCGATACTGTAAAGGTAAACTACTATTTGAATTATTTACCACATACTGTACAGTAAAGTCGTTTACTGCAAACAGATAGAATAGCGAACCAAAGGAGAGAGTAAGCGATAAAAACATCGCCCAAGTCATTGGTCTGGCTAAGGCAATTAGGGTACTATTTTGTTTTTCAGCACCCCAAATCGGTAAAATTGCTAATAAAACCGACATTGCCAGTGATAACGCTAATGCATAATTGCCTAATTCTGCAATCATTTAGCTTCCCCTTGCATAGGTACTTTTTGAGCTTCTTCTTTCATTCGACGATCAGTTTCCGACTCGCCTTTTAAATCTTGTTCTGAAACGCCCACAGCATTGTGCTGAGCTTTCATTTTATCACCTAGCTCTGGCGGCATATAATTTTCATCATGTTTTGCCAATACTTCAGTCGCTTTTAAACGTTTTGGTTCAACCAGCACACCTTGCGCAACAATGCCTTGCCCCTCACGGAATAAATCCGGCAGAATACCTTCATACTCAACGGTAATCGATGGCCCGATATCTTCTAAATCAAATACGACTTTTAAGGTTTTATCGTCACGTTTTACGCTATCTTCCACTACCATTCCGCCCACACGAATACGCTGCCCGACTTCAGGTTTTTTATTCGGATCATCATTTTTACCATTGACTATTTCCGATGGCGTATAAAACAGATCAATATTTTGACTTAATGCATAAAGCGTTAAGCCTGCTGCAACAGAAAGACCAAGTAATACAGAAACCACTACTTTCAATCTTGATTTTCGTCTTGGATTCATAGTAACCACCTTCAAAAAATAAATACTGCAAAAAAACTCAAAAAACAAACCACGACTAAGCATAACAAAAAGCCATAAAGGATTCTTGCCATTTAGAGGAAGTTTTGCGATTTCTCAAATCAAATACCCACAAAGGAGTATGCAGATAAAATTGCAAAATTTTACTGTTTTTTAACCGCTTGTGATTCGAAATGCTTGCCGGCTCTTTCCTCTCTCGCCAATTCTTTTTTCGCTTGCGCTAAAATAGCTTTATATTCTCTACGGCTTAAGCAAATCAATCCCCCCATTGCGATAAAGCTCACGCCATAAGAAAGCCATACATAGAAACCGTAACCACCCATAGCGAAAAAATCGCTGATTGATTCAAATTGGAATATCATTTTTATCTCTCCTACTTTTCTTTCTTATGCTGCTTTTGCTAACTGCTTTACCCAAGGACGGTTACGATCATCTTTTAATAATGCGATACGATAACGCCAAATGCTAAACCATGCAGTGAAAATGAGGCTGCCAAAAATCGCTAATAGTAATGGAATCAGCATTTCAACCGCCATAGACGGTTTATCAAATTTAGTAATGGTTGCCCCTTGGTGCAAGGTGTTCCACCATTCCACCGAGAAGTGGATAATCGGCAAGTTAATCACACCAACTACCGATAACACACCGGCGGCTTTTGCCCCGGTTTGCCTGTCTTGGAAGGCAGAATAAAGTGCCATCACGCCAATATACAGAAAGAATAGCACTAAAGCTGAAGTCAGTCGTGCATCCCACACCCACCAAGTTCCCCACATTGGTTTACCCCAAATCGCCCCTGTTGCAAGGGAAATAAAAGCAAATACTAAACCGATAGGAGCCATTGAAATCATTGCTAAATTTGCTTGGCGAATCTGCCACACTAAGGCAACTAAGCCTGCCACTGCCATTGAACCATAAACACCCATTGACCAAATCGCTGCCGGCACGTGAATAAATATGATACGGTAGCTATCTCCTTGTTGGTAATCTTTCGGCGCATAGGCAAGCCCCCACACAAAAGCCACTGCTAACATAATTAAACTTAGCCAGCCTAAAAAGGGCTGAACTTTCCCCAGCAAATGGTACTGTGTTTCAGATTTTGCATAAGGGTGTAACCATTTCCACATAGAAAAACTCCGTAATAAATGAAATGTTTATTTACTTATTTTTGTATAAAAACTACTTCTTACAAATCTAATTCAAACTAATCCTTAATGCCCCGGCAATAGCAAAAGGCGAAAAGGTTAAGGTAATCGCTAAAATAGCCCCAAGAATTGCAAGTTGTCCGCTGTAGCCCATATTCAAAGTTGCTGCTTCAAGCACTGCTGCGGCAAAAATTAATACCGGTAAAAAAAGCGGTAAAATCAAGAGACTTAATAAAGTCCCACCTTTGCGTAAGCCTACTGTTAAGGCAACCCCAATCGCACCTAAGCAACTTAAAATCGGAGTCCCCAGTAATAACGTAAGCACCAATGCCCACCAAAGATGGGTTTCAAGTGACAACAAAATTGCCGCAATGGGAGAAAGTAAAATTAACGGCAAACCGGTCAATATCCAGTGAGCAATAACTTTTGCCAACGCCACTTGCGGTAAACCAAGCGGTAATAACATAAGCTGTTCAAGTGAGCCATCTAAATAATCATCCCGAAATAAGCGTTCAAACGAAAGCAATGCGGAAAGCAATGCAGCTACCCATGCAATACCACCGGCAATTTTCCCAAGTAACTCGGGGTTCGGCCCCATTAAAATCGGGAATACGGTAATCACCATTAAAAAAAACCAAAGCGGATTTAAAATTTCCGATGGTTTACGAAAGGCGATAGTCAATTCTCGCTGAATAATATTAATTAAAATCATACCTTAAATTGATCTAATGAAATAATCCGCACTTTGCCACTTTCTGCACTTTGATGGCTGGTGAAAATCACCAATCCGCCCTGCTCACAATGTTGTTCAATATGAGCAATCAAATCCGCCACTCCTTTTTTATCAATAGCGGTAAACGGCTCATCTAAAATCCAAAGTTTCGCCTGTGTAAGCCATAATTTAGCCAATGCAACCCGCCGTTGTTGCCCTGCAGATAAATGTGAACAAGGCAGATCTTCACGCCCGATAAGAGATACCTTTTCTAAAGCTGTCCAAATTGCCTCATCATCTTGCGGTAGTTGTTGTATTTTTTGGAAAAAACGTAAGTTTTCCCAAGGCGTTAATTCCGGTTTTACCCCCGAATGGTGGCCTAAATAAAACAGCTCGGCATAGTACTGTTCACGCTGTTTGCAAATAGCAACATCATTCCAAAACACCTCACCTGCGGCAGGTAACGAAAGTCCGGCCAAAATACGTAACAAGCTGGTTTTACCAATGCCGTTATGCCCTTCAATCTGTACCCAATCACCACTATTAACCGTTAAATTACAGCCTTCGAATAAAAGGGTTTCACCACGTTCACAAGCGATATTTTCCAACTTAAGTTGATATTGATATGTAGTAGTCTGACTCATCATAAAGTGGAAGTGTGCTATATAAAAATTTAACCGCAGTGTAACATAAGAGAAAAAATTAACGTAGTTGGCAAACTACTACTTTAGAGGTAACAAGCGGTCAATTTTGAAAAAACTTTTGCAAATTTTGATAAGAATCAAACCGCTTGTTTATAGTGAAAGGACTTCTTTGACAAAAGGAATAGTTAATTTTCGCTGAGCTTGCAAAGAAGCGTGATCTAACTTCTCCAATACCTTTGAAAGCTCCTGTAAATCAGTACCTAATTTTTTCAGCAGAAAATGTGTGATTTCATCGGATAATTCCACTCCCTTTTGATGTGCATTAGACTGCAAAATATGGCATTTTTGCTCATAAGTTAAATCAGGCAGTGGATAAACTTCCCCCCAAGTTAAACGCGAGCGTAAATCGGGTAATTTAATGTTTAATTGATGCGGCGGGCAATCAGCACTAATTAACAGCAATGTTTTCCTTCCCTCATTAAACAATCCCTGCTGCTCACGAATTTGATTAAATAAATTGAAAATGGCCAGCTCCCACTCTTCATCACCTGCAATTGCTTGAATATCATCCAGACAAATCACATTTAAGAGTTCTGCATTATCTAATACTAATGGCGAGAAATAATGTGCTTTTTTTAAAGGAATATAACTGGAGGTTTGTTGATTTAGCAGAAAGTGGTTGCTTACCGCTTTTAACAAATGACTTTTCCCACAACTTCTACCACCCCAAATATAGAAAAACGGTTGTTGAACATCCGTAAAATTCCTTTTGAGCGATTCAAGCAGCACTTCACTATTTTCTGCGTAAAAATTATCAAAAGTATCTTCATCAATTTGATGAATCGGTAGAGGTAGTTGCAAAAATCTTCCTTAAATCTAAATATAAAAAAGCCGTTTTAGAATAACGGAAAAGCCTTATTTTTTAAAGCAGAAAATCACACTTTCCGTAATCATTCCGCTTTTTGACCTCGTGGATTTGGATAACGTTCAACCATTTTTTGTTAAAAAAAGATTGCAGTTCCTCTTAAAAATTGTATATTCAAAAACACTGTCTTATATAAACTTAAATAAGTCGCAGTCAATTGTAATAAAAATAATTAAAACCCCTCATTAAGGAGTGAAGATGAAACACATCACCAAACTATCGCTAATGACATTAGCATTGACTTCAACAACCGCACTAGCAGCACCAAAAACCTTTGTTTACTGTATGGAGGCTTCTCCTGCGTTTTTTAATCCTCAATTTGCTACAGACGGTGCAAGCCTTGATGCTTCAGGTCAAGCAATTTTCAATCGTTTAACTGATTTTGAACCGGGTTCAACTAACGTGATCCCAAGCCTTGCGGAAAAATGGGAAGTGTCTGAAGATAGCAAAACTTACACCTTTCATTTACGTAAAGGAGTGAAATTCCATTCAAACAAAGAGTTTAAACCAACTCGCGATTTCAATGCCGATGATGTTTTGTTCTCATTTAATCGTCAGTTAGATCCAAATCACCCTTACCACAAAGTATCAGGCGGTAACTATGAATACTTTATCGGGATGGATATGCAAAATATCATTGATAAAGTGGAGAAAGTGGACGACTACACGGTTAAAATCAGCTTAAAAGTACCAAATGCGCCATTCTTAGCTAACCTTGGGATGGACTTTGCATCTATTTTATCTGCGGAATATGCAGATAAAATGCTAGCAGCCAAAACACCGGAGAAAGTGGATAACGCGCCAATCGGCACCGGTCCGTTTGAATTTGTCAGTTATCAAAAAGACTCTGCCGTGCGTTATAAAGCCTTCGAACAGTATTGGCAAGGCAAAGCGGCTATTGACCGTTTAGTCTTCTCAATTACTCCTGATGATTCGGTACGTATGGCTAAGTTACAGAAAAACGAATGCCAAGCAGCGCCTTATCCAAACCCTGCTGACTTAGAAACCTTGAAGAAAGATGAAAACATTAATTTAATGTCCCAGCCGGGCTTAAACGTGGGTTATTTGAGTTTTAACGTCCAAAAAGCACCGCTTGATAATGTAAAAGTTCGCCAAGCATTAAGCCATGCAATTAATAAAGATGCGATTTTAGAATCGGTCTATCAAGGCTCCGGGCAAAAAGCGAAGAACCCGATTCCGCCAACAATGTGGAGCTATAATGATGATATTTCAGGATTACGACTACAACCCTGAAAAAGCAAAAGCATTATTAGCAGAAGCCGGTTTTGCTAACGGTTTTGAAACAGATATTTGGGCTATGCCGGTATCTCGACCGTATAACCCAAATGCTCGTCGTATGGCGGAATTAATCCAAGAAGACTGGAAAAAAGTCGGTGTTAACGCTAAAATCGTCAGCTACGAATGGGGCGAATACCTAAAACGTATGCGTAATGGCGAACACCAAACCGGTATGATTGGATGGAATGGCGATAACGGAGACCCAGACAACTTCTTAAATACTTTATTAAGCTGTTCTGCGGTTGAACAAGGCTCAAATTATGCAAAATTCTGCCATCCTGAATTCAACAAATTAATTACTGATGCAATTCAAGTGACAGACAAAGCACAACGTGCTGAGCTTTACAAAAAAGCACAAGTCATCTTTAAAGAGCAAGCACCTTGGGTAACGGTTGCTCACTCAACCACTTACTTCCCTGTTCGTAAAGAAGTAAGCGGTTATAAATTAAGCCCATTTAGCTTACATAATTTCTATGGTGTAGATTTAGTAACTAAATAATTTTTAGGTAGGTCGGGCAGCTTTGCCCGACATTTCTTTTTCTACCTAACGACAAGCGGTTACTTTTCCGCAAAAATTTGCAAACTAAAAATTACCTATGTTTCAATTTATTCTTAAACGTTTATTCATGGTTATCCCAACCTTTATTGCGATAACTTTAATTACTTTTGCCCTAGTGCATTTAATCCCCGGAGACCCAATTGAGATCCGAATGGGAGAACGCGGGGTCGATCCTGTCGTTCACGCACAAATGATGGCCCAACTTGGGCTAGACCAGCCATTGCCTCAGCAATATTTTAACTACATTAAAAGCGTATTGCAGGGCGATTTGGGTACATCATTCCGCAACAACGAGCCCGTGCTTAAAGAATTTTTTACCCTGTTTCCCGCCACAGTAGAACTGGCATTTTTTGCCTTACTTTGGTCGTTGATTTTCGGTATCTTTCTCGGTGTAATTGCTGCAGTTAAAAAAGAGTCTTGGATTTCACATACGGTTACAACTCTTTCTTTAACAGGCTACTCAATGCCGATTTTCTGGTGGGGGCTGATTCTGATCATTTATATATCTACCCCTCTGGGATTACCTGCATCCGGGCGTTTACCGTCTGAATACTGGATTGAAGCTGAAACAGGGTTTATGCTGATTGACACTTGGAATTCTGACGAACCCGGCGCATTTTTAGCGGCAATTAAATCCCTCATTTTACCCGCTATTGTACTAGGCACAATTCCGCTGGCGGTTATCACCCGTATGACTCGTTCCTCCATGCTGGAAGTTCTGGGCGAAGATTATATCCGCACAGCTAAAGCGAAAGGCTTGAATACCACTCGTATTGTAGTTGTACACGCACTGCGAAACGCCTTAATTCCGGTGGTAACGGTAGTCGGCTTGATTGTCGGACAGCTTTTATCAGGAGCCGTTTTAACCGAGAATATTTTCTCTTGGCCGGGCATCGGCAAATGGATTATTGATGCGATTAACGCTCGTGACTACCCTGTGCTACAAGGCTCTGTCCTTATTATTGCCACCATTATTATTTTAGTGAATTTAGCGGTAGATTTACTCTACGGCATTGTAAACCCAAGAATCCGCCATTCATAACACACTACAAGCGGTTAAATTTAGGCTTAAATTTGCAAAATTTTTCAAAAAAACAACCGCTTGTTCTATGATTT
Source organism: Mannheimia granulomatis (assembly GCF_013377255.1). Taxonomy (NCBI): domain Bacteria; kingdom Pseudomonadati; phylum Pseudomonadota; class Gammaproteobacteria; order Pasteurellales; family Pasteurellaceae; genus Mannheimia; species Mannheimia granulomatis. The sequence continues at coordinate 2,110,263 of NZ_CP016614.1, forward strand.
TGAGGATTTTTTTATTTTGGAGTGATAAATGTCTTCAATCACATTATCCGCACCTAAACCAAAAACACCATTACAGGAGTTTTGGTACTACTTCTGTCGAAATAGAGGTGCATTAATCGGACTCGCTTTTATTGCGATTGTCTTTTTTGCTTGTGTATTCGCCCAATGGGTAGCCCCTTTCGACCCTATTGAGCAAAACCGTAATGCCTTATTACTACCACCTGCTTGGGTAGATGGTGGCAATGCGGCTCACCTGTTAGGTACAGATGATATCGGGCGTGATATTCTTTCCCGTATTATTTATGGTGCCAGATTATCTGTCTTTATCGGCTTAATTATTGTCGTGATGTCTTGTGTATTAGGCGTGATTTTAGGTTTACTGGCAGGTTACTATGGCGGCATGCTGGATATTATCATTATGCGATTGGTTGATATTATGCTTGCTATCCCAAGCCTGTTATTAACTATCGGTGTGGTTACTATTCTGGGACCGTCACTGATGAATGCCGCTATTGCAATTGCGATAGTGTCAATTCCAAGCTATGTGCGTTTAACTCGTGCATCCGTATTAAGCGAAAAAAATCGCGATTATGTAACTGCTTCCCGTGTTGCGGGCGCAAGCGTATTCCGCCTAATGTTTGTGGTTATTTTACCAAACTGCTTAGCCCCGCTGATTGTACAAATGACAATGGGGATCTCAAACGCTATTTTAGAACTGGCGGCACTTGGTTTCTTAGGTATTGGAGCTCAACCACCAACACCTGAGCTTGGCACCATGCTTGCCGAATCTCGCGGCTTTATGCAGTCGGCAAACTGGCTGGTAACCATTCCGGGGTTAGCAATTTTATCGTTAGTATTAGCCTTTAACTTGATGGGTGATGGCTTGCGTGATGCGCTTGATCCAAAATTGAAACAGTAGGAGAGCAAATGGCATTATTAGAAGTAAACGAACTCTCCGTTCATTTCGGAGACAAACATGCCCCTTTTAAGGCTGTTGACCGCGTAAGCTATGAAGTAAATGAAGGTGAAGTATTAGGCATTGTGGGTGAATCAGGTTCCGGAAAATCCGTCAGCTCACTTGCAATTATGGGGTTAATTGATTTCCCCGGTCGAGTTATGGCGAAGAACCTCAAATTTAACGGCAATGACTTATTGGCATTAAATCCAAAAGAAAAACAGCAAATTGTCGGTGCTGATGTATCAATGATTTTCCAAGATGCCATGACAAGCCTTAATCCAAGTTATACCGTCGGTTTCCAAATTATGGAAGCGTTGAAAGTGCATCAAGGTGGCTCGAAAACAAACCGTAGGGCAAGAACAATTGAGTTATTGACCATGGTTGGCATCCCTGATCCGGAATCTCGTTTAGAGGTTTACCCTCACCAATTATCAGGCGGGATGAGCCAACGTGTGATGATCGCAATGGCAATTGCTTGTAACCCGAAACTGCTGATCGCTGATGAACCAACCACCGCATTAGATGTAACGATTCAAGCTCAGATCATCGATCTTCTGCTTGAATTACAACGCAAAGAAAATATGGCACTGATTCTCATCACCCACGATTTAGCCTTAGTGGCAGAATCAGCACACCGCATTATCGTGATGTATGCGGGACAAGTTGTGGAAGAAGGTAAAGCTGCGGAGATTTTCAATTCTCCTCTGCATCCTTATACGCAAGCCTTACTCAAAGCCTTGCCTGAATTTGCCGAAGGGAAATCCCGATTACAATCACTGCCCGGTGTAGTTCCCGGTAAATATGACCGCCCTCAAGGCTGTCTACTGAATCCACGTTGTCCGTATGCCACGGATAAATGCCGAACAACTGAGCCGGAATTACGCATCCTTAATGGCCGCCAGGTGAAGTGCCACTCGCCATTAACATTAGCAGGCACACCACTTGCCTTTGAACAACATCTGAGAGGTTAACATGGGCGATTTGCAAAAAAATGATAAAAACACACCGCTTCTCGATGCGATCAATTTGAAAAAATACTACCCTGTCAAAAAAGGGATGTTTGCCAAACCTAAAACCGTCAAAGCGGTGGATGGCGTGTCATTCACACTTGAGCGTGGTAAAACATTAGCTATTGTAGGCGAATCCGGCTGTGGTAAATCAACGCTGGGGCGAATGCTCACAATGATTGAAAGCCCAACTGAAGGGGAATTGTTCTATAAAGGACAAAATTTCTTGGTAGATGATAAAGAGACTGCACAACTACGTCGTAAAAAAATTCAAATTGTGTTCCAAAATCCGTATAGCTCGCTCAATCCTCGTAAAAAGGTTGGGGCGATTTTAGAAGAACCACTCCTGATTAATACGGATTTATCCGCCAAAGAACGTAAAGCACGTGTGTTGGAAATGATGGCAAAGGTAGGTTTAAAGCCGGAATTTTATGACCGTTATCCACATATGTTCTCCGGCGGGCAACGTCAGCGTATCGCCATTGCCCGTGGCTTAATGCTACAACCTGATATTGTGGTTGCTGATGAGCCGGTTTCCGCCCTAGATGTGTCTGTACGAGCTCAAGTGCTAAATTTAATGATGGATCTACAGGAGGAAATGGGGCTGTCTTATGTCTTTATTTCCCATGATTTATCGGTAGTGGAACATATTGCCGATGAAGTGATGGTGATGTATTTAGGTCGTTGTGTCGAACAAGGAGAGACGAAAACGATTTTTAACAATCCGCGCCACCCTTATACGCAAGCGCTGCTTTCAGCCACACCACGCTTAAATCCGGAACAACGCCGTGAACGTATTAAGCTTACCGGTGAGCTACCAAGCCCATTAAATCCACCAAAAGGCTGTGCCTTCAATGCTCGCTGCCGCTTTGCAACCGATTTATGTCGAACAAGCCAGCCGGAATTGAAAACCTATAAAGACGGTTCTCGCATTGCTTGTTTTGTGGTGGAGGAAAACCATCATACCGGATTAGTATAGTTGTAAAAACTTCAAAAAATAAAGCAGCTTCTAATTCATTAGAAGCTGCCTTTTTGTATGCCACCTTACATCATAGTTGAGCGGCTTTTATTTAAAATCTTAGTTAATAAATTTTCCGCAGACTGTTCAAGTTGAGAGCCTAAACGCTGAGTCAGATTTTTCTTCTCTTTATATTTCAGCTCAATTACTTCTTTTTCATGAATTGCCTGCAAAATTAGATCATCACTAGTCGAAATTTCATCAACCAAATTCAGATCAATCGCCTGTTTACCAAACCAATGCTCTCCGGTTGCCACTTTCTCAATATCCAGTTGCGGGCGATGTTGAGCCACAAATTGCTTGAACAGTAAATGCGTTTCTTCTAATTCTTGTTGGAATTTTTGTTTCCCTCTTTCAGTATTTTCGCCTACTAAGGTCACGGTGCGTTTATATTCTCCAGCAGTCATCACATCCACATCGATATCGTGTTTTTTCAGGAAACGATGAATATTCGGCACTTGAGCCACCACACCGACAGAACCAATAACAGCAAAAGGCGCAGAAACAATTTTATTTGCCACACATGCCATCATATATCCCCCACTTGCCGCTATTTTATCCACCGCAGCAATTAAAGGAATATTACGCTCTCGCAAACGTTGTAATTGTGAAGCTGCTAATCCGTAACCATGCACAACGCCGCCCGGGCTTTCTAATTTCAGCAATACTTCATCTTTTTGCGGATTAGCAAGACTAATCACCGCATCAATCTCTCGGCGTAAAGCATTCACTCCATGAGCCATCATATCACCGTTAAAATTCAGCACAAACAAACGAGGCTTAGCTTCTATGCTTTCTCCCTCTTTTAATCGCTGTTTCTCGGCTTTTGCTTTTTCTTTTTCCGCCTTCTTAGCTTCTTTTTCTTTATGCTTAAGCTCAGCTTCACTTAAGAAAAAGTCGGAAAGAGATTTTTGCTGTTCTTTATATTTTTCAGTTAAATTAGTGATAGCAATCGTGCCGTTTTCAGTCTGTTTTTTAGACTCTAAAATCAGCATAATAACGACCGCAATAATGCCGAAGATTGTTAATAACTCTAATAAAAAAATCCCGTAATTAAGTAAAACTTCTTTCCACATAATATCTCCTATTTGCAAAAAATTCGTTAAAAATGACCGCTTGTTTTATCGTTTAATACATCGATTACAGCTTGTGCTGCTTGTTTATCGGCGTTACATTGAATTTGTTGATGTAACTCACCAAATCGCTGTTTTAAAAAGGCTTTCTGCGTTCGGCTCGCTTCATCATCCGCTAAAAAAGGACTTAAATGCAGAGCCAAATTCTCCGGATTACATTCTTCTTGAATTAACTCCGGTACTAATAACTCTTTTGCCAATAAATTTGGTAAAGAGATATAATCGGTCTTAACTAATTTTTTTGCCAGCCAATAAGTGAGTGGCTTCATCTTATATCCTACAACCATTGGCGATTTGCACAACATCGCCTCTAATGCGGCAGTGCCTGAAGCTAACAAAGTACATTCAGAAGCAATCATTGCCTGACGAGCCTTGCCTTGAAAAATATGTAACTCCAACTCCGGGGCCACTTGTGCTTTAATAGCTTTAAATTGCTCAATTCGCTTTTCATTGACCATCGGCACTAAAAATTGCAGATCCGGAAAACGCTGTTTTAAAATTTGAGCAGTCTTCAAGAAAGGCTCTGCCAGAAAACCAATTTCACTACCACGGCTTCCAGATAAGATTGCCATATAACGCTTGGACTCATCAATATTTAATAATGAACAAGCTTCGGCACGGCTGGGGTTGAGCGGGATAGCATCAGCCATAGTATGTCCGATAAAGCGACAGGGAACGTTAAATTTATCATAAAACGCTTTTTCAAACGGTAAGAACGCCAGCACCAAATGAGTTGCTCCGGCAATTTTAAACACTCGCTTTTGACGCCACGCCCATACCGATGGGCTTACATAATGAATGGTTTTAATACCGTTTGCTTTCAATTTTTCTTCAACCGTTAGATTAAAATCCGGCGCATCAATGCCAATAAAGACATCGGGCTTTAATTTGATCATCTCATCAATCACTTGCTGGCGACGTTTTAGCAAACGAGGAAGATGTTTTACCACTTCAGCCAAGCCCATAACGGAAAGCTCTTCCATATCAAATAGCGTTTCGCAGCCTGCATTCAACATTTGTGGTCCGGCCACCCCAACAAATCGTGCATTTGGATAATGTAACTTCAAGGCGTTAATTAAGCCGGCACCGAGAATATCTCCCGAAATTTCACCGGCAACCAAACCAATAATGGGTGATCTTTCTTTCATCTTTCTCTCTTCTAAAATAACGATTTAAATTCCAATATTATAACTAATTCTATTATATTGCTTCTATTTTTGCCTTAGCTCAATTTGGGGATTTGCAAAAATTTCCTCAAAATAGACCGCTTGTTATTTCAATATGTTCGGATAAAAAAATCTGCACCTTCATAAGCTAGAATTCAGCCTAACTTTTGGGGTGCAGTTTATTTTTTAAGTATCTATTTTTATTTACGGCTCGCTTTCACTACACCGCTTACGCTGACAAGCTTACGTAAAATAGCATCGAAATGCGTTTTATCCAGTACAGAAATCTGAATTCTCACCTGATAAACATTACCATCTCTTGCCTCACTGCTAATGCTGCCGATATTGCTATTCATTTTAGCAAGAGTTGAGGTAATGCCGGCAAGCACCCCCGGCTCATTAATGATATCCAGCACGATTTCCGCCTCAAACTTAATAGCATTCTCTTTTGCCACTTCCCATACAACCGGCAAATACTGACTTTGATTTGTCGCATAATCTTTTACATTTGAGCAATGTGTATTATGCACAACTAAACCTTTACCTGAACTAACATAGGCGATAATCTCATCACCCGGTACAGGTAAACAACATTTCGCAAAGCTAATTAAGCGGTTTTCCACCCCTTCAATTGCCAGTGGTTGATTGTTTTGCGGATCACCGTCGGTATCAATTAACAAAGGTTCGCCTAATAGACGCTGTGCAATGACGTTGCTCATTTGGTTACCTAAACCAATTTCTGCCAATAAATCCTCGAAAGTCGACAAGCGTAGTTCATCTAATACTGTTTGAATAACCTCTGGTTGTAAATCATCCAAAGAGCATAAATTCATTGCTCGTATTAACTGGCGGCGGCCCAGTGCGATGGCTTCATCATGTTGCTGATTCTTCAATGCTTGACGAATCTTAGCCCTTGCCTTACCACTTACGACAAAATTAAGCCAAGAAGCATTCGGACGTTTACCTTGTTCGGTAATAATCTCAATAGTTTGCCCTGTGCGAAGCGGTTCTGAAAGCGGGTATGGATTACGATCGACAATTGCCGCTACACAGCGATCGCCAATTCCTGAGTGAACTGCATAAGCAAAATCAATTGCAGTAGCATTTGCCGGTAGCTCAACAATACGTCCTTTTGGTGTGAATACATAAATATCATCAGAGAATAGATCTGACTTCACACTTTCAATAAACTCTACGGAGTTACCTGCACTGTTTTGTAACTCCACAATACTTTGCAACCATTGCTGTGCTTTAACTTGCACTGTGGTGTTATGATGTGCCTCACCTTCTTTATAACGCCAGTGTGCAGCCACTCCCATATCCGCCATTTTATCCATATCTTCAGTACGAATTTGCACCTCAACAGGCACGCCGTGTGGGCCAATCATCGACGTGTGCAATGACTGATATCCGTTCGGTTTCGGCACGGCAATATAATCCTTAACCCGTTTTGGGCGTGGCTTATAAAGGGCGTGCATTTGTCCTAAAACACGGTAGCAGTTATCAATATTCCCTACCACTACTCGGAAAGCATAAATATCTAAAATTGAATGGAAATGCTGATCTTTCTGCCGCATTTTTTGATAAATCGAATAGAGATGCTTTTCACGCCCATAAACACGAGCCTCAATGCTCACGTCTTCTAAACGCTCTTTAATTTCATCGGAAATGCGCTGAATCAATTCTTTACGATGACCTCTGGCATTGGCAATTGCCATTTTTAATACGCGATAACGCTGTGGATGCATTGCCTCAAAGCCGAGATCTTCTAATTCATTTTTAATATGTTCAATCCCTAAACGATGGGCAAGAGGGCTATAAATTTCCAACGTTTCTTTAGCAATGCGACGGCGTTTATCCGGACGCAATGCTCCTAAGGTACGCATATTATGTGTACGGTCGGCAAGTTTGATTAATACCACACGAATATCTTTGGTCATCGCCAAAATCATTTTACGGAAATTAGCAACCTCAGCTTCTTGGCGGGTGCGGAATTTCAATTTATCTAACTTAGAGACTCCTTGCACGATATCTGCCACACTCTGACCAAATTCTGCAGCAAGTTCTTCTTCTGTATAAGGCGTATCTTCAATTACATCGTGCAATAATGCTGCTATCACTGCTTCATGATCTAATTTCATCTCAGCAATAATTGATGCCACCGCAACCGGGTGCGTAATATAAGGCTCACCACTTGAGCGTGTTTGCCCTTCATGTGCATCACGGGCAATCACATAAGCTCGTTTTACACGTTCAATTTGCTCAGGCGGTAAGTAGCCCTGAATAATTCGATCTAAAGGTTCAAAAAGATACACGGTATACCTCAATACAGAAACAAAAATGGACAATGAATTTGCAAATTTTTAGGAAAATCCTACCGCTTGCAGACCCAATTGTCCATTCTCTATAAATTAAAAAATCAGTTACTCATTCGTCATTTCGGTTAAAAATGAAATCGCTTCTTGCTCAGCGGCTTCTTGCTGAATAGAATCATGATTTTCAAGTTGGTCCATAATAGCAGTTGTAATTAAACCTTCTTCAATCTCACGCAATGCAATCACGGTTGGTTTATCATTTTCTTCAGGCACAAGTGGCTCACGTGTGTGAAGTTGTAATTGTCTTGCGCGACGTGCGGCGATTAAGATTAAATCGAAACGGTTGCCAATTTTCTCTGCTGCTTCTTGTACTGTTACACGAGCCATAGTTTACTCCAAAGATATATACGTTTTTTTATTTATAAAAAAGATTGCAGATTATACAGAAATTAAGCAAATTCCGCAATTAAGTTGCGGGGATTTGTGCAAATTTATTTGGTGAATATCGAGAGTAACTCTGCTTCTACCTCTTTTCCAAATTTTCCGCGGCGAAAATCAGCGATCAGTTCTTCAGCCGATTCAGGCGCTTCCTGCAGTTTTTCTTTTAGAAATTGGGGAAATTCGGAAAGCACTAATTCCGTTTTGCCATCACGAAGATCAAAAATACTTGGAATTTTTTGAGCAGAAATAACCGCTTGATGCTGGGCTTCGCTGTCAAAATATTGGCGTTCTTGACTCTGTTTTTGGGAAATATATTTCACCTTGATATTCGGATTCAGCTTTGCCATACGTTGAAAATAAGCCACCACTTCTACACAATCAGGGCAATGGGGTTCTGCCATAATTAACCAATCACCTTGCACAGTAAGGGCTTGCATTTTCTGTTCAGTTTCTGATTCAAGCTTTACATCAACATAAACTTCTAATTGGTTCTCTCGGTCTTCATCACTGTTAAATTCTAAATATTCGTAAAAATGTGCCATAACTTTCCTTTAAATTGATTTTCGCCATAAAATTTCACAATCTACCTTTACACTTTCTACTTTTTTGCCGGCTAATTTTTGTTGAATCAATAAAAAGGCATGCTGTGCAATTTTGTCATGATCTTGCTGGATAGAATGAATGTGAAACGGTAGTGCATTTAATAAATGATGATCATCAAAAGTTGCTAAATGTAACTCTTGCGTAATTAATTTATCTATCTGTTTATGTTCGGTTAAATAACGCATCACCCCTTCTAGTAGAGTAAAAGATGCTGTAAAAACTGCCTCCGGTAATCTACCTAATTTTTCAACCATTTGCGCAAACATTTGATAACCGGATTCAGGCTGGTAATCTTTATGCAAAATCCAATCTTCTTCTATCGCCAAATGAGATTGGGTTAATCCTTCAAGAAAACCTTTGAGACGGTTCTGACTCGGGGAAAGCGACAATTGCCCACCTAAATAAAAAAACTCTTTAGGTTGATAAGCTCTGACAATATTTTCAACCAACATACTGATACTCTCAGTATCATTGCTGGTAATAGAAGGGATATTCAGCTCCGAGATATAGCGGTCTAAGTGCAACATAGGTGCATATTGCACCACATTGTGATAGTAAGTCGGGTCGTTATGAGTAGGAGCGGTTAGTAACACATCCACCCGTCTATCCAGTAACTGCTCTATCGCTTTTTTCTCCTGTTCCGGATTATCATCCGAGCAAGCGATGACAAGCTGTAACCCGTTATCACGGCATAAACGCTCTAAAGATTTTGCAGTTAAAGCAAAGCCATAGTTGGTAAAATCAGGAATGACCAGCCCGATAACATTGGTCCGCTTCGCTTGTAAAGCTTTGGCATAGACATTAGCTCGATAGCCGTATTTTTTTGCAATATTTTTGACTTTCTGGCAAGTCTCGGGCTTTATTCTAAAATCATCACCACGCTCGTTTAAAATTATGCTAGCCGTTGTTTTTGACACTCCGCTTAATTTCGCAATATCGCTTAGCGTTAAGCGTTTTTTATCCACACTTATCTCCTTCTATATCGGAGGCAGTTCTGCCTCCTTTTTATTCTACGCTAATTGCAGCAATATTTGCTAATTTTGCCCGAACTAAACGTGAAGCTTTGATGATATTTTTACGATTGGCAATAAAAAAGCGTGAAGTAAGCACTTTTTCACCACCATTGAGGAAAATTTCCACAATGGAGCGATCAAAGAAAATCTCAATTGTCTCTAATTTCTCTAACTTACAATGACGAACCGAACCAAACTTTTCCATTAATTCCGTTTGCTCGCTTTGGCTGCGATCTAAACTAAATACGCCGTTTTCAAAACGCATCGTCAGCTGCTGCCCTTTGTCATTGGTAAAGAAATCTAATACAAGCGGTTGATTTTCCACAGAAATTTGCAAATAGGCAGTATCCAAATTCAAACTTGCAAAGTTTTCTGAAATTTCGACCGCTTGTAAATCATTTAAGTGTACGATCGGCTGCTGCACTACTTTGCCATTTTTAAGAGATAACTTGCGAGGTAAAGTTAACATAGAATGCCATTGAAAACGGTCGGTCGGATAAGTTAAATCCGGCAAACCTACCCAGCCAAACATAATGCGATCGCTGTTTTCTACCGTTTGCGGGGCATAGAAATCAAAGCCATAGTCAAGCTCTTCGATATGCTCTGCAGCCAAACTGTTGCCCTCTAATTTACCTAGAGCATAAGTAGCGTGGTAATTATTTTGGAATTGGTGACTTTCACGCAATTTCCCTTGAGGTGACCAGACAAACAGATCTTTTTCATCAAGACGGAATAAATCGGGACATTCCCACATAAACACGTGACTGTTATCGAAATCTTGCACCGCCAACTCGCCAATTAAACGTGGTGTATCCTCTAAATTATCCATCTCATAAATCAACGCTGTACCGGTGAGATTGTCACGCTGCGCACCTAGTACAAAACGAATTTTGCCATCACAGGTAATGTAAGGTTTCGGATCACGAACGTGTTCGGTATATCCTTGCGGAGGCTGGTTAATAATGCAACGTTTTTCCAACAGTTTTCCTGATTTATCAAAAATCGCAATATTTTGGTGTGGAACCCGTGCATTATCAGACGGGCGACGAGTATTGCCTGTGTAAAACGCAGCAATCTTATCTTGCCATAAAATCGCTCCACCCGAATAACAGCCGTGCGATTCAAACAGTTCATCGGGAATCAACACTTCACCTTTTTCAAAAGTTTGGAAATCTTTGGTCATAAAATGCAGCCAATGCTTCATGCCATGCAATGCACCATAAGGGAACCATTGGGCAAAAATATGGTATTTTTCGCCGTCAAAAATTAAACCATTAGGATCGTTAAACAGCCCGGTTTCAGGCGCGAGATGATAGGTTGGATAGAAATCAGCATCAGAAAGTACTGTTTGACGAATAGTGTTTAATTCACCCTCGCTTTGGGCGTGTAGGCTTTTGTATTTACCGTTATTGAAAATGTGCATAGGGGTTCCTGTGTGATTACCTTCTCGTTTACTTAGGGGAGTATTGCAATACCTCCCTACAAAGGGAGACTGTCGTTAAAAGACTACTCCGCCAAAAACGCCTCTAGCTGAGCTTTATTCGGCAGTGCCGACATCGCCCCTTTGGCAGTGGTGGCTAAGGCACCGGAAGCATTAGCTTTACGGATCACTTCAACTAGTACTTTCTCATCTCTCCAATCTTGATTCTGTGCAAGACCGGCTAGTAAGCCACTGACAAAAGCATCTCCGGCACCGGTAGTATCCACAGGTTTCAACGCTTTACCGGCAACATGTTTGCTATTACCGTTTAAGTGATAAATCGCGCCATCCTTGCCTAAAGTGATGATAATTAATTTTTCCGGATATTGTGCAGTAATTTTCTGAACCGCTTGCTCAAGGGTTTCGGTATCAGTCAGGAGTGTTAATTCTTCTTCGGAGAATTTCAGAATATCCGCCATCGCGACGACAGAATTGACCACTGTTTTCATCTCATCAAGACTTTTCCAAAGTGATTCACGTAAATTTGGATCGAAGGAAACAAATCCATTAGCATTTTTCACGCGGCGAATGGCTTCAATCGTGGTAGAGCGTGAGGGATTGTTGAGCAATGCAATGGAGCAACAGTGCAAAAAATCCCCTTGCTGAAATTCAGGTAAATCTTCTACTTGCAAAAATTGGTCGGCACTTGGGTTTACCATAAAAGTAAAGCTACGCTCACCATTATCTAAGCCAACTACCACGGTGGATGTACGCTGCTCATTGTCTAAAATCATATTGTCGGTTGAGACCTTTTCCGAAGCCAAAACATCCCGCATGAAGTGACCAAGCGGATCGTTTCCTACTCTACCAATAAAGCCTGCCTTAACGTCTAAACGGGAAACGCCCACTGCTACATTAGCGGGAGCACCTCCGGCACATTTTAAATAGTGATTTTCGCCATCCGGAATTAAATCAACAACTGCATCACCGGTTACCCAAATTTTGCTCATAATTTTATCTCTTTTAATTTATTCAACCATTAGCTAAAACGATTTAGCCATTACCATTATACTAACCGATTCTCCCTCTGAGTGAAATACAGATTATGACAAAAATTATTCATTTTTTTACGGATTAATTTACCTATTTTCCTAACAAAATGACCGCTTGCATTACACAAGCGGTCATTTTTAGGAAATTTTTTACAAATTCACCACGTACTTACCTACACCTAAATCATCTTCTTTACGTGTACGGGCAATAACACTTTCAGCTGATTCAACAACACGTAAGCCCATTTCCGCTTCGGTGCGAATTACCTCACCACGTAGTGAGTTAGTGTAAACATCGGTAATTTTCACATCTACAAATTTACCAATCATATCCGGGGTGCCGACAAAATTCACCACACGATTGGTTTCAGTTCTACCGGTAAGCTCCATTAAATCTTTTTTCGATGGACCTTCTACCAAAATACGCTGCTCTGTTCCTAACATCGCTCGGCTAAACTGCATAGCTTGGTGGTTAATACGTTGCTGTAAACGTGCTAAACGCTCTTTTTTCTCATCATCTGAAACATCATCTGGCAAGTCTGCAGCAGGCGTACCAGGGCGAGCAGAATAAATAAAGCTAAAGCTCATATCAAAGTTAACTTGCTCAATGATTTTCATTGTCTGCTCAAAATCTTCCGCTGTTTCGCCCGGGAAGCCAACGATAAAGTCTGAGCTGATTTGAATTTCAGGTCGAACTTCACGCAATTTACGGATAATCGCTTTATACTCTAATGCAGTGTGATTACGTTTCATCATCGTCAGTACTCGGTCTGAACCACTTTGAATCGGTAAGTGTAAGAAACTGACTAATTCAGGCGTATCACGGTAAACCTCGATAATATCATCACTAAATTCAATTGGGTGGCTGGTGGTATAACGCAAGCGGTCAATACCATCAATCGCTGCAACTAAACGCAGTAATTCTGCAAAAGTACAAATACCACCATCGAAAGTCTCACCTCGATAAGCATTTACGTTTTGACCGAGTAAATTTACTTCACGCACGCCTTGAGCTGCTAATTGGGCAATTTCAAATAATACATCGTCAACCGGACGAGACACTTCTTCACCACGTGTGTAAGGCACAACACAGAATGAGCAATATTTGTTACAGCCTTCCATAATCGACACAAAGGCAGTTGGGCCCTCAGCTTTTGGCTCTGGCAAACGGTCAAATTTTTCGATTTCCGGGAAAGAAATATCCACAATTGAGCTTTTACCACCACGAATTTGGTTAATCATCTCAGGCAAACGGTGCAAAGTTTGTGGCCCGAATACAATATCAACATAAGGTGCGCGATCACGAATATGCTCCCCCTCTTGAGAAGCCACACATCCGCCAACACCAATAATCAGATTAGGCTTGGTTTTCTTCCAGTTTTTCCAACGTCCCAGCTGTGAAAACACTTTTTCCTGCGCTTTTTCACGAATCGAGCAAGTGTTTAAAAGTAAAACATCTGCATCTTCCGGATTTTCAGTCAGTTCAAAACCGTGAGTAGAATTGAGGAGATCCGCCATTTTAGACGAGTCATACTCGTTCATTTGGCAGCCCCAAGTAGTAATATGTAATTTAGCCATAGTCTTAAAAAATAATAAATATATCAGTAAATTAGAAAAGAAAAGCGTAAAGCAATTTACTATTTTAAATTAAAACATAAACTCTTTACGCAAAATTGTGAGGTATTTTACATTGTTGCCTATTTTTTATCTAGAAATAATCTTCATAAATCTGATATTACTTAAAAAGGATACAAACAAAAAAGCCACGATATTGAATATCGTGGCTTAATACATAGCGTTTTACTACTTAGTCAATGTTAACACAACACTTTCGCCTGCAACAACTTGACCGTTGTTCTTAGCCAGGTTGGTAATTTCATCCATATTAGAAATTACGATTGGTGTTAATACAGATTTTGCTTTACCTTCAAGCAATTCTAAATCAAATTTGATGACCGGGTCACCCACTTTTACTGTTTGACCTTCTTGAGCAACACGAGAGAAGCCTTCACCTTTTAATTCAACTGTATCAATACCGAAGTGTACAAATAATTCTACGCCATCTTCTGATTCAATTGAGAATGCGTGGTTTGTTTCAAAAATCTTACCAATAGTACCATTTACAGGTGCAACAATAGTATCACCTGAAGGACGAATGGCTACACCATCACCTACGATTTTTTCAGAAAAAACCACATCAGGCACATCTTCAATATTTACAATTTCACCGCTTAATGGTGAATAAATTTGAATGTTTTTACCTGCTTTTTGTTTTGAGCCAAATAATTTATCAAATAAACCCATCTTAAAATCTCCTCAGATATTAGATACAGAATCCCCATATATTTTATACGAGAATTCCGCTTTTGTATGCTAAATAATTAAAATTAGTTTAATTTTTGATAAAAATCGTTTACTAAACGCTCAATATCTGCTGAGGTCGGTTGAGCTAACGCCTCGTCGGCTAATGCCTTAGCATCAGCAAAATTAATCGAACGAATCAATTTTTTCACATGAGGGACAGAAATACCGCTCATACTAAACTCGTCTAAGCCCATACCAAGTAATAATGCTGTTGCACGCACATCACCTGCTAACTCACCACACATACCGGTCCATTTGCCTTCAGCATGTGAAGCATCGATAACTTGTTTGATTAAATTTAATACTGATGGGCTTAACGGATTATATAAGTGAGCAATAATTTCATTACCACGATCAACCGCTAAAGTGTACTGAGTTAAGTCATTTGTGCCGATACTAAAGAAATCAACCTCTTTTGCTAGATGACGCGCATTCACCGCAGCAGATGGTGTTTCTACCATAATACCAAGTTTCAGATCTTCATCAAAAGCATAGCCTTCAGCACGTAATTGATCTTTTAATTCCGCTACAATTGATTTTAATAAACGGATTTCTTCAACCGAAATAATCATCGGGAACATAACGGCTAAATTACCAAACGCAGAAGCACGTAATACCGCACGCAATTGTGTATCTAGAATTTCACGACGAGTGAAACCGATACGTACCGCACGCCAACCTAAGAACGGGTTCATTTCTTTTGGTAAATCCAAGTATGGTAACTCTTTATCACCACCGATATCCATCGTGCGAAGAATCACTAAATTATTGCCCATCGCTTCTACAATTTCTTTATAGGCTTGGAACTGTTCCTCTTCGCCGGGTAATTGAGCACGATCCATAAATAAGAATTCAGTACGGTATAAACCAACGGCTTCGCCACCATTACGTAGAACACCCTCAATATCACGAATTGTCCCGATATTACCTGCCACATCCACTTTGTGTCCGTCTAAAGTTTGTGCCGGAAGCTCTTTCAATTTGGCAAGTTCTGCTTTTTCTGCACTCAGTTTCTCTTGTAATACTTTAAATTCAGTAATTTCTGCTTCTGAAGGGTTTAAATGCACTTCATTGTTTACTGCATCTAAAATAAGCAGATCACCTGTTTTGACTAATGAGGTAACATTATTTGTACCAAAAATTGCAGGAAGCTCTAATGAACGAGCCATAATAGAAGTGTGAGAAGTGCGGCCACCAATATCGGTTACAAAGCCTAATACTTTATCTAAATTTAATTGTGCCGTTTCGGAAGGAGTTAAATCGTAAGCAACTAAAATGACTTCATCTTGAATATCGCCTAAATCAACAATGTGCATATTCAAGATATTACGTACTAAACGATTTCCAATATCACGAATATCGCCCGCACGTTCTTTTAAATATTCATCATCAATTTCAGCTAGCATTGACGCTTGCATTTCAATCACTTTACTTGCAGCAACATCAGCAGTGACTAAGTTCTCAGCAAGGTAACTTAAAATTTCTTCTTCAAGCTCCTCATCTTCTAAGATCATCAAATGACCTTCGAAAATAGCTTCTTTTTCTTCACCCAACGTACGACGTGCTTTTTCTTTAATGGCAGTTAATTGAGTTGCGGCTTTTGTACGCCCTTCAAAGAATTTTGCTTTTTCAGTTTCAATTTCACTTTCGGTAATTTTACGAGTGTTAAGTACAATCGGCTCTTCTTTTAGAACTAAAGCCTTACCAAATACTGCACCTGGGGAGGCTGCGATACCTGTAATCATAATTGTGTCCTTATTTGAGACGGCTTAAAACCATCTGGATGTTGCATAGCAAAAACTTTATCGCGGTAGTAATCCACGATAAAGTTACATAAATCTTAATCCGAGACTAGAAAAATTATTCTAAGGTAGGAATCAAATCTACTAAGAAATCAACTGCTTTTTGCTCATCTTCGCCATCAGCAGAAATTGTGATTGTTGTTCCTTGAGTTAAACCTAATGTTTGTAGTTTGAATAAACTTTTTGCACTGGCACTTTTACCGCCAGAGGTAACCGTAATTTCAGAAGTAAAACCTTTAGCTGCCTTAACAAACTCAGCCGCAGGGCGAGTGTGTAAACCATTAGGAGCTGTAATTACAACGTCTTTTGAGTACATAAAATATTCCTCTTAATATTGAAAGTTAAAAAAATTTAGGTTTATCAAACCAATTTGGAATTTAATGTTCGCAACTTTACTACAAATTAAAACTAAAAACATCTTAAAAAGTACAAAAACTTGTCGGTTCAGTATCATCAAAAGAATGTTTTTTAAGCTAAATTAAAAAAAATTTGCCAAATATCAAGATTCTAGCATACAGTCTGAAGTAAATGTTACAATAATTTAAACGATATTCTTTACTTATCTAATTGGAGCAATATGCTTAGAACGCTAACCAAAACAACAGCATGGTTTACCTACTTTAGTATTATTGCACTATATTCGTTCAGTTTATGGGCATTGATACAATATCATCAAAACACCACCTTAATTGACGTTAATGATGTTCTTCATATTCTCACCTATAGCGGGCTTCAAGCTGCTCTTTCTGCTATTTTTTCACTCTTTTTAGGCAGCATATTGGCAAGATCATTTTTCTATTTAGAGTTTAAAGGTAAATATTTACTCTACAAAATCATCTCTTTCGTTTGGGCTTTACCCTCACTTGTGATCATTTTTGCCGTAATAGGTATTTTAGGAAATGCCGGCTGGCTGGCACAAATCTGCCAATTACTAGGAATAAATTGGCAATTTAATTTATATGGCTTGCAAGGAATCTTAATTGCTCACTGTCTGTTTAATATTCCATTGGTCATGAAATATTATTTCAACGGATTAGCATTGATCCCAAGTAGCCGCTTTCAACTTGCGGCTCAGCTCAATTTAAAAGGCTGGCAATTTATCCGAATTGTCGAGTTACCTATTATCAAAACATTCTTACCCTATATATTTATGACTGTATTTTTGGTCTGCTTTACCAGCTTTCCAATCGTACTAATGCTCGGTGGCAGCCCAAAATACAGCACACTGGAAGTGGCTATTTATCAAGCGGTTACTTTTGAGTTTGATTTTGCAAAAGCTGTCATTTTAATCGCTGTACAATTTATTTTAGGTCTATGCTTACAACTCGTCATGCATGCGGTTTCTATCAATACATTAAAACAATTCAACCAACAACCAAACCGCATAGATATTTGGAAACCAACTCCAATAGGGCTTAGTAAACTGTGGCTACAAGCGGTCATTTTTTTGCAAAGTTTTGCAATAATTCTACCGCTTGCAACAGTTTTTTGGTCAGGCATTTCGGTTTCTCATCTTAGTGAGCGCTTGCTTAATGCAGAATTATGGAAAGCTATTCAATTCTCTTTAGGACTCAGCTTGATTTCCGCTGTTTTTGCGGTGGGTGTCAGCTATATTATTGCTCTCGAAACTCGACAACAGCTTTATACAAAAGCAACATTTCGCTACAGTATTTTAGGCAGCGTAGCAATTTATCCTCTCTTACTGCCCATATTCTTACTCTCTGTTGGCTTATTTATTTTATTGATGAATCACGATCTCACTACCCAAGAATTATTTATTCTGGTGGGAATCTGTAATGGCTTAACCTTACTCCCTTTTATCTATCCGACAATTTTTTCCTCCCTGTGGAATAGCTTAACCTCACATGATAAATTAGCCCAAAGTTTAGGCCTAAAAGGAATGACTCGCTGGTGGATTGTGGAAAAAAATTACCTTATTCGACCGCTTACCGGTGCCTTTGCACTCGCGATGTCATCAAGTTTAGGTAGCTTTGCCGTTATTGCTTTTTTTGGTAATCGAGATTTTAGTTCTCTACCTTACCTACTCTACCAACAGCTTGGTAGCTACCGTATCGAAGATGCCGCTGTTACTGCTTTGGTACTCATGTTATTCGCATTACTTCCATTTTTATTTATAAAGGATAAAACATGATCAGACTTGATCTTCACTTTACCTATGAACAAATGAATATGCATTTTCAACTTATGGCAGAAAAGGGGGAAAAAATTGCAATAGTAGGCGAAAGTGGTGCAGGTAAAAGCACCTTGCTTAACTTAATTGCCGGCTTTGAAAAAGCTGAAAAAGGTGAGCTGTTTTTAAATGGAGAAAACCACACCAGTACCGAGGTAGCCGCACGCCCTGTTTCTATGCTGTTTCAAGATAATAATATCTTCCCGCATTTGAGCGTAGAACAAAATATCGGTTTAGCCTTAACTCCTAGCTTATCACTCAATACCATACAAAAAGCTGAGATCAAAAATATTGCAAGCCAAATGGGGATTGCCGACTCTTTAAACCGTCGAGCAGACCAACTCTCGGGCGGGCAAAAACAACGCGTTGCTCTCGCCCGCACTTTATTAAGAGATAAACCGATTTTATTATTGGACGAACCTTTTTCTGCCCTTGATCCTAAACGAAGAGAGGAACTACAGCAGATTGTACAAAAGATTTGCCAAAGTCGGCAGTTAACACTTTTAATGGTAACCCACCAGCTGGAAGAGAGCCGATTTCTGTTTGACAGAGTGCTAACAATTTCCTCCGGCAAAATCATTGAAGATAAAAAAATGTGATCTAGTTAACAATTTTGAAAATATTTCTCGTATTCCTCTTGTTAGCTAAACCGTTTTAGTTAAAATGCAACTGTTCAATTCTGATATTAAAGGTAATTACTATGAATTTTTCAAAAATCGCTGAACAGACGATTGCCAAATTAGGTGGCAAAGACAACATCACAACTCTTGCACATTGTGCAACCAGACTTCGTTTAACTCTTGCAGATGAAAGTAAAGTAGATAAAGAAGGTATTGAAAATATTGAAGGCGTAAAAGGTCAATTCTCAACTTCCGGTCAATACCAAATTATTTTCGGTTCAGGCACAGTAAACAGCGTGCATGCCGAAATGCAAAAACAGATGGGTATTGGCGATATGTCTACTTCTGAGGTAGCAGCCGCCGGTGCAGCAAATCAACCATTACTACAACGTTTAGTAAAAGGTTTAGCGGATATTTTCGTGCCAATTATTCCTGCTATCGTGGCGGGCGGTCTTTTAATGGGTATCCATTCGATGCTCACCTCCGTTGGCTTCTTCTGGGAAGGAGAATCTGTTGTCAGCCGTTATCCGGCAATTGCGGATTTAGTAGATTTCATTAACACTATTGCCAACGCACCATTCGTCTTCTTACCGGTGCTACTGGGTTTCTCTGCAACCCGTAAATTCGGCGGTAACCCGTTCTTAGGGGCGGCACTCGGTATGTTATTAGTTCACCCGGCATTGGCTGACGGATGGAACTATGCGAAAACCTTAATGGAAGGCAACATCAAATATTGGAATGTGTTAGGTTTAGAAATTGAGAAAGTGGGCTATCAAGGTACCGTCATTCCAACCATTGTATCGGCTTGGGTGTTGGCAACACTTGAAAAAACCTTCCGTCGTTTCGTGCCAAGCTATTTGGATAACCTAGTAACTCCAATGTTCTCACTGTTTATCGCAGGTGTGTTAGCGTTCACAATTATAGGCCCAATCGGTCGCCAAGCAGGGGATTTAATCACTCATGGTTTAACTTGGCTGTACGATACCTTAGGCTTTATCGGTGGCGGTGTCTTCGGTACGTTCTATGCTCCAATCGTCATTACCGGTATGCACCAAACCTTCATTGCGGTAGAAACTCAGTTGCTCACTAATATGGCAATCTCCGGTGGAACCTTTATCTTCCCAATCGCAGCAATGTCTAACATTGCACAGGGTGCGGCGTGTTTAGGCGTGGCATTTGCGTTAAAAGATGCCAAAGTACGTGGTTTAGCGGTGCCTTCCGGTATCTCTGCATTATTAGGCATCACTGAGCCTGCCATGTTTGGGGTGAACTTACGCTACCGCCAAGCCTTTATCGCGGCGATGATAGGCTCAGGTTTATCCAGTGCATTTATCGCGTTCTTTAACGTAAAAGCGCAAGCATTAGGTGCAGCAGGCTTCTTAGGAATTCCGTCAATCAAACCGGATAGCCTTGCGATGTATTCTGTCGGTATGGCGATTTCATTCGTAGTGGCATTTACCATTTCTGTAATCTGGGTGAAAAAAGCACACTCAAAATAATGGCTGAATAGACATACAAAGGGATTAAGTTTTCACTTAATCCCTTTATACTTAACCGCCTTACAAGCGGTTATTTTTCGCTTAAAATTTACAAGTTAGCTATTTTTCATAATACGAGAAATACGCCCGGACTCAATTTCCTCATCACGAATGGTCAGTACTTCACAGCCTTCTTTAGTGACTACAATTTGATGTTCATATTGTGCAGAATGGCTTCTATCCTTAGTTTTCACCGTCCAACCATCACCCATTAAGCGAACTTCTTTCTTCCCTGCATTAACCATTGGTTCAATAGTAAAGACCATACCTTCTTTGAGTACCACACCACCATCATCCGCTGCATAATGAACTACTTGTGGCTCGCAGTGGAATTCTGTGCCTATTCCATGACCGCAGTATTCACGTACCACCGAGAAACCTTCTTTTTCTACATATTTTTGAATCGCTGTGCCAATTTCTTTCAACCGAATACCGGCTTTTACCGTACGAATACCGATATAAAGAGACTCAAGCGTAACATCCATTAAACGCTGATCGCGTACACTTGGCTCACCTACAACATACATCATTGAGTTATCACCATAGTAGCCGTCTTTAATGACCGTTACATCAATATTTAAAATATCTCCCTTTTTCAGTTTTTTATCATCGCTTGGAATACCATGACAAACCACCTCATTTAGAGAAATACAAACCGATTTGGGAAAGCCGTGATAGCCTAAACAGGCTGAGGTTGCCCCATTTTGCACAATATAATCGTGGCAAATTTTATCTAATTCGCCGGTAGTAATTCCCTCTTTTACATAAGGCTTAATCATCACTAATACATCTGAAGCTAATTTACAAGCTTCACGCAGTTTTTGAATTTCTTCTTCATTTCTTAACGGGATATTCTTCATTTTCGCTTCTCTTATAAAAAAATTAGGGGGATTATACTCTTTTTCGGCATAATCCCCAAACATCACTTCACATTTCTATTTCAAATCTAATTTCTTCATAATGAAATTTAGCATCACACCATAAAGCGGTAAAAATAATAGAAGGCTCACAAAGAGTTTAAAAGCATAATCAACAGAGCCAATAGTAAACCAATGCTCTGCCATATATTCATCGCTGCTTTCATGAAATGCCACGGCGAAAAATACGAAAGTATCAATTAAAGTACCAAAAATGGTGGAACACATTGGTGCAAGCCACCAATGCTTGCCTTGCCGTAAACTATTAAACACAAATACATCCAATAACTGCCCAACCAAATAGGCAGCAAAGCTGGCTAATGCAATACGAAAGACAAAGAAATTAAAATCTGCTAATGCGGAAAATCCTTGAAATTGGGTTTCAAAGAATAAGACTGAAATCACATAGCTAATAATCAATGCCGGAAACATCACCACAAAAATAATTTTTCTGGCAAGCACAGCGCCAAATACACGCACAGTTAAATCGGTTGCTAAGAAAATAAAGGGAAATGTTAAAGTTCCCCACGTTGTCGGGATCATTAATTCCGTAAACGGCACTTGAACTTCAAAGCTAATTTGCACTAAATAGTTGCTGATTGCGATGATAAAAATGTGAAAAAGTGAAAGTAAAATAAGAGAACGACGTTTGTTCTCATCCGAAAAATAAGTTGTAAGGTTCATATTGTCTCCTTTTTAGCTAAACCAAAACTTGAGGTAAGGGAACTCAAGGGGGCAATATTCTATATATTTTCCAATAAAAATCAAGCCCAGACTATTTCCGAAAAGGAAATAATCAATCTATTAAAAACCTATTTATCAATTTTAAGTATACAGTAGAATATCGCTATTCAAACACAAAATAAGGAATAGATTATGTTACAACTTAGAAAAGCAAATGAACGCGGCAATGGATCGTTTGACTGGCTTGAGAGCTACCATACTTTTTCATTCGCAAATTATTACGATCCGAAACACATTCATTTTTCACATTTACGTGTAATCAATGAGGACTTTATTGCTCCAAATCACGGCTTTGGCAAGCACCCGCACGATAATATGGAAATTTTAACTTACGTGTTAAACGGCCGAGTGGCACACGAAGACAGTATGGGTAACAAAACCGAAGTAAAAGCGGGCGAATTTCAGATTATGTCGGCAGGTTCAGGCATTTTCCATTCGGAAGTAAACCCATCGGCAGAGGAAACTTTACACCTTTATCAAATTTGGATTATCCCAAATCAAAAGGATATTACGCCTCGCTACAGCCAAGACAAATTTGCCCCGCAAGAAGGTGCAACCTTGATTCTCTCGCCAAATGCAGAAGCAGGCTCATTTAAAATTTATCAGGATATGAAATTATGGCGTTACCAATATCCAACGGTGAAAGCCGATAAAATCAGCTTAGATGCAAACCGCAGCTACTGGTTACAAGTGGTGAAAGGCGATTTAACCGTAAACGGGGTGAAACTACACACTAGCGATGCTCTAGGCATCCGCCAAGAAACTGTACTGGAAATTGCCGCTCAAGGCGATGTGGAATTTTTGTTGTTTGATTTAGTGTAATCAAAAGGTGTAATTAAAAAAGCAAGCGGTCATTTTTCGCTAAAAATTTGCAAAATTTTATGAAAAAACGACCGCTTGTTGTATGACTTATTTACTTAGCTTGTGCATCTTCATACAACCACTTCGCCACACGTTTAGCGAAGTAGGTTAAGATACCATCTGCCCCTGCTCGTTTAAAACAGAGCAAGCCTTCCATAATACATTCACGCTCTTTCAACCAACCGTTTTGAATGGCTGCCATATGCATAGCGTATTCGCCAGACACTTGGTAAGCAAAAGTCGGCACACCGAAGTTTTCTTTCACACGCCATACCATATCCAAATAAGGCATTCCCGGTTTTACCATTACCATATCCGCACCTTCTTGAATATCCATTGCCACTTCGTGTAAACCTTCGTTGCCGTTGGCAGGATCTACTTGGTAGGTGTATTTATTACCGCCTTTTAAATTGCCGGCAGAACCTACCGCATCACGGAAAGGGCCATAATAGTTAGAAGCGTATTTAGCTGAATACGCCATAATTTGAGTATTAACAAACCCATTGGCTTCCAACGCTTCACGAATTTCCCCGATTCTCCCATCCATCATATCGCTTGGAGCAACAATATCTGCACCTGCTTTGGCGTGAGAAAGCGCTTGTTTAACCAATACCTCAGTCGTCACATCATTCAACACATAGCCTGTTTCATCAATAATGCCATCTTGCCCGTGGGTTGTGAACGGATCTAACGCCACATCGGTAATCACACCCAATTCAGGATAAGCTGATTTTAATGCTCGTACCGCTCGTTGTGCTAAGCCTTCCGGATTGTACGCTTCTTCTGCCATTAAGGATTTTTTTTCCTCGCCAACTACAGGAAATAATGCCACCGCAGGCACACCATATTTCACTAACTCTGCTGCCTCAAGTAAAAGCTGATCAATAGTTAATCGCTCCACACCCGGCATTGAAGGCACTTGCACACGTTGATTTTCGCCTTCAATCACAAAGACAGGATAAATCAAATCATTGGCCGTTAATTGATTTTCCGCTACCAAACGGCGGCTGAAATCATGTTTACGTAAACGACGCATACGGCGTAAAGGGAATTGAGATTGAATCACTTGCATTTTAAATTTCCTAAAATAATAAAGGCACAGCCACAGGTGCTATGCCTTTGTAAAAATATTATTGTGCTGCCTGCTCTGAGTGTTCTTCATCATCTTTTGGCCGATAGAATTTGGCACATAACACACCGACTTCAAACAACAAACACATTGGGATTGCCAATAGAGTCTGCGAGAAAATATCCGGTGGAGTCAGTAGCATACCAATTACAAACGCAGCAACGATAATGTACGGACGTTTTTCCTTTAAATCTTCCGGTGTGGTTACACCAGACCAGCAGAGCAAAATAATCGCTACCGGCACTTCAAAACAGATACCGAATGCCATAAAAATGGTTAAAACGAAATCAAGATAACTGCTGATATCCGTTGCCATTGTTACCCCTTCCGGCGCGGTTGAAGTTAGAAAACCAAACACTAATGGGAATACAACGTAATAGGCAAACGCAACACCACAATAAAATAACAAAGTACTTGAAACTAACAGCGGATACACCAAACGCTTTTCCTGTTTATAAAGCGCAGGTGCAACAAACGCCCAAATTTGGTACAGAATAAAAGGAACGGACAGAAATACCGACACAACAATCGTTAATTTAATCGGGGTAAAAAACGGTGTGGCAACATTCGTTGCAATCATCGTTGCCCCTTCGGGTAAATTATCGGTTAAAGGTGTGGCGAGTAAAGTATAGATATCGTTTGCCCAATAGACCAGAGTACAAAAAACGATTAAAACGCATAAAAAGCAACGTAATAATCGATTTCTCAGCTCAATTAAATGGGTGATCAGCGGTTGGGATTCATCAACTTCTGCCATCTTCGCCCTCCGCTTTTTGCTCTGCCTCTACCACTGCAAAATCATCATCCGGTGGATAATAAGATTCAAGCTTTAGGAGTGATTCGTCCATCTCCGCATGCTCTGCAATTTCATCGGCAGAAAGTTCATTTTCTGCTTTAGCCACATTTAATTGTGCATCCCAACCATCGGTATCAAGCGGTTGATTTTTTGCATTTTTTTGCAATTCTTGCGCTTCTAATTCTTGGCTTTCCTGCTCAATTTTTTGTTGGATCTCAGCAACTTGCTCATCAGTTAATTTCGCAGCAGTACTGACTTCTGCTGCCTGATTCTCCAAGTCATTTTTGGCAGAATTTAAAGAGTCTTGCAATTGCGTTGCCGACATTTTCAAATCTTCAACAGTTTTGCTTAATTCAGGCGAAAACGAACCGATGTTCAATTCCTCCGCTTTCTTAATACTCTCTTTTAACTCTTGCAGCTTCAGCTCTTGGGCCAGTTCATTCTGTACATTTGCGGCTAAACCTCGAATTGTACTGATCCAGCCCATTACAGTGCGAATCGCAATCGGCATGCGTTTGGGACCTAGCACCACTAAGCCCACAATCATAATCAATACTAATTCAGAAAAACCTACATCAAACACGGATTAAACCTGCTCTTTATCTTTTACAACAGTTTGTTGCTCTGTTGAAACTCTTTCTTTTACTTCAACCACATCAACTTTTTCAACATTCTCAAATCCTGCATCTTTTTTCTCATCAGACATTGCTTTTTTAAAGCCCTTAACTGATTCGCCTAAATCAGAACCTAAAGTACGTAATTTTTTTGTTCCAAAAAGTAACACAATGATTGCTACTACAATCAGAAGCTGCCAAATACTAATACCGCCCATAAAAACTCCTTTCATTTTAGTTGGGTGAATAAAACTTTGCTTATTATATGTCACTTTGACATATAAAAAAGCGATTTTGCAAAAAATTCCTAAAAAACGACCGCTTATTTGCGTTGACTCAAAATCGCTGTAAGAGGAAATAAGGTCAATAATGGCACACTCAACCACAGAGGCAAAGACTCAAATTTCCAAAATGTGCCAAGGATCACAGTCATGGAAAGCAAGAGAATAACAAATCGACTGTTTTTGTTTACATTTTGTACTTTTAAACTCTCATTAATTTCTGCCAGCCTAAAGTTAATTTGCTTTTGCTGTTGGAGTGCCTTAAATACGGCTTCCGGAAATTCGGCAAAATGCTCCCGATATTGCGGTAAACGCTGCTTAATGTCTCGGATCATCGCCTTTACGCCCACTTGTTCATTTAACCAGTTTTGCAAAAACGGTTTTGCCGTTTGCCATAAATCAAGCTGTGGATAAACTTGTCTGCCCAAACCTTCAATATAAAGTAAGGTTTTTTGCAGTAGCACCAACTGCGGCTGCACTTCCATATTAAACTCTCTAGCGACATTAAAGAGATTCAGCAAAACATGCCCAAAAGAAATCTCAGATAACGGCTTGGCAAAAATCGGCTCGCACACCTCACGAAATGCCTGCTCGAATTTATCAATATCGGTATCTGCCGGTGTCCAACCCGATTCCACGTGCATTAGTGCCACACGGCGATAATCTCGGTTAAAAAATGCAACAAAACTTTCTGCTAAATAGCGTTTATCGTTATGGTTCAAAGTACCAACAATGCCGCAGTCAATACCGATATATTGTGGATTATGCGGATGTTCACGGTTGACGAAAATATTACCGGCGTGCATATCAGCATGGAAAAAACTGTCACGGAACACTTGGGTAAAAAACACCTGCACACCACGTTCCGCCAGCAATTTCATATTAGTGCCATTGGCTTCAAGCTCCGCAATATTCGATACCGGAATGCCATAAATACGTTCCATCACAATCAGATTTTTACGGCAAAAGTCTTGATACATTTCCGGCACATAAAGCATTTCGCTGTTTTCAAAATTACCACGTAAACGCACTGCATTGCTCATCTCTTTGAGCAAATCCAGCTCGTCCAAAATGGTTTTTTCATACTCTCGCACCACTTCAACCGCACGCAGCCGTTTGCCGTCATTGGATAATTTCGGAATCAAACGGGCAAGTTTGTACATTAATTCCAAGTCAGATTTAATTACAGGTTCAATGCCCGGGCGAATTACTTTCAACACCACATCTTTGCCGGCAAGTGCTTGATTTTGATTGAATTTTGCCGTATGCACTTGAGCGATCGAAGCCGATGCCAACGCATTTTCATCAAATTCATCAAACCACATTTCAAGTTTGCCACCTAAGGCTTGTTCGATAATTTGACGGGCAATTTTACCGTCAAACGGTTCTACTTTATCTTGTAATAATGCGAGTTGATCAGCAAGCTCTGGAGCGAAAAGATCACGGCGGGTAGCAAGCATTTGTCCTAACTTAATCCAAACCGGACCAAGCTCTTGCAACGCCAAACGCAAGCGTACACCGTAAGATTTCTCTTTATGCTGATTTTGCAGCCAAAATAACGCTTTACGTCCCCACTTCATTTTGCGGGTTAAAGGCACATCAGGAATCGCTTCATCAATGCCGTAGCGTAGAAAGGTGTGGATAATTTGGTAAAGGCGGCGGCTATTTTTAAATTGCATTAATGAATCCCTAATTTCGCACAAATGCTTGTGTTTGAACATCAGTTTGCTGATGGCTCGAAGAGCGAACGTAGTGAGTAAATTTTTGCTCTAATTTGACCGCTTGTTGTGCTAATTCTTCCACCTGATCGTAAAAATTGACTGCTTGTAAACGGTGAACCAGCACCGGTCTTTCTTGCATTAAATTCTCGACCAAATGTTGGTTGTTTTGTGTAAATTGAGCTTTCGCTTTTTCGAATATTTTTCGAGCAAAATCGGTTGAAGTTTGAGCAACTACATCTCCCACAAAAGGAGAAAGCAGCTCTGCCGGATTTTTTTCTAACTGCTCTAACAGCGTGGTGAAATGCTGCAACACCTGAATATCGCCGTTTAGCACGAGCGACTTATTATTGATTAAATCAGTGAGCTTTTGTTTATCAGCCAATTTCGGCAGCGTTTCAAACGCTAGCTCTACCGAGCAATCCACCTCATCTTCATACACGCCTAACCAATCAGTGTGATTTTCATTAAACAGCACAAAAAAGGCGATTTTCGGCGAGGTTAGCTGAATTTTTAATACTTTTCCCGACAATTTACGCAAATTTGGTTCAATATGAGGGGAACGTTTGAGTAATGCATTAAAAGCTGTTTCAACTAAACCAAATGCAAACTGGGGGAGCATTAGCTGTTGTGAGAGTGTATTTAACATAGAATCCCTTTACTTTACCCTCTCCCCTTGTGGGAGAGTAAAACGTCACTAGCTTAGAAGAAAATTAAAATTTGTAGCCACGGTGTAGTGCGACAATGCCTGCACTCAAATTGTAGTAATTGACGCTATCAAAGCCGGCATTTTCCATCATTGCTTTCAATTCATCTTGTTTCGGGTGCATACGGATAGATTCTGCCAAATAGCGGTAACTTTCCGCGTCATTGACCACCACTTCGCCCACTTTTGGTAAAATGTTGAAAGAGTAGAAATTATAAAGTTGGCTGATTGGGTCAATGATCGGCTTAGAAAACTCCAACACTAGCAAGCGACCGCCCGGTTTTAACACTCGCAACATTGAACGAAGAGCTTTATCTTTATCAGTCACATTTCGTAGACCAAAGCTAATCACGATACAATCGAAGGTATTATCGGCAAACGGTAAACATTCTGCATTCGCCTGTACATAGCTCACATTACCAACTACGCCTAAATTGCGTAATTTTTCCCGCCCGACTTCGAGCATTGAACTGTTAATATCAGCTAGCACCACTTCTCCGCTTTCTCC
This sequence comes from Mannheimia granulomatis, assembly GCF_013377255.1. Classification (NCBI taxonomy): domain Bacteria; kingdom Pseudomonadati; phylum Pseudomonadota; class Gammaproteobacteria; order Pasteurellales; family Pasteurellaceae; genus Mannheimia; species Mannheimia granulomatis. Next base: position 2,139,178 of record NZ_CP016614.1, read on the forward strand.
CACAATACGAGAAAACTTCGCAGTGAAATCGCCCGTTCCACCGGCCAAATCTAACACTTTTTGACCTTTACGAACACCACTGCAATCAATAGTAAAACGTTTCCAAACGCGGTGAATACCAAAAGAAAGCAAATCGTTCATTAAATCGTATTTGCCGGCAACGCTGTGAAACACATTGGCAACCAGCTGCTGTTTTTCTTCCTTTGCGACGGTTTTAAAACCAAAATGAGTGGTTTCCACCTGTGAGCTTAGGCTCTCATTTTTTTCGGATTGTTGCTCATCATTCATAGTCAATTTCTCTTTCTCAAAATTTTGGTGTAACCATAGCAAAAAAGCGGTCGTTTTTCTTTAATTTTTTGCAAATTTTCTTAAGTAAATAACCGCTTGCTTGGCTCTTACTTGACTATAAAAGCCAAATTCTGTACCATTCGCACACTATTTTTTCTTGAGGATTACACATTTGGACAGTCACAGTCGATACTTATTCGCTTTTTAACCTATCTTGTCTAACCTCAACGTTACCGACAAGGTCGGTAATGCTCGCCTAGTATCTTTTTTGTTCCTTTTTGTCATTACCTCCTAACCACTTGGAGATTACAATGATCCGTGCTTTTGCATTAGACAACGCACGTTTAACCAGCGTTGATGAAACTAACCCAACGTTGCTCAACGATGCGATTTGGATCGATCTTATCGACCCATCAGATGCGGAAAGAACCGTATTAGAAAACCGTTTAGACCAAACCCTTGCCGAAGAACACGAATTGGAAGATTTAGAGGCTTCTGCCCGTTTCTTTGAGGATGAAGACGGTTTGCACCTGCACTCGTTTTTCTATTGTTTAGATGAGAAAGACTATGCTGATATTGCCACCGTTGCTTTTACCATCCGTGATGGGCGCTTATTTACTCTTCGTGATCGCGATTTGCCCGCATTTCGTTTATATCGTATGCGTTCACGCCGTGAAAAGCTGATCGACAGTAATGCTTATGAGCTTTTACTTGACTTATTTGAAACCAAAATTGAGCAGTTAGCCGATGTAATCGAAGAAGTCTATGCCGATTTGGAGAAGTTAAGCCGTGTGATTTTAGACGGGCAACAAGAAAAAGATAACTTTAATGATGCTCTCTCTCGCTTAACTGAATTTGAAGATGCCAGCTCAAAAGTACGTTTGTGTTTGATGGATACCCAACGTGCCTTAAGTTTCTTACTGCGTAAAACTCGCTTGCCGAATAATCAACTTGAACAGGCCCGTGATATTATGCGAGATATTGAATCTCTGCAGCCGCATAATGAATCGTTATTCCAGAAGGTGAACTTTTTAATGCAAGCAGCAATGGGTTATATCAATATTGAGCAGAACCGTATTATGAAATTCTTCTCAGTAGTGTCGGTAATGTTCCTACCGGCAACATTGGTTGCCTCTACTTACGGTATGAACTTTGAATTTATGCCTGAGCTGCATTTTAAATACGGCTACCCAATGGCGATTGGTTTAATGATTCTCGCTGCGTCAGCACCTTATATTTACTTTAAACGGAAGGGTTGGTTATAACTTTTTAATAAATAAAGCCTATAGTTTATTGGACTATAGGCTTTATTATTCACAAAACACTGTTCATTTAACAACCAAATTATCAACAAAAAGTAAAAAGCTTTACTTTTCACTTTTAATGAAAATAAATTTTGTTATACTGCAAGCATACTCATTAAATAGGAGATATTTATGTTTAGCAAACTACAACATTTTAGTGTGATGATTAAAAATGCGATCATCAAGCATCCGATTGAAATTTTATTTGTAACCTATGTCACAGTAATATTAATGCCAAATGTTGAGCATTATGATTTATTCAACGTGTTTCATAATTTAATTGCTCTTGCCCCGATTTGTTTTATCGCGCTTTATTTGGCTCGTAATACAAAGGCTTACTGGTTCTTAATTCCGTTGCCAATTGCAACCGCACTGTTTTATAGCGATATCAAACTTGAGCTTTTAGAAGATTCCCGCTATTGGGCGGTAGCACTTTGTACTTTACTCTGTTTGATTAGCCAGCATTGGCATAAAAATAACTATAATTTCGTCAGTCAAATGACCAATAAGTTGGTGAATATCACCTTTGCTTTTGTCCTCGCTATCGTTATTTTTAGTGCTCTCAGTTGCATTACTTTTGCCATTACAGAGCTGTTTAATCTTAATAAATACGACTACACTATTTTCAAACAGTTTTGGGTGTTTTCTATCCTTTGGGCGTTCCCCGTTCTGTTTTTAACCCTTGAGAATCAACATTCTGCCAATGATTCCTCCTATTTAAATCGTGTAGGTGAAATGTTGCTGAATTGGATTTTATCACCGGCTTTGATTATCTACACTGCTATTATTTACGCTTATGTGGTCTTTATTGCTTTACAAGGTCAAATGCCAAATGGTGTGGTGGCAAACGTTGCATTCCCTTATTTAACTATCGGCTTGGCAATACAAGCGGTGCAATTATTGTTACAAAATGCAAAATGGCAATGGTTCTACCGTTACTTCGCTTACTTGGCATTATTGCCGTTAGCGTTAATTTGGTATGCCATTTACATTCGCTTAAATCACTACGGCTTAACCGAAGCTCGCATTTATTTAGTGATTGGAGCCATCACACTCTCTATCTGCTACGGCTTATTAATTTCAAAACACTTGGCACAATATCGTTTCTTCTCAGCTATTTCGATTGTAGTGATTTTGTTCTCGGTCTTTATTTTAGATCCACATAAAATCTCCCTTGAAGACCAAACCCAACGTTTAGATAGCTATTTAGCAAAACATAAATTATTAGATGCTAATAATAAAATCGACACACAAGCCGTGCTTGAACATAAAAAAGCATTAGGTGAAAACCGTGATGAAATTGAGCATTTAGACTCAATGATTCGCTACATTGCAAAAGAATATACTGCCGAACAATTTAAGCAAAAATATGGCATAGAATCCGGCTATGACCTGATCTATAAAACAGGCGAAAGAAATTATGATACAACTACTTTTGAGGCGAGCAATTCCGAACTTATTCGATTAACCAAAGACGATATGAAAAATGCTCAAGAATATATTATTTTCAATTTGAGATACTATCGTCCAAATCATCTCAATAATCATGCGGCTGCTGATAATAAACAGTGCAAAAAATTAATCAGCCAAGCTTATGATTTCAGAACATCAGATAGACAAGCTAAGTATGAAGATATCAACCAAGAGTGCAATAAAATTCAAGAAACGCCAACTGAGTTTATTATTGAATTTTCAGGTATTGAGCCAAATATCAAATTTAATATTAACGATGCAGTGAAGAAAGTCTTTGATAAGCATAATTTATCAATGAACGAACGTCATAAAACAGAGATATTAGATAAAGTTAAGGCTGATTTACTTAAACTCGATTTGGGTAATGCGGAATTATCACTCAATTATATCGAATTAAAGTTTCTTGAAAATACCGGCTATGTGGTTGAAAGCATTAGCACTAACTATTTAATGTTGAAGTAAGACCAACACAAAAACGGATTATCTAAAAAGATAATCCGTTTTTTAATCAGCTAAAACTAAGCTAAACTTGCTACCATTACCGCTTTAATCGTATGCATACGGTTTTCCGCTTGCTCAAATGCCACATTAGCCGGTGATTCAAACACCTCTTCTGTTACCTCAATGCCATTTGCTAACTCCGGATATTTTTCTGCAATCTCTTTACCTACTTTGGTTTCACTATTATGAAAAGCCGGTAAACAGTGCATAAATTTCACTTTCGGGTTGCCTGTTGCTTTCATTAATTCAGGTGTAACACGGTAAGGCATTAATAAATTAATACGCTCCCCCCAGCTATCTAGTGGCTCGCCCATTGAAACCCATACATCTGTATGGACAAAATCAACGCCTTTTATTGCTGTATGAATATCTTCAGTAACAGTGATTCTCGCCCCGGATTCCGCAGCAAATTTCCGGCACATTTCAACTAACGAATCCTCCGGCAACAAGGCTTTCGGTGCACAAATACGCACATCCATACCCAATTTTGCCCCAATTAATAACAACGAGTTACCCATATTATTGCGGGCATCGCCAATATAGACATAGCTAATTTGGCTTAACGGTTTCTCACAGTTTTCAATCATTGTTAGAACATCGGCAAGCATCTGTGTTGGGTGGAATTCATCCGTTAAACCGTTAAACACCGGCACGCCGGCATAATCTGCCAACTCTTGCACCACCGATTGTTTAAAACCACGATACTGAATGGCATCATACATTCTGCCAAGCACTCGGGCAGTATCTTTCATAGATTCCTTATGCCCGATTTGTGAGGAAGTTGGGTCAATATAGGTTACATGGGCCCCTTGATCGTAAGCTGCCACTTCAAAAGCGCAGCGTGTGCGAGTCGAGGTTTTCTCAAAAATTAAGGCGATATTTTTGCCTTTTAAAGTTTGTTGCTCTGTGCCTGCATACTTAGCCCGCTTTAAATCACGTGCCAAATCTAACAAAAAGCGGATTTCCCGCTCGGTATGATTCACCAAGCTTAAAAGATGTCTGTTTTTTAAATTAAATGCCATTATGTTCTCCCTGTAAAATCCAATTATATTTATGCTTAATTATTGCATAAAAATTCAATTCATAGAAATAATTTTAAGGTGAATAAAACTCTCCTTTTCCAACCTGAATTGCTTTTCCACCCACAAAAATAGTATTTTGCTCATCTACTTTTAAGGATAAGCGATTTGGTCTGCCCATTTCATCGCCTTGTAAAATTCTTAATTCGAGCGGTGTTAAACCTTGTTTAATATGCCAACCACCTAAGTTTGCCGCAGCTGAACCAGTTCCCGGATCTTCTATCACTGCACCTTGGCTACTAAAAAACAGACGCACTTTTGCCTGTTGAGTATCTCTAAACCAAACATACATTTGCGAAATGTTATCTTTAGACATCGCCTTTTCTATAAAGAGATTTGCATTTATTTTGCAATTTTTGACCGCTTGTTCAGAAGATAGCTCAACTAGTAATTGTGCGACACCTGTATTTACCCAGCTAGGAGAAGAAGCAATATCGCCTATAGTTAATCCTAAAATTTCAGCACATTCCTCTTTAGTTAAAGGCGCATCCTCTACTTCCACATCATGATTAATAGCCAATGTAATAAGCTCGCCTTGATGTTGAATTTCAACTAAACCGGCGTTAGTTTGTAGGAAGTAATCGGCAGGTAAATGTAAGAGAGAATGTAAAACAAATGCCGCTCCCACAGTCGGATGACCGGCAAACGGCATTTCGTAATCAGGTGTAAAAATTTTTAATTTTTTAACCGCTTGCGGCAAGGGAGAAGATTGAACAAACACGACTTCAGATAAATTAAATTGACGAGCAATCAACTGCATTTCAGCATCATTTAATCCATCTGCCTCATAAAAGACAGCGAGTAGGTTACCCCCAAAATGACTCTCGGCAAAAACATTCACCAAAAAATACGCATATTTTCGCATACACACCTCACCAACGAATAATTATGCAATAAAACCTTATGTTTAAATGCTTATCGAATGTAGTTTATCAAAGCCAAGAAATACCATCAAGGCTCTACTTTTTTGCCTATATAACCTCAATTTTTTCATATTGTACAATATACAATCATATTGTTTAAATTTTTATAACATCTACCCTTATAGAGTTATTTATTTTTGATTTATTTCAAAGTATTCGGAAATGGCTAGGAGTAAACTGCTACCTAGTGATTATTTTTAATTTTATATTTGAGGTTCTATATGCTATATGCAGAATTTTTGCTTTTATTAGCCTTTTTATATGCCGGTAGCCGCTACGGTGGTATTGGCTTAGGGGTTGTTTCAGGAATCGGTTTATTCGTGGAAGTATTCTTCCTCGGAATGCCACTTTCAGCGCCACCGATTAGTGTAATGCTGGTTATTTTAGCCGTAGTGACCTGTGCTTCTATTTTAGAAGCAGCCGGCGGTTTAAAATTTATGCTGCAAATCGCAGAACGCATTTTACGTAGTAATCCGAAACGTATTACCTTTTTAGGCCCACTTGTTACCTATATTATGACCTTAATGCTAGGTACGGGCCATTCTGTGTACTCCATTATGCCGATTATCGGTGATATTGCCCTTAAAAATAAAATCCGCCCGGAACGTCCAATGGCAGCAGCTTCTGTCGCTTCCCAGTTGGGGATTACAGGTAGCCCGTTATCTGCAGCAGTTGCCTATTACTTAACAGAAATCACCAAATTACCGGGCTTTGAAGGGGTGACATTATTAAATGTAGTTGGGGTAACGATTATCGCAACATTTTGTGGTGTGATTGCAATGTCTTTATACAGCTTACGTCGTGGTAAAGAGCTGGAAGACGATCCTGAATATCAACGCCGTATGCAAGATCCCGAATTACGCAAACAAATTGAGGAAACCAGTGCCACCTCTTTGGATGAGCAACTTCCTGCAAGTGCAAAAAATTCGGTTTATCTATTCCTAGCGGCAATTGCAACTATTGTTGCGATTGCAATGATGCCATCTATCAAACCGACTGTTGCAGCAACAGGCAAAGTGGCTGGAATGGATCAAATCATTCAAATCGTGATGTTGACTTTCGGCGGCTTAATTTTAGTTTTAACCAAAACCGATCCGAAAAAAGTACCAAACGGTATTGTATTTAAATCCGGTATGGTAGCGACAATTGCCATTTTCGGTATTGCATGGATGAGTGACACTTACTTCACTCACGCAATGCCGGCATTTAAAGAAGGCGTAACTGAAATGGTTAAAGCTCAACCTTGGACATTCGCCTTCGCAATGTTTGCGGTGTCTGTTGTGGTAAACAGCCAAGCAGTAACAGCAAAAATGTTATTACCTGTCGGTATCGCCATGGGCTTACCTGCCCCGTTATTGGTGGGTTTAATGCCTGCAACTTATGCGTACTTCTTTATTCCAAACTATCCTTCAGATATCGCAACTGTAAACTTTGACGTAACAGGCACAACCAAAATCGGAAAATACTACTTCAACCACAGTTTTATGGCACCGGGTTTAATCGGTGTTATCACTGCATGTTTAGTCGGTATTGCGCTTGCAAATGTCTTAATTTAATCCATAAAAAAACAAGCGGTCATATTTAGTAAAATATTTACCAAATATGACCGCTTGTTAGCTTAAATAAGTACGATTATGCCTTATTAAATAATTTCGCATCTAATGAATATTTTCCGCCACCAATAAAAATAAAGGTTAAGAATAATACAGAGTAAAGCCCTGCCAACTCGCCACCATTTAATAATGGTAATAAAACATTACCTTGAGCACCATGAATAATAAAAAATGCATACGCCATCATACCCGAAAGAATAAAGGCAGTTTGGCGAGTAAATAACCCTAAAATAAAGAATGTCCCACCAACAATCTCTAAAATGCCACCAACACCATAAATTGAGAATAGTGGCACACTACCGTTTCCATTGGTCATTGACATTGGGAACTCAAAGAATTTTGATGTGCCGTGAAGCAGGAACATATAACCTGCAACAACGCGGGTGATTAAAAGAGCAAGTGGTTGTAATTTGTCTAAAGTTGCATTCATAACGCTTTCCTTAATGTATGAAATTTGTTAAATAACTGTAAATAAATTTGAGATGCGCATTCTAATTTAAAAACTCTAACTTGATAATATCACGTTTACAAAATACATTATTTACTATAAGAAAATAATCATTAAGCTCTAGCTAATGTCCAAACTTGTATTTCTTCAACGCCCGCTTTTAATAACTCGACACAAATCACATTCAACGTTGAACCTGTGGTGATCACATCATCAACAATAGCAACTCGTTTATACGCCTTTAAAGGATGATAACCAAATGCTCCACGTAAGTTTTTTCGCCGTTCGTGTGCTGTTAGCTCACGCTGAGAAGTTGTTGCACGAGTTCGGGTTAAACTTTGGGTATCTAACGGAATTTGTAGCCATTTTGCCAGCCATTGACTTACCAATGCTGCTTGGTTAAATCCTCTTGACCAATTTCGCTGCCAAAATAGCGGCACCGGCATAATCACCTCCGGCAGAACAAGCCCTCTTTCTCGCTGAGCTTCTTTAATCGCAAGCAGTAATTGACGAGAAAGAGCCTGATCTAACCAATATTGAGACTGAAATTTAAAGCGGTGAATCCAATGAGAAAGGGGCATCTGATACTCTGCAACACGTACTAACTTATGCCATTTCGGTTCATTTCGTAAACAATAACCACAAGACTGTCGGTTCTCCCTCAAACTCATTCCACAATGCCCACAATAAGGCCGGTTTTTAATTAATTTCTGACAACTGGTGCAAAAACCATGGATTCCAACATTTAAAGGTCTATCACAATGAAAACAACGAAAGCCTAATATCCCCACATCCCCTCCTTTTCTTTGCAGATTATCAAAATTACGGCTGTTTTTTCGGACTATTTTTGTGACATTGCTCGAAAAAGGAGTAAAATCTTGCTATTGTTCAAATAAAAGGAAAAGTAGATGAATGCACTAAAACAACCAATAAAAATTGTCTTTTTCGATATTGATGACACTTTATATGTTAAACATAAAACTTATATTCCGGCATCTATCACAGAACAAGTGCTACCTCGCCTAAAAGCAAAGGGTATCATTCCTGCTATCGCTACCGGACGAAATCACGGTTGCTTTCCCAATGCCCTAAAACCTTATCTTAATCCGGAAACCGGTTTTGAGCTTTTTGTTACTATTAACGGGCAATATAATTTCTATAAAGATCGGATAATCAGTGATTATTCATTAAGCTGCGAACAAATTGAGCGAATTATCACGAAAGCGAATGAATTGGGGATTATTTACGCCTTTGTTACACCAATGACAATTGCAGTTTCAGATACTAACCCCATCGTACATGAAGCAGTATTACCGATTACCCCAAATTATCTAATCGATCCTGACTATCACAAAAAAGATTCCCAAGAAAGGGAAGCCATAGTTCAGATGCTTCTATTCTATCCTGAAAGTCAAAAACAAGCGGTTGAAAATAGCGGACTTTTTGCAAATGATTTAAAAGAGGCTCGCTGGCATCCCTATGCAGTTGATATTCTAAGAAAAGAAAATTCAAAAGCCCGAGGCATAAAAGATGTATTAGAACGCCTCAATATTGATATTGAAAGCTCAATGGCATTTGGTGATGGTATTAATGATCTAGAAATGTTACCAACCGTCGGTTTCGGAGTTGCTATGGGAAATGGCGAACCTGAATTAAAAGCAGTGGCGGACTTTGTAACCAAACCGATTGAGGAAGATGGAATCTTATACGCCCTTGAAACCTTAGGAGTGATCTAAAGAAAAGCGGTTGTAAATTGTTTCTAATTTATAACCGCTTGCAATTAAATACGCCTAAATAGCTTATCGCCCGAAATGGCTAAAATGGCTCCGGTCACCACCACAAAAGCCCCTATATAGCTAATCCAATTCATGTCAGGTTCAACAAAAATATCCGGAAAAAAATAATGACCGATAAGTGAAAAAATCATAGTAAAAATCGGCAGCATAGTAGTTACAACACTGACTTTAGATGTATCCCAATAATTAAGTGCTTCACTATAAGCGCCATAACCAATTACCGTATTCAAGCAACAAAAAATAAAACACGCCCAGAGAAATCCACCCTCAATGTTGGTGATCTGTAAGGGTGCAGAAAAAGGGAACATTGTGATTGCACAACCAAAGTAGATAAGCATCAATGCTTGTTGTGCCTTAAATTGGGCCAATAGCAATTTTTGGGCAAGAGCATAAACTACCCATACAAAACTTGCGCCTATACTGAATAAAATCCCTAATGTATAAGTATTTAGCTGCAAAATCTCGCTGAATTTATCATTAAAAAAAGCAATCAACCCCAGAATTAGTAGGCTCGAACCCAGTTTCTGAAAAAAGCCAAATTTTTCATTAAAAAGAAATACACCAAGTAAAATCATAGTAAAAGGTGCCAACAGCCATAATACTTGGTTAGTTGTCGGAGAAATATAATACAATGCTTGTGCAAATAAAAAGAAATTCGCCGATAATCCCAGCACCCCTAAAATGAGCAATCCGAAATCTTTTTTTCTACAAGCGGCCAAGTTTGGTAATTTTTTTGTAAAAACTAAAATGAATAACAACCCCAACGCAGCAGCTAGAAATCTAAACCAAACGAGCGTTTGCGCATTCATAACTGCCATTACTTGCTGTGTCGCAATAGGTGAAGTTCCCCAAGCGATAGCGGTAATTAAGGCAAAAGCAAAACCTAATAAGGGTCGTTGTTGTTTCATTTTTGTTCCTTATATAAAAAATTGAGTACTGATGCTAAAACGTAAAAAACCCCGCCTAAAGCGAGGTTTTTATAATTCATGTTGAAATGATTACTCAGCAATAATGCTCACGTATTTACGGCTCTTTTCGCCTTTCACTTCAAATTTAACTTTACCGTCTACAGTTGCAAATAAAGTGTGGTCTTTACCCATACCTACATTTGTACCTGCGTGGAATTTAGTACCACGTTGACGAACAATGATGCTACCTGCTAATACAGATTCACCACCGAAACGTTTAACACCAAGGCGTTTAGCTTCAGAATCACGACCGTTACGAGTTGAACCACCAGCTTTTTTAGTTGCCATCTACTTGATCTCCTCTGAAATTATGCTTGAATCCCAGTGATTTTCACTTCTGTGAACCACTGACGATGACCTTGTTGTTTACGGCTGTGTTTACGACGACGGAATTTAACGATTTTAACTTTATCGCCACGACCTTGTGCTACAACTTCAGCCACTACTTTCGCACCAGCTAATACAGGTGCACCAATTTTAACATCTTCACCGTTAACGACCATTAACACTGAGTCAAACTCAACTTTCTCACCGGTTGCGATTTCAAGTTTTTCTAAACGAACTACCTGACCTTCACTTACTCGGTGTTGTTTGCCGCCACTTTGGAAAACTGCGTACATATTTACTCCGCTACGTGCCAATTGCTTTTGCTTTTAGGCACTCAATTAATTCATAAAAATAGGGCTGCAATTCTACGGAAAAACGAAAAAAAGAGCAAGTGAGATTTTGATAATTTTTTTAAATTAGCAAAATTTTTCAAAAATCTCAAAAATCAGACCGCTTGCTGTTTTAAAAGATGAAATGACTCGTCCGATTTTATAAGAAAACCGCAATTCTTTTTTGAACAAAGGTTAATTTAAGGTAGAATTGACACAATTTTCATCTTAAAAAAATTAATAGGTTCGATGACAATGCGCTTTTCTTTGGAACAAATCCACGCTCTTGCTAGAGAAGATATGCAAGCAGTGAATGCTGAAATTCTGGCACAACTTAATTCGGAGGTTTTACTGATAAACCAGTTAGGGCATTATATTATTGCCGGCGGCGGTAAACGTATTCGCCCTTTAATTGCAGTATTAGCAGCCAGAGCATTGAATTATACGGGTAAAAAACATATTACTGCAGCGGCTTTTATCGAATTTGTGCATACTGCGACCCTTCTACATGATGATGTGGTGGACGAATCTAATATGCGTCGTGGCAGACCGACTGCGAATGCCTCTTTTGGCAATGCCGCAAGTGTGTTGGTAGGTGATTATATCTATACACGCTCATTCCAAATGATGACAGATTTAGATTCACTTCGAGTGCTAAAAGTCATGTCTGCGGCTACAAATGCTTTAGCAGAGGGTGAAGTTCAACAATTAATGAATGTAAACGATCCAAACACTACTGAAGCAAATTATATGCGTGTAATATATAATAAAACCGCACGTCTATTTGAAGCAGCTACTCAATGTGTTGCTATTGCAGCAGGAGCAAGTGAAGAAATCGAAAATGCGTTAAAAGCTTATGGTTGCTATTTAGGCACTGCATTCCAATTGATTGATGATATTTTAGATTACTCTGCCCAAAGTGAAAGTTTAGGTAAAAATGTAGGAGATGATTTCGTAGAAGGAAAACCAACCCTACCGTTACTACACGCAATGCACGCTGCCGATAAAGCCGGTAATATAGCCCAAGTTGAACTCATTCGTAAAGCTATTGAAAACGGTGGCGAATTGGAACAAATTCCCGACGTCTTGGCAATTATGGCAGAATATCAATCTTTGGATTACGCCATGCAAAAAGCCCGTGAAGAAGCCCAAAAAGCAGTAGATGCTTTAGCTGTATTACCGGAAAGTGAATATAAACAGGCTCTGATCTCACTGGCGTATTTGTCGGTCGATCGTTCATACTGATTTGCAAAAAATCAGCCAAATTTAACCGCTTGTAGGGGCGGGTTTTAACCCGCCCACCATATAAATAGAATTTCGGGTGGGTTGAACTCCACCTATACGAAAAAAATGACAGAACAAAAACAACAACCTCAAGAACATATTGAAAGCGTTCGTGCCCGTCGCCGTGCGCAAAATCAGAAAAAAGACCCGAACACCCCGTTTGTGCGTGAAAAGCTGAGTCTTCCGAACGGACATAACAAACTGCTGCTCCACTCCTGCTGTGCGCCTTGCTCGGGCGAAGTGATGGAAGCGATTCACGCCTCGGGAATAGAATTTACCATCTACTTCTACAACCCGAACATTCATCCGATGAAGGAGTACCTGATCCGCAAAGAGGAGAATATCCGCTTCGCCGAAAAGTGGGGCATTCCGTTTATCGATTTTGATGACGACTATGAAAACGACCGCCGTGAGTGGTTCCAAAAAGCCAAAGGTATGGAATGGGAGCCGGAGCGTGGTATTCGCTGCACCATGTGCTTCGATATGCGCTTTGAAAAAGCCGCCGAATACGCCCACAACAACGGCTTCCCTGTGTTTACCAGCTGTTTAGGCATTTCTCGCTGGAAAGATATGAACCAAATCAACGACTGCGGCCACCGTGCGGCAGCGAAATTTGATGATGTAGTTTATTGGGACTACAACTGGCGTAAAGGCGGCGGCTCGCAACGAATGATCGAAATCAGCAAACGTGAACGCTTCTACCAACAAGAGTATTGCGGCTGTGTCTATTCCTTACGTGATTCCAACAAATGGCGATTAGAAACAGGCCGTGAGCGAATTGAAATCGGCAAACTTTATTATTCGCCGGATTAGACTATGGTGTAGCTGTTAATGCTCCAATGAACAAGCTCCCCTCTTTAGAAAAGAGGGGAACTGATCACTAAAATTTCAAAAAGAGGATAAAAAAACAATGTCAAAATTCGCAATGGTTTTCCCAGGACAAGGCTCACAAGCTGTTGGTATGCTTGCTGATCTTGCACCACAATTTCCTATCATAGAAAAAACATTTGCTGAGGCAAGTGAGGTTTTAGGCTATGATTTATGGAATTTAGTACAAAACGGGACAGCTGAAGATTTAGGTCAAACTCAACGCACACAGCCGGCTTTATTGGCAGCGTCGGTTGCCCTTTATCGTGTATGGCAAGAGAAATTCCCTGAGCAAAAACCGGCAGTAATGGCTGGCCATAGCTTAGGTGAATATTCCGCATTAGTGTGTGCCGGCGTGTTAAATTTCCAAGATGCAATCAAATTAGTCGAATTGCGTGGTAATGCAATGCAACAAGCTGTTCCTGCTGGCAGCGGTGCGATGTTTGCGATTATAGGCTTGGATAATGAGGCGATTATTAAGGCGTGTGAGCAAGCAGCAAGCGAGACCGGTGAAATTGTGTCGGCAGTAAACTTCAACAGCCCGGGGCAAGTGGTAATCGCCGGCACGAAAGCCGCAGCGGAAAAAGCAGGCGAATTATGTAAAGCAGCTGGAGCAAAACGTGCTTTACCACTCGCCGTAAGCGTGCCTTCACATTGTGCATTAATGAAACCGGCGGCAGAAAAATTAGCAACCGCTTTGCAAAATATCACCCTAAATCAACCGCTTGTACCGGTTATCAATAACGTGGATGTTGCAGTTGAAACTAATGCAGAAGCAATTCGCAACGCATTAGTGCGCCAACTGTATAGCCCTGTTCGCTGGACGGAAACGGTCGAGAAAATGGCTCAAGACGGTGTTACCACTTTATACGAAATCGGGCCGGGTAAAGTATTGACAGGCTTAACAAGCCGTATTGTAAAAGAATTGAATGCTAAAGCAGTGAATGATGTGGCAAGCTTTGAGGGTATTGAGGCTTAAATTACGGAGCTAAAAATGAAAAAAGAAACAGTATTTTTGCTGATAAGCGTATTAATCGCCTTAGTAATTGTACCTATTAGCTATCTTTTTAGTGTAATAGAAGAAATTGATGAATTTAATCTGCTCGCAATAAATACAGGGATACTTGCTATCGTTTCAGGTTGTTCATTTTTAGTCTATTTCCTTAGATTCAATCCTAAAATCCGCCATGCCTTTATTGGTGGTGCAGCTCTTACAGCTGCAGCTATTCAGGCATGGGTTATTTATGGTGTGCTGTTAAGCAACGGCGATCCCAAAGGTACGGTCGTCTTATTCCAACTTTATCTATTTAGTAGTGTAGGACCTTTATTGCTTTCAAGCATCTGGGCATTTTCTCTCCCACCTTGCATTTATCCATTGCAAGGAGGTTCCGTAAAATATGCTTTATTTGGTGGTTTAACAACTGCAATAAACTATGTACTCACTCTTTTTATTTTTTATGTTTTAACTATTTAACTAAGCAATAGTTATTATTCAGGAGAATGTATGAAAAAAATCGCATTAGTCACGGGTGCAACTCGTGGTATCGGTAAAGCGATTGCCGAAGAATTAGTCGCAAAAGGTTATACCGTAATCGGTACCGCGACTTCAGAAAAAGGTGCCGAGTCAATTTCTGCTTACTTAGGCGAAAACGGCAAAGGCTTAGTATTAAATGTTGCTGATGCAGAATCTATTGATTCAGTGTTAAAACAAATCAAAGAGAGCTTTGGTGATATTGATGTGTTAGTAAACAACGCCGGTATTACCCGTGACGGCTTATTAATGCGTATGAAAGATGATGATTGGTTCGATATTATCCAAACCAACCTCACTTCTGTTTACCGCTTATCCAAAGCTGTGTTACGCCCGATGATGAAAAAAGGCGGTCGTATTATCAGTATTGGCTCCGTGGTTGGCTCAATGGGTAACCCGGGTCAAACAAACTACTGTGCAGCAAAAGCCGGCTTAGTGGGCTTTTCAAAATCGTTAGCAAAAGAAGTTGCTAGTCGTGGCATTACGGTAAACGTGGTGGCACCGGGCTTTATCGCAACAGATATGACCGATGAATTAAACGAAGATCAACGTAATGCTATTTTAAGCCAAATCCCTGCAGGCGAACTCGGCTCACCACAGGATATCGCTAAAGCCGTAGCGTTCTTAGCTTCAGATGATGCTCGTTACATCAATGGTGAAACCATTCATGTGAACGGTGGTTTATACATGGGCTAAGCTGTAACAAGCGGTCTTTTTTCAGCCGAACTTTGTAAATATTACAAAGTTCGGTTTTATCGTTTTTTATTTTGTGTTGTTGCCTCCTTTAGCAGGCAAAAAAGTGTAAATGTGTTATGACTAGAAATACCTTAGTGGTCGGCTTTTTGCTGTTTGCCATTTTTTTCGGGGCGGGGAATTTAATCTTTCCGCCAAAATTGGGCTTTGAAAGCGGTGCGGAATTTGCATCTGCTATTTCAGGTTTTGTATTAACAGGTGTCGGTCTTCCGTTATTAGGCATTGTGGTTAGCGCATTCTATAATGGTGGCTATAAATCAGCGCTAGACAAAATCCACCCCTATTTTTCGCTGATTTTCTTAATTTCTATTTATCTGGCAATCGGACCATTTTTTGCCGGACCTCGTACTGCGGCAACTGCATACGAAATGGCCTTAATGCCGTTTTTAGGGGAATCAAGCCAACTTTCCATGCTGATTTTTACCCTGGTTTATTTCATCCTTACCCTTTGGTTGGCAATTAATCCGACTAAAGTGGTCGATCGAATTGGTGCAGTACTTACCCCAATTTTACTCATCGCTATCATTGCCTTAGTGGTACGGGCAAGCATGATTTTAACTGGTGACAGCCCATTAGCAACGACTCAACCGACTGAGCAATCTTACTTCTTTAAAGGCATGGTGGATGGCTATCTTACTATGGATGCGCTTGCTTCATTAGCCTACTCAGTGATTGTACTCCATGCCATTCGAGGAAAAAGCACTAGCCAAGCCTCACTACAAAGACAAACCGTTGCCGCAGGCTTAGTGGCAGCAGTAGCTCTTGCGGTAATTTATATTGGATTAGGCTGGATTGGGAATAACATTCCTATGAGTGCAGAAACGCTGGCAATGCTTGCTGAAAAAAAATTGGATATGGGAACCTATATTCTCAATACCATTACTACCCAAGCTTTTGGTGAACTCGGACGCGCTGTATTAGGTATTATCGTTTCCCTTGCTTGCTTAACAACTGCTGTAGGTTTAGCAGTATCAGTAAGCGAATATTTCAATGAGATTTTCCCGAAAATATCTTATAAAGTCTATGCAATACTCTTTACTGTTATTAGCTTTATTATCGCAAACCAAGGCTTAAAAGAGGTTATTAGCAAATCTATTCCAGTGTTATTGGTGCTCTATCCGATTGCGATGACTATCATTTTTATGCTGTTAATTAATTTAGTGATTAAGCTGCCTCTTACCGCACAACGCCTATCACTTTTATTGGTAACAGTTGTTGCGATTGCCTCGGTTGCCGGTGTAGGATTTACTGAGAGTTTACCACTGAAAGCCTATTCTATGGAGTGGTTACCTTTTGCCGTTATTGGTTGCGTAGTTGGAGCAATACTGCACCCACTTATCAGCAGAAAAGCATAAATCCAGTCAAGGCAGTGATAATTCACTGCCTATTTTTTAGGAGAAAACAATGCCTGAATTACCCGAAGTTGAAACAAGCGTGAGAGGTGTAGAGCCTTATTTGGTGGGGCAAACGATAAAACGGATTATTGTTCGCCAACCTAAATTACGCTGGATGGTAAGCCCGGAAATTATCGCTATGCAAAATGCAAAAATCCATGCTATAGAAAGACGGGCTAAATATCTCATTATCCGAACTACTCAAGGCGATATTTTGCTGCATTTGGGCATGTCCGGCTCGCTGGGGATCTTAAAAGAAGCCCAACAAAAAGAAGCCGGAAAGCACGATCACATTGATCTTGTTACTGAAAATGGCACTATCTTGCGTTATAACGATCCACGCAAGTTCGGCTGTTGGCTTTGGGCAGAAAAAGCAGAAGAACACGAACTGCTGCGTAAACTAGGGCCGGAGCCACTCTCTGAAGCCTTTACGGCAGATTATCTATTTGCAAAAAGTCGCAAAAAAACGACCGCTTGCAAAACCTTTATTATGACTAATGAAGTGGTGGTTGGCGTAGGCAATATCTATGCTTGCGAAAGTCTGTTTATGGCGGGAATTCACCCCGAATTAGCAGCACAGAATCTGACTCAAAAACAGTGCGAACGCTTAGTAAAAGTGATTAAAGAAGTGCTAACCAAAGCAATTATTCAAGGTGGCACCACCCTAAAAGATTTTATTCAACCGGATGGAAAACCGGGCTATTTCGCCCAAGTGCTGCAAGTATATGGGCGAAAAGGTGAAAGCTGTAATGATTGCGGTAGCACGATTGAAGCCAAAGTGATCGGGCAGCGTAACAGCTTTTTCTGTCCAAACTGCCAGAAATTGCCGAAATAAATAGCTTATTAGGATTATTTGGGCAGACAAGTCTGCCCATACTTTTCAAATAAGATATTTTCTAAACCTGTAACCAAAAAGTTACCGGACCGTCATTTTGTAGACTTACTTGCATATCAGCAGCAAATTGCCCTGTTTGCGTATGGATTTTTTGCTTGGCTTGTTGATGAAAATAATTGTATAAACGCTCGGCATCCATAGGTTTTGCACCTTTAGAGAAACTTGGGCGTAAACCTTTGTTAGTATCGGCTGCGAGCGTAAATTGCGAAACCACCAGCAAACTGCCGCCGGCTTGCTGAACGTTGAGGTTCATTTTGCCCTGCTCGTCTGAAAAAACACGGTAATTTAGTACTTTTTCCAGCAGTTTATCTGCTTTCGCCTCATCATCATCTTGTTCAACACCAAGTAAGACCAATAAACCATGTTTAATTTCACCCACAATTTGGTTTTCTACTTCTACTTTCGCCCATTTAACCCGCTGAATTAAGCCTATCATCGTATTCCTTATCCTCTTTAATCTCTTTTAAAATAGCAGTAAATTGACCGCCAAGTAACACCACTTGCCAACTTAATTGAATCCACACAATCATAATAGGCAGCACGGCTAATGCACCATATATGGCTTGATAAGACGGAAAAGTAGTGATATACCAAATAAAGGCCTGTTTTCCTAAAGTAAAGAAAATTGCCGCCAATAATGCCCCAATTGCTGCATGCTTAAATTCAACTTCGGTATTCGGCACAAATTTATACACAAGAGAGAACAATAACCAAATCAATAAAAAAGGGGTAAATTCTAATAAATATTGGCTAAAGGATAATGCCCCATTACCATTAAATATCGCTAACGACATCACATAAGTGCTAATGGCAATACTTGCACCGGCAAGTAAAGGTCCAAATATTAAAATGGCAAAATAGAGCAAAAAAGAGATCAAAATCGACCGCTTGCGACTATTGTGCCAAATGGTATTAAGCGTTTCATCAATGCTTTTAATCAGCATAATCGCCACCACAAATAGACCGATAATACTCACAAGCCCCATTTTCTTCGAATTACTCACGAATAACTCAATATATTCAGAAATCATCTCTCCTGAACTTGGAGCAAAATTATCATAAATAAAAGCTTTGAGCTGTTCGGTCGCCTCATTAAAAACAGGAAAAAACGTAAACATTGAAAACAGCACCATAATTAACGGTACAATTGCAAGCATTGTACTATACGTCAGATAACCTGCTGAAATTGCAATGTTATTTTCCGAGTAACGTTTAGCAAAGAGTTTAATAAATTCAAAAGTCCGCTTTAACATACTATCCTCTAACTAAATAATCACTTTCACACACCCATTTATAGGTAGTTAATGCTTCAAGCCCCATAGGACCTCGAGCATGCAATTTTTGGGTGCTGACCGCTACCTCTGCTCCTAGCCCAAATTCACCGCCGTCAGTAAAACGGGTACTGGAGTTAATGTAAACAGCGGCAGCATCCACTTGTTGCACAAATTGGCGGGCAAGTTGGTAATCTGAGGTTAAAATCCCCTCTGAATGTTGCGAACCATAGCGGCGAATATGTGCCACTGCTTCCTCTAAACCATTAACCACTACAACATTTAAATCAAGTGAAAGCCATTCTTGGCTTAACTTTTCTACATCAAGCGGTTCAATTCCATCAATTTTTTGCAAATCGTTACTGTGAATAGTAACCCCCAAACTATCCATTCTTGCGATCAATTTAGGTAAAAACTCAACGGCGATTGCTTTATCCACCAATAAGGTTTCAAGAGTATTGCAGGTGCTCGGTCGCTGGGTTTTGGCATTAGCAATAACATCAAGGGATTTTTCTTGATCTGCGGTTTTCTCCACAAATAAATGGCACACACCAATACCACCAACAATCACCGGAATAGTGGAATTTTCTTTACAGAATTGGTGCAAACCTGCTCCGCCACGTGGGATCACCATATCAATATAGCGATCTAATTTCAGCAATTCTAATAATAAAGTGCGATCCGGATCGGTTACTGCCTGTACTGCTAATTTCGGCAAACCGGCTTTTTCTAGGGCATCTTGCACCACATCAACTAACACCGCGTTGGTAAATTTCGTCTCTTTACCGCCACGTAAAATCACCGCATTGCCTGTTTTTAAGCAAAGGGAAGCGACATCAATCGTGACATTCGGACGAGCTTCGTAAATGGTTAAAATCACCCCTAAAGGCACACGTTGGCGTTCAATTTTTAATCCGCTATTTAATACGCCACCGTCTATCACTTGCCCCACAGGATCAGCTAATTTCGCTACATTTCGTACATCATTTGCGATACTTTTTAAACGGCTTTCATTTAATAATAAACGGTCAATAATCGCCAAAGATATCCCTTGTGATTGAGCAAATTCAATGTCCTTCGCATTGGCATACAAAATTTCTGTTGCACGTTGTTCAAGATTATCAGCAATAGTAAGTAAGGCTTGATTTTTTTGCAGACTACCGAATTGTGCCAGCTCAAAACTGGCTTGTTTAGCTTGCTTGGCAAGGTCTTTCATTTGCATACTTTAATTCTCTTTTTATTAACATTAACCATAATCTAACATGTTCTTTTATGTGAAGAAATATGCAAAAGGGAAGAAAATTGGATAAAATGGGGAAATTTGTAGGTAAATGACTTTTGTTAAACTCTCTATATCTCCTCCCTCTTTAGAAAAGAGAGGGAGCTACATCAGGCATAAAATATATTTACCTTACTATAAAATACTCTAGGCAAAACAATGACAAACGAAACCCCAAAACAACTTATCCATATTCTACCTCCACAACTGGCAAACCAAATTGCTGCCGGTGAGGTGGTGGAACGCCCAGCGTCTGTGGTGAAAGAGTTGGTAGAAAACAGCTTAGATGCCGGAGCAAATCATATTCAAATCGATATTGAAAAAGGCGGCTCGCAGTTAATCCGTATTCGAGATAACGGCTGTGGCATCGCCAAATTAGACTTGCCGTTAGCTCTCGCCCGTCACGCTACCAGTAAAATCAGTAGTCTAGAAGACCTAGAAGCAATCTTAAGTCTTGGATTTCGTGGAGAAGCACTTGCCAGTATCAGCTCGGTTTCACGCCTCACGCTAACCTCTCGCACCGCAGAACAAAGCGAGGCATGGCAAGCCTACACTCAAGGGAGGGAAATGGAAGTGGAAATTCAACCTGCTTCTCACCCAATCGGTACAACCATTGAAGTGGCAAACCTGTTTTTCAATACGCCT
Organism: Mannheimia granulomatis; assembly: GCF_013377255.1. Classification (NCBI taxonomy): domain Bacteria; kingdom Pseudomonadati; phylum Pseudomonadota; class Gammaproteobacteria; order Pasteurellales; family Pasteurellaceae; genus Mannheimia; species Mannheimia granulomatis. The sequence goes on from NZ_CP016614.1 coordinate 2,160,146, forward strand.
GCACGCCGTAAATTTCTACGCACCGATAAAACCGAATTTACCCATATTGATGAAGTGGTTCGCCGCATTGCGCTTGCCAAACCGAATATCAGCTTTACGCTAAGCCACAATGGCAAAATCGTCCGCCAGTACCGCAAAGTACAAGACAACTCGGTTGAACAGCAACAAAAACGAGTTGCCGCGATTTGTGGAGATGACTTTATTCAACAAGCCACTCATATTGACTGGCAACATGGCGATTTACATTTACACGGTTGGATTGGCTCGCCTGCCCTTGCTCGCCCACAAAACGATCTCTGCTATAGCTATGTGAACGGGCGAATGATGCGGGATAAAACCATCAACCACGCCATTCGCCAAGCCTATGGCGACAGCATTGCTGCCGGAAACTATCCAACTTTTGTGTTGTTTTTGGATTTAGATCCGGCTATGGTGGATGTGAACGTTCACCCTGCCAAACATGAAGTACGTTTTCATCAAGGAAGACTGGTACACGATTTTATTTTACAAGGGGTTAACAATAGCCTAGAGCAAGGGCAAACAACTCTAGCTCTGCATGATGAACTCAATGAGCCATTACCACCCACTTATGGAAAAGATACCAACCGCCAAGCGGCAGGACAGAATATCTTTGTAGAATCTGTAGAATTTCAGCCAACACAAGCGGTCAAATTTTCCGAAAAAAATGCAAATCGCTCAAGCTATACGCCTAAATTTGAGCGAAGCCACAGCGTGAGTTCACCAGCTCAAAAATGGTATAAAGAGCTAATCAGCAACAATGGACGAAATGATGTTCCACAAACTGAATCCGGCCCAAAAACCACACTCGAAACACCAAACTTTGCATCAAACGTAGAAATCAAGCAGGATGTTCAAACTAAAACGGCTTCGCAAAAAATTAGCGATATTACACCGCTTGCAAGCCATCATTCACAGGCGTTAGCGATTGTAAAAAACCAAGCAATATTAATGAAAGAGAACGAGGATTTTTACCTTATTTCTCTAGCTCAATTATCACAACTTAAATTTGCTTACCAACTAAGCAAAGGGCAATCTCAAGCGTTATTGATTCCACTTAACCTTACTTTAGATGAGCAACAAGCCGAACATTGGCAAAAGTATAAAGAGGAATTAGCCAAGCTCGGTTTTTCCATTACCGAAAAACATTGGCAACAGCAAACCCGCTTAACGGTGTTATCAGTGCCGCAACCACTTCGGGAGCAGAACTTACAACAGCTTTTATTTGCGTTATTTAACCAAACACAAGCGGTTAATTTAACCAAATTTTTTGCAAAAAAATGCGAAATTCCAACCGCTTGCACGCTGAGTGATGTGGTGACACAGCTCTCAGAAATCGAACTTTACCCGAATGGAAAAAAGGAGATTGAGGAGGTTAGGAAAGAAGTGGATTTTTCTCATTTATTATAGCTGTTAAATATCGGTCAATATCTAGCTTAATATGCTATACTTCCTTGAAAACAGGGGGAAATATGATTCCGTCTCAACTTCTAAAAGAAAAACACGCGGAAATTATGGCTATTAGCCGTCAATTTGCAATTGAAAACTTACGCGTTTTTGGCTCTGTTGCCAAAGGAATTGACACCGAAGAAAGTGATTTGGATATTTTAGTTGATACCACACCTAAAACTACAATCTTTGATTTATGTGGTTTACAAATGGAGTTAGAAGAATTATTGGGAATAAAAGTAGATGTGCTTACACCCCGTAGTTTGCCTGAAAAATTCCGCCAGCAGGTATTAAATGAAGCAAGGGTATTATAATGAGTACTGAATATCGAATTCCTGATTATTTAGAAAAAATACGTGGTTTATGTCTAGATATTCAAGCCTTTATTGATGGTGTTTCACTTGAAGAATTTCTAGACGATAAATGTATTGAAAATGCAGTTGCAATGAGCTTGATTGCAATGGGTGAAATCGTCACTGTAATTCATCACAAACACCCAGAATTCTTGCTGGAACATAAACACATTCCTTGGAAATATATGCGTGGTATGCGAAATATTATTGCTCACGGTTATTTTGAATTAGATTTTGAAGTGATATATGAAACAGCAAATGAATCAATTCCTGAATTATTAACTCAAATTAATGAATTAATTGATAAATTAGATAAATAACCAGACGAAAGCGAACCCAAGTTCGCTTTCTCATTTTAAAAAGATAACAATGACTCAAAAACCCCTCGCAATATTTTTAATGGGCCCGACAGCGTCAGGTAAAACCGATTTAGCGATTGCGTTACGCCAGCAATTGCCGGTTGAGGTGATTAGTGTCGATTCCGCCTTAATTTACAAAGGCATGGATATTGGCACGGCGAAACCGAGCAAAGCGGAATTAGCATTAGCTCCTCATCGTTTAATTGATATTTTAGACCCGGCGGAAAGTTATTCAGCGATGAATTTCCACGCCGATGCCCTACGTGAAATGGCAGAAATTACCGCTCAAGGCAAAATTCCGCTGCTTGTCGGCGGCACCATGCTTTATTACAAAGCGTTGCTTGAAGGGTTATCTCCATTGCCTTCTGCCAATCCTACTATTCGAACAGAAATTGAAGCCAAAGCGGAACAATTTGGTTGGGCTAGCTTGCATAAAGAGCTGGCAAAAATCGATCCTGTTGCCGGCGCTAGAATTAACCAAAATGATAGCCAACGGATCAACCGTGCGTTAGAGGTGTTTTACATCACAGGCAAAACAATGACTGAACTCACTGCTCAACAAGGTGAGGCTTTGCCTTATAACATTTTACAATTTGCGATCGCCCCCGAAGATCGCGCTGTTTTACACCAACGTATTGAGCAACGTTTTCATAAAATGATCGATTTAGGCTTTGAGGATGAAGTCAAGCGGTTGTTTTTACGCAAAGATTTACACATTAACTTACCTTCTATTCGTTGTGTGGGTTACCGCCAAATGTGGGAATATCTGCAAGGAGATATTTCACTCGACGAGGCAATATTTAAAGGAATCTGTGCAACCCGGCAGCTGGCTAAACGCCAAATTACATGGCTACGTAGTTGGTCAGGTGAAGTAACTTGGCTTGATAGTTTAGCTCCGACCAGTTCTCAAACAAAAATGATTGAAAAGATCGATCATTATTTAAATAATTGTGATAATATCTAACCGCCTTTGGCACTTATATAATTATTCACTGTCTTAATAACACAGTACACAACAATAAAAAGGGAAAACAAAATGGCAAAAGGTCAATCTTTACAAGATCCATATTTGAATGCACTTCGTCGTGAGCGTATTCCTGTTTCAATTTATTTAGTTAACGGCATTAAATTACAAGGTCAAATCGAGTCTTTCGATCAATTTGTGATTTTATTAAAAAATACAGTAAGCCAAATGGTGTATAAACATGCTATTTCAACGGTTGTTCCTGCTCGTGCATTATCACACAACAATAACAACAACCAACACCAGCAAGCCCAGCCTGTAGCTGAAGTTACTGAACAAACGGAATAATTGAATTATTAACACGAAAATGTTAAACGAATCACTGCCAAACTCAGAAGACGATTCTGCGTTTGGCTTTGCTTTATCTGAAGCAAGCCAAATATCAGCAATCAACGCGCAAACCGAACACGAAAAAGACAAAGCCATTCTTGTCCATCTCTATCTTGGTCAACATAAAGATGTGGAAAATCTGCTTGAATTTAAAACCCTTGCCGAATCTGCCGGTGTAGAAGTACTGGCAACGCTGACTACCAGTCGGCCAAGCCCACATATTAAATACTACGTTGGACAAGGCAAAGCAGAGGAAATTGCAGATGCTGTTGAGTCACTTGGAGCTACAGTTGTATTGGTAAACCATCAACTTAGCCCGGCACAGGCTCGTAATCTACAATCGTTATGCGGCTGCCGAGTGGTGGATAGAACAGGGTTGATCCTAGATATTTTTGCTCAACGAGCAAGATCGCACGAAGGGAAATTACAAGTAGAACTGGCACAACTTCGCCATTTATCCACACGTCTTGTCCGCCGTGTCACCAACCAAGATCAGCAAAAAGGTGGATCCGTTGGCTTACGCGGCCCGGGGGAAACGCAGTTAGAGACCGATCGCCGTTTAATTAAAGTACGGATCCAACAACTGTTAAATCGATTAGAAAAGGTCAACAAACAGCGAAACCAAAACCGCAAAACACGTCAAAAAGCAGATATTCCTACCGTCTCATTAGTTGGTTACACTAATGCAGGCAAATCGACCCTTTTTAACGCTATTACTGATGCCGGTGTGTATGCAGCTGATCAGCTATTTGCTACGCTAGATCCTACCCTTAGACGTATTCAAGTGAAAGATGTTGGTACAACTATTCTTGCCGACACGGTAGGTTTTATCCGATTTTTACCGCACGATTTGGTTTCAGCCTTCAAATCTACCCTGCAAGAAACCACTGAAGCAACGCTACTTCTGCACGTTATTGATGCTGCTGATGATCGTAAAAATGAGAATATTGATGCAGTAAATCAAGTACTTGATGAAATTGAGGCATTGGAAATTCCAACACTGTTGGTGTTTAACAAAGTCGATAAGCTAGAGGGGATTGAGCCTCATATTGAGCGAAATGATGACGGCACACCGATTGCGGTTTACCTTTCCGCTCAAGAAAATCTTGGCATTGAGCTACTGTTCCAAGCGATTCAAGAGCGGCTGCGTAGTAATCTAGTGCGAGAAACTGTGCTACTGCCCGTTACCGCAGGAGCAATTTACACTCAATTTAAAGCGGAAAATTGTATTAAGGCAGAGCATTTTAATGATTTCGGCGACCGAATTCTTAAAATTGAAGTGAATGAAGTACAATGGAACAAATGGCTAAAGCAGTTCCCCGAATTGACAGAATATGCCGAATTGGCAAAGTGGGATAATTAATTCTTCTTAACTCCATTCCTAAACGACAAGCGGTTATTTTTTACTAAGAAATTGCAAAATCCATTTGCAAAACAATAGTAAAAAATAACCGCTTGTTTTCTTATCTATACGCAAAAATAAAGCCCTTCTCTTTCGAGAAGGGCTTTGTTATCAGTTAGCTACACGCTATTACCACTGGTAACCTACGCTTGCCGCAGCTCCGGCATGACCACGACTGTTCGAGTTCACGCTGAATTTGATACCCACTTTACCATTATCTGATAAACGAGAGTAACCAACTGCAAGAGCGCCTTGACCACGGTAAGTACCCACACCAGCTGAAACCATAGATTTACCCGGTTGTGTTACGTGGTATAAGTTACCCGCTGCTAATGCACCTGCAACACCTGCACGTAAGTCTTTATCAACATTGTTAACATGGTTAGCAACACTTCTTAATTGATTTACATTTACTGCATCAGTGCCTTTCACACCCGGTGCAACGTTAGTAATACGTGTCGCAGAACCATCTTTACCGGCAACATTGAGTTCATTCACACCGTCTTTTGCTACAGTTGAGCTTAGCGTTGTACCACCTACTTTCACTGTATCAAATTCCGGGTTACTTGAAGTTGCAATTTCAACGGTTGAACCTTTACGTGAAACTTCAATATTTCTGCCAGATTTAATATTAACTTTACTATTGTTGTTAATACGTTGAGATTCTGCCTCACCATTAACTGTCAGTTCCCAACCTGAGTTTTGAACTGCGTTGTATAACTGGCTACCGTTCACAGCATCTTTACTTGTTGCAGTTACATCACCATCTTTAACATTAGTGATCTTCGTGCCTTTAGCATCGATACCATCTTTGGTTACACTTGGGCCATTTTTAATGGTTAAGCCTTTATTATCAACTTTAGTATCGCCTACAGTGACAGAACCATCTTGGGTTAAATCTACGTTTTTCGCTAATTGAATCTCTAAAGTATCAGAGCCATTTGCTTTAACGTTGATATTACCTGTTGCTGACTTAAAGTTTTCAGAAGCTGCTTTATCAACACCTTCACCTTTAACTTTAACTTCAGTATTCAATTTCTGACGGTTCTTAGTGTCTTCATTGTTACCGGAGAAGATTAAACCATCATTTAAGGTTGCCACTTGTTCTGTTACAGGTTTACCGTCTTTGTCTTTGGTTTCATAAACGATACGAGTCTTACCATTTTCACCCGGTAAGCCATCTTTACCGTTTGTACCATCAACACCTTCAGCACCGTCTTTAACTGCAATATTTGCACTTACACCCGGTTTGCCATCAGCACCTTTCGGGCCGGTTAAGCCGATTGAACCATCTTTGCCGTTTAATACGACAGATGCACCGTCTTTACCTGTTACACCGATTTTACCATCAACACCATCAGCACCGTCACGACCTGCAGTAATTGTGCCGTCACCTTTAATGGTTACGCCATCTTTACCGTCTTTGCCTGCAACGCCGATTTGACCGTCTTTACCATCTTTACCACCAATGGTTAAGTCGTTATTTAAACCGAAGGTGACATTATTACCTTCTTTAGTAATAACGATGTTACCGTCTTTGTTGTTGAGATCAACCGTTGCCCCAGGTTTAACGTTACCAAGATCTTTACCGTTTGCACTTAAGTTCCAACCTGCGTTAGCAACTTGTTGCACTTGGTATAGCTGGCTACCGTTGACTGCATCTTTACTGGTTTCAGAAATTTCACCATCTTGAACGTTAGTAATTTTCTTATCACCCGCATTGATACCGGCTTTAGTTACACTTGGTCCACCTTTGATAGTTAAACCATCATTATTTACCGTTGTGTCACCAATAGTTACAGAACCATCTTTAGTTAAATCAATATCTTTCGCTAATTTAACAGTTAAAGTACCGTTGTTATTTACTACACCGATATTATTAGCATCAGATAGTTTAGTCGCATCTTTCTCACCACCTGTGATGCTTAAAGTTTCATTTAGTTTCTTAGTAATTACTTTACCATCGTCACCAACGAATTTTAAGCCATCGTTAAGTGTTGCAACTTCTTCTTTAACAGGGTTACCGTCTTTATCTTTGGTTTCATAAACGATACGAGATTTCGTTTCGCCATCTTTACCATCAACACCCGGTTTACCTTGTGCAAATGTCACTGTGCCATTTGTACCATCTTTACCGTTGATACCGATAGAACCGTCTTTACCGTTTAAGGTTACACCGGTTGTACCATCTGCACCTTTCACACCAATAGAACCATCTTTACCCGGGCCACCGATAGTTAGGTTATTATTCAACGCAAAGGTTACATTGTTATCTGTAGTTTCTTTCGTAATGATGATGTTGCCATCTTCATTGTTGAATGAAACTTTACCTTTCGGCCCAACATTTGTAGTGTTTTGACCATTTGCTGCGATATCCCAACCGGAGTTAGCCACATCATAAACCTGTTTTAATTGGTCTTCTGTTGCTGCTTGACCGCTAGTGAAGTTATTCGGATCAAAAGTCTTATTGGTTAAACCACCAATTGTACCTTTGTTGCCGTCAACGGTAATAGAGTTATCACCACCAACAGTTAAGCTATCACCGGTTAATGCTGAATCACCTACACCAATTACATTCTTATCAAGATATGTATCACCGATTGTAATTGAACCTTCATCCGTTAAGTCAATGTTTTTCGCTAATTTAACCATTAACTTACCGTCTTTATTCACAACACCGATATTATCATCAGATAAATCTTCTAAATCTGTATCGCCGCCTGAAATTTGTAAGGTTTCATTCAGTTTCTTATCAATAACTTTACCGTCATCACCTACGAATCTTAAACCATCGTTAAGTGTCGCAACTTCTTCTGTTTTGCCATCTGGTTTCTCATAAACGATACGAGTCTTGCTTTCGCCATCTTTACCGTCGTTGCCGTCAAGACCTTTTGCACCGTCTTTTACAGAAATAGTTGCACTTGCACCATCTTTGCCATCTGCACCACGAGGTCCAGTTAAACCGATAGAACCATCTTTACCGTTTAAAGTTACACCAGCTGTACCATCTGCACCTTTAACACCGATAGAACCATCTTTACCCGGAGCACCATCTTTGCCTGGGCCACCCACGGTTAAATCATTGTTTAATGCAAAGTCAATCGCATTATTGCTCACAGTTGTGATAATGTTCTTATCTTTAGAGGTGTAATTTACGGTTTCCCCTAATTTCACATTATCTTCCTTAGCACCATCTGCTAGTTCAGAATTATCCGCAGTAATGTTAAAGCCTTTATTGATCAAACTATCAGTTGCATTACGCACATCTTTGATGTTCGCAGCATTAGTACCTGCGTTTTCTAACTGCTCATCTGTTAAGTCATTTACCGAAGTAATTGGCTGACCATCTTTACCATTTTGACCATTTAAGCCGTCAATACCGCTCTTCACGTTAACGATTTGGTTGTTACCGTTGTCTAGACCGTCTTGGGTTAACTTAACTGGATCTTTCGGTTCACCATTTCCGTCCACTGGTTCTGCTGGTGTAATAGTGATACCGTTATTGGTAATCTCGGTTGATGGTTTAGTGTTGTCAACAACATCTTTACCTCCATTTTCGCCTGGCTTGTACTCAACAAATTTCGCACTTGTTAAATCTTTAAGCTCACGGTTAAGTTGGATTTCAAGCTGATCTTTCTCATTAGCAACAACATTAATATTACCTGCTGCTGATTTGAAGTTCTCAGATGACGCTTTGTCATTAATACCTTGTGCTACTTCACCAACAATGTTCACGACGCTATTTAGCTTGTGACGATTTAACTTATCGTTGTTACCTGCAAAGATTAAACCATCGTTAAGTGTTGCCACCTCTTCTGTAATCGGGTTACCTTCATCATCTTTGATTGGGTTACCTTCTTTATCAGTAGGTTGGTAAACAATACGAGTTTTTCCATCTTTACCAGGTAAACCATCTGCACCATTTGTACCATCAACACCTTGAGCCCCATCAGCTGATTTAAATGTTAAGCCGTCTTTACCGTCTTTACCATTTAAGCCGATTGAACCGTCTTTGCCGTTAAGTACAACTGCTGAGCCGTCTTTACCGTTTACGCCAACTTTACCATCAATGCCGTTATCGCCATCAGCACCGTCTTTTCCGTCACGACCTACAGTGATTGTTGCTTCACCTGGTTGACCGTCTTTGCCGTTGTCACCTGTGATTGAAACACCGTCTTTACCATCTTGACCTTTAACACCAATTGTACCAGCCTCACCTGGCTTACCATCTTTACCGTCTTTACCAACAGTTAGATTGTTAGCTAGACCAAAGTCAATTGTATTATCACGTACAGTTGTAACAATGTTCTTATCTGTTGAAGTATAAGCCACCGTTTCACCTAGTTTAACATTGTCTTTTTCTGCACCATTTAGGTCTTTATTGTCAGCTGTAATGTTGAAACCAGTATTCACCAAACTATCTGTCGCATTGCGTATATCGTTGATGTTTGCTGCATTCGTACCTACTTTATCTAACTGTTCTTTCGTTAAATCATTTACAGATTCAACTATTTTACCATCTTTACCAGGCTGACCATTAACCCCATTGATACCGCTCTTCACGTTAACGATTTGGTTATTACCGTTATCTAAACCATTTTCGGTTAATTTAACAGGCTCTTTACCATCTTTAGTTGGCGTGATCTCAATACCGTTATTATTCACAACAGTTTTCGGCTCACCCTCGCCTTCTTTGGTAAACGTTGCTGTGCTTAAGTCTTTAAGATCTTTAGCTAGTTTAACTACTAAGCCATCTTCAGAATTCACAACACCGATATTGCTATCAGAAAGTTTAGCTGCATCTTTCTCACCACCAGTAACGCTTAATGTTTCGTTTAGTTTCTTAGCAATTTCATTGCCATCGTCACCTACGAATTTTAAGCCATCATTAAGTGTTGCAACTTGTTCTTTCTCACCGTTTGGTTTTTCGTAAACGATACGAGTTTGACCATCAGCACCATTCTGACCATCTTTACCGTCTAATGCAGGAGCTGCTTTTTCAACTTTGAATGTTACTTCGCCATCTTTGCCATCTTTACCATCTACTCCGTTAAATACGATTGCATCAGGTTTAATCGTTACACCATTTTTACCGTCTGCACCCTTAACACCAATAGATCCGTCTTTACCGTCTCTAGGTCCTCCGACAGTAATATCGTTGTTAAGACTTACTTCAAGAGCTTTACTCGTTGTACCATCTGCGTTTTGAACATCAATTACTTTCGTATTAATGTTGTTATCACCAGTAATTTGAGCTGTAGTACCTAAGTTTTGTTTAAACTCATTACCCTCTTTGTCTTTCAGACCGAAGGCATCTGTAGAAATTTTTTCTGCAGTATTTTTCAAGTCACCTACGTTAACAGCATTGTTAAGAACATCACCTTCTGCATCTTTAAGATCTACAGGTTGACCGTTTTTATCTTTTAAGCCACTATCAACATTAACAACTTGGTTTCCACCGTTGTCTAGACCATCTTCAGTCAATTTAACAGCTTTACCATCTGCACCATTATTACCATCTTTTGGTGTAATAGTGATACCGTTATTATTTACAACAGTAGTTGGACCTTCAGTTGGCTGACCATCAGCTCCATCTTTTGGTGCAAAAGTTGCACTATTTAGGTTTTTCAGATCTTTGTTCAACTGGATTTCAAGCTTATCTGTACCATCAGCTTTAACATTGATGTTACCTGCTGCTGATTTAAACGCTGCTGATGCTGTTTTATCGACACCTTCGCCCACAATATTTACTACTGTATTTAGCTTATGACGATTTAGTGTATCTGCATTATTGCCAGTGAAGATTAAGCCATCATTTAAATTAGCAACTTGCTCTTCTTTCTCACCATTTTTGTAAACGATACGAGTTTCACCATTGTCACCTGGCAAGCCGTCTTTACCTGTACCATCAACACCTTGTTTGCCATCTTTAACAGTAATATTGGTACTTGCACCATCTTTACCATCTTGCCCTTTAGCACCAGTCAAGCCGATTGAACCATCTTTGCCGTTTAACACAACAGATGCACCGTCTTTACCGTTTACGCCAACTTTACCGTCAATACCGTCTTGACCGTCACGACCAACTACAACTGTCGCTTCACCTGGTTGTCCGTTTGCACCAGTATCTCCTTTAATTGAAATACCGTCTTTACCGTCTTGACCTTTAACGCCAATTGAACCCGCTTCGCCTGGTTTACCTGGCTCACCATCTTTACCTACAGATAATGTGCTTGATAAACCAAAGTCGATTTCATTATCACGCAATGTAGTAATCACGTTTTTATCTTTAGACGTGTACTTAACAGTTTGACCCAACTCTACAGTATCAGCCTCTGTTAAACCATCACGCTTGTCAGCATCAATTTTGAAGCCTTTTGCAATTAAGTCTTTGCTTGTATTAATAACATCATTAATATTCGCTGCATTCGTACCAACTTTCGCTAAATCTTCTGGCGTTAAATCATTTACAGATTTAACTGGCTGACCATCTGCACCGTTCACACCGTCAATACCGCTCCTAACGTTAACAATTTGGTTGTTACCGTTATCTAAACCGTCTTGTGTTAACTTAACAGGGGCTTTTTGCTGACCATCCGCTCCTTTTACACCATCTTTTGGTGTGATGGTAATGCCATCATTACTTACAACTGTCGTTGGAGCTTTATCAGCACCATCTTTCGGTGTAAAGGTTGCTGTATTCAAGTTATTTAAGTCTTTCGCCAACTGGATTTCTAGAGTACCTGCACCATCAGCTTTAATATTGATGTTACCTGCTGCTGATTCAAACGCTTTAGATTGCTCTTTAGTTACACCTTCGCCTTTTACAGTTACTAAACTATTCAGCTTGTGTTTGTTTTCAGTATCGTTATCGTTACCAGTAAAACGTAAACCATCGTTTAAGTTAGCAACTTCTTCTTTATCGCCTTTTTCATTGGTGTAAATAATGCGCGTAGTTTGTTCGCCGTCTTTACCATCAAGACCTTTAGCACCATCTAAGCCAGGAGCACCTTTTTCAACAGCCATTTTCGCATTTGAGCCGTCTTTACCATTGATACCAATAGTTCCATCTTTACCATTAATTCCAACACTGCCAGGCTGACCATCTTTACCAACCACAATTGTACCGTCACCACTAATGGTTACGCCATTTTCACCATCTTTACCTTTAACGCCGATAGAACCATCTTTACCGTCTTTAGCACCAACAGATACATCACCCGCTAACGCAATTTCTAATGCTTTTTCAGCAACATTTGCAGTTACTGTTACGCCATCTTTACCTTTAACTTGAATAGTTTTACCTAAGTCTTGTTTAACTTCAGTATTCTTATCATCACCAGTTAAACCAAAACCACCTGTTGTTGCATTGGTTAAATTATCAACAACATCTTTTAAATCACCTACGTTAACCGCATTGGTTCTTGTTGCATTTGCAAGATCAGTTTTATCACCGGCTGCATTAGTTAAACCGCTTGATACATTGGTAATTTGTTTGTTACCAGCATCAATGCCTGTATTAGTAACACTGGGGCCATTTTTAATCGTTAAACCTTTATTATCAACTTTAGTATCACCAATGGTTACAGAGCCAGCTTCAGTTAAGTTTACATCTTTTGCTAATTTAACAACTAAGCCATCATTAGTATTTACTACACCAATGTTGGTGTCAGACAGTTTAGCTAAATCAGCACCACCCGTTACATTTAAAGTTTGGTTAAGTTTCTTAGCGATAACCTTATTATCATCACCTACGAATTTTAAACCATCGTTAAGGGTTGCAACTTCTTCACCATCATAAACGATACGAGTTTTGGTCTCACCATCTTTACCATCAACACCAGGCTGACCATTTTTAACGGTAATATTTGCCGTTGCAGATTTACCATCTTCGCCCGCTGGTCCAGTTAAACCAATTGTGCCGTTAGTACCATCTAAACCGATACCAGGAGCACCATCTTTACCACCAATTGTTAAAGTGGAATTTAGAGCAAAATCAATAGCGTTGTTAGTAACGGTAGTAACAATATTTTTATCACTAGATTTGTATGTAACTGTTTCACCTAACTGAACATTATCAGCAGCAGTTAAATTATCACCTCGTTTATCAGCATCAATATTGAAACCTTGATTCACTTTATTCGTTAAGTTGGTTACATTTTGATTGGTCGCATAAAGTTGTGAACCATTAACCGCTTCTTTACTATCTACACTAATAGTACCATTTAATACATTAGTGATTTTATTATCACCTGCGTTGATCCCGTCTTTAGTCACACTTGGCCCATTAGTAATGGTTAAACCGTTATTATTTAATGTAGTATCACCGATTTTCACCGAGCCAGCATCAGTTAAATCTAACGTATTGTTTAAATTAACTTTAACTTTGCCATCTGTAGCAGTAGTATTGATATTATTGTTACCGCCAACTACTTCAACATACTCACCTAGCTTTTTGTTTACTTTATTACCATCTTGTGCTTGTAACCCAAAACCTTTATTTGTTGCTTCAGTTACTGCTGTATCAACAGTTTTGCTTAGATCAATATCAACTGTATCGCCATCATTACGGGTTAAAGTCGCTTTTTTGCCATCTTCAGCTGTTGTTGAACTGGTTACGAAGTTATTTTTAATGCCGGTAACCGCTGCAGTTGTACCATCATTTTTGTTTAAGATTACATTTGCATTACCTTGATTATCATAAGTTACTGTACCACCAGTTACGTGAGTATCTTTAGTGAAATCAGTAATTGCCTTCTCACTCAAACCAACTATATAAGTACGATCATCACCTTCACGTTTTTCTACACCAGAAGTGTGTTCTGTAACAATAAGGTACTCACTATTTTTAGGATTAGCAATTACACCTGTTTTGGTGTCATCATCTTTCTTAAAGTCTTGAAGTGCTTTGTCTGTTAACTTAACTTCATAGTTAGTTTTATTAGTTGCAGGATCTTTTGCACCAGCAGTAACAGTTAAATATTCTTTAGAAGATTCAGCATGGCTTGCTGTTGTGCCGTCAGCATTAATAGTGTAGGTTGTAATGCCTGTTGCTGGGTCTTTCTCAGATTTTACTTCAGCAATATTCGTGCCTTTTTCCACTTTTGCTGCAACAGCAGATAACTTACCATCCGCATTACGGGTAATAGTGGTGCCATCTACATTCACAGTGAAATCTAATGCATTATCTTTCTCACCAAATGTTGGCGTGATGGTCACAGATTTATCACTTGATTTGAAATCAACCACATCACCAAAATTCACTTTGCTTTCTGCATTTGAACCACTCGCTTTTGCTGTCCAGCTACCTTGAGTAACTACTGCATATAATTGTGAGCCGTTAATAGCATCAGTTGAAGAGTCTGAAACTTCACCTGGTGCAACGAATTTAATTTGGCGTTCGTTAGCATCTGAACCCACACTTACATAGTCACCCGCTACTACAGCATCATGACCAGCAAAGTTATAAGTAACGCCATTGATTTCTTTACTTACTATAGCTTTTGCTTCTGCCGCAGTTGAATGGTTACCTAAAATAACAGAACCATTGCTTGCTACGGTTACATTTGACCCCAGCACAAACGTATCGGTACCAGAAACACGGTTATTTTGACCAAATGCACCTGAGTTATCACCAGAAACAGTTGTATTCGCACCTACTGCTAAAGAGTAGTTACCGCTTGCCTCTGATTTATAAGCCATTGCGGTTGAATAGTTACCTTTTGCATTCGCTTCATAACCTACAGATGTACCAGCCTCACCTTCTACTTTAGCATAAGAACCGATAGCCGTTGCATTTGCACTACTTACATTAGAGTTATAACCTACAGTAACAGATTGATTACCCAAAGATTTCGCAGTTTCACCAATCGCAATACCGCCAGCTTTTTCAGCAACAGAGTGAGCACCGATACTAATAACTTTTTCTTCTTTTGAAGTTGCATTCCAACCAATACTGATTGCATTTGCACCAGTTGCATTTGAAACATTACCAAAAGCAATTGCTCCCGTACCATTTGCTTTAGAATCTTTACCAAATGAGATCGCACCATCACCTTGTGCCGTTGCATTAGTTGAGAAAGCTACTGTATCATTTGACAAAGCTCGGGTATTTGTCCCTAATGCATAAGCATTATTTGCTTTTTTAGTGCTATCTGCATTAACTACTGCTATGATCTCCCCATTTCTACCTTTTGATAATTCAGGAATAGTTATATTTGTTCCATTTAGTAAAGTAATATTACCTACCGTATTTTCAACAAAACCACCAGCCTGGGCATTAGTACCAATTGCAAACGCACTTTCACCATTGGTTTTTGCTTTAGTACCAATAGAAAATGCATCTGTACCTGCAGCTAAGGTATTATTTTGTCCATCATAAATAGAGCGTCTATTTTCCGCACCTCGATTTCCATCAACGGTTTGTGGTGTTCCACTACCAATTGCAAAAGAACGCTCACCTAATGCAGTTGCTGAAGCCCCCATCGCAAAGCTTGCTTTTTCATTTGCCCAAGAAGAAGAGCCTACTGCCGCAGAATAGTCCGCAATAGCAGCAGATTGACGCATTGCCGCAAATGAGTTAAACCCCTCTGCTCGGGCAGAAGTACCTAAAGCAACCGAACCAGTATCTGATGTTCTAGAGAATGGGCCAATAGCAACAGATAATGCCCCACCCGCATGTGAATAATCACCAATCGCTACACCCGATGCTCTATTTCCTCTTCTATCTTCTAAGGCTGTCGCATGGTGCCCGATTACAATTGCCGAGGTAGTATTAGATTTATACAACAACCCTGAATTCTCACCACCCTCACCTTGCATTCCCGATGCCTGAGTTTTAGTTCTATCATCATAAGATAAACTACCTGGGTTAAAATAGTTATATGGATTAGTTGTAGAATCTGTTGGTACACTAATATTTGTTGTTACAACCAAATTACCATTAGTTCCTGTAATACTATCAATAACAACTGCAGCTTCTGCAGAAGTAGCAGAAAGCATAAAAACTGCTATTCCACCAATGAGAGTTGCTCCATTTAGAATACCAGCTGCTAATTTAATTTCACCACGCTCATCAGTTGAAGCTGCTGCCTTACCTTGCGATCTAGCAAGCTCAGATACAACTTCCATTTTTTGCGTCGTTCGGTTAAAAATAACCTTAAATATCTTATTCATAATTTAATACCTTTTAGATATAAAAAAGAGCTTATTTCTATATTAAAATTAATTATAGAAATAAGCTTACTTGTAAAAAATTCAGCAACAACAAACACTGAATAAACACACGATTTAACTGCCTCTTATAACTGGACAGTCCTCGCGATAATATTAAGTTTTTCACTCCAAAACCTCAACAAGCTTTTAATATCTTTACAATCTCCTTATACTTCAGTCAAAAAATCAACAAAAACCCCTTACAAATCAAAAAATAAATGATAAATACGTTAATTTACAAATCATTCTCACCAGCCAAAGCCATTAACAATCTACCTATTTTTGATTAACAATAACATAACAATAGACCATATTATTAATCGCATATCGCGATAAGTTTCACACTATTTTTAGTATAAAATGTAGGCGTTTTGGAATTTCACTCCAATTTTCACAGGTTAAACATTACCTTTCTTATTTTTTATGCCATTTAGATATAAAAAAGAAGCCCGGCAAATACCGAGCTTCTTTACGTAGGTTATCCAAGGTGAGTTATCCAACTTGCTATGCCAA
This sequence comes from Mannheimia granulomatis, assembly GCF_013377255.1. Lineage (NCBI taxonomy): Bacteria > Pseudomonadati > Pseudomonadota > Gammaproteobacteria > Pasteurellales > Pasteurellaceae > Mannheimia > Mannheimia granulomatis. Next base: position 2,176,808 of record NZ_CP016614.1, read on the forward strand.
TCACCGCAATGAAAATAAGCAGCCAGATCAGCTGTAATTTTACACTTTTACGGTTGATCTCTTGATTATGCAATCTTCGTTGTTCCAGCTTCTGACGGTAAATCTCTAAGTCCGCCTCTTTAAATGAGAAGCCACAGTGCAAACAGCTCTCTAGGCTGTCACTAATGCGGTTTCTGCATTCAGGGCAACGATGTAATGCCATATTTTCCTCGATGTAGGGTTACAAGCGGTCTTTTTTTAGTCAGACTTTTCAATATAAATATGATAGTGCTTATGAGTATCTCTATTGAAAAAGATAAAATCGCCATTGTTTCTGGATTTCCTACCCATTATGTAACCGTTATCACTGTTGGTAGAAAGAATATAATACCTCTGATTTTCCAGTTCCATATAGTCATAACCACATCTTAAATCTGCCCGCAGGTAACCAATATGGAGCGCCAGCAAGCTGAAATATAGGAAAATAAACAGGTTGAAGAACCAGAAATTTTCTTTCACCACCATTTTTCTGAAATCCAGGTCCAGCTTAGTATCGTTCCATCTCTTCTGAAAGAAGAATACACTAACACCTGTAATCAAAACATAAGTGATAGAAATGTAAATCGGTACAATGCCAACAAACAGGTAAAAGCTAAGTATCACCGGTACTGCAAATACTGACACCAACACAATAACTCTCAGCCAACCTAAGTTGCGAAAGTAGCGTAGCTTAAACACCTTGTTTATCAAACAGTAACCTAAGGAGTAGCATAAGAATAGAAGCACTGAAATAGCAAATACATAAGTCAGGCTTCTTGCCATACTTGCATGGCTAATTTCAACGTGCCACCAAGGATAACCGTGAAATATCGCTTGTCCCCAGCCATAGCAATATGCAGTGGAAAAGCTAATCACTGTTAAAAATGCAAGAGAAAATGAAGAATTTATAATTTTATTAATGTGAGTATTGATCATAAACATAAGAATAAATAGTATACTTTTTTCATCGGATTTAATACATTCGAGTTATTATGATATCGTTTTTTAGCTCGGAAAGAAATATTTACCTTGCATTTTTTATACTAAAAATATATATGATAGAAAGAAAAATTATTTGATATCTCCGAAAATAGTGCAAATATGTTGCACAATAAGGGTTGAAGCAGCCTATCTCATTAATAAACAACGTATATAATACTCACACAGCTTCATCATCAGTCTCACCAGTTCGGGTACGAATAAGTTGCCCAATTTTTGACACATAAATTTTTCCATCACCAACTTGTCCCGAGTAAGAAGCATTTAAAATGGCATCAATCACCTCATCACTTTGGTAATCAGAAATCAGTACTTCCACTTTAATTTTCGGACGAAAATCAACCGTATTGATTTTGGAAAGCTCCTGTTCCGTATGTCCATATTGGCGTCCAAAATCTTTGACCTCGGTAATGGTCATTCCTTGAATGCCGATCTCGGACAGGGCATCCCTCACTTGTTCTAGTTTTGAGGGTTGAATAATGGTAGTGATTAATTTCATATTGCTTCCTGCTTTGTATTTTTCACTCAATAATACCTTAAAAAAATCTGCCTCCGCAAGCGGAGGCAGATTTACGTAAGTATTATAGAGTGTTTTCTATTTTTACCTCTATTAAATAATCTCATAGCGAATCAAGTTTGCATCAAGCCCCGCGCTAAGGGTTGCAAAGTGGATCGCATTGATCGAGCCTGCGCCATCTGAATCATAGCTTAATTCGCCACTTGTACTATTATATTGGATATGGTTTCTGATGTTTGCATCATTTAATGCAGTAAAGATGCTATCATCAAACAGGAGCTTGTCTTCACCCACTACAAAATTGTCGATTTTATCTACCGAGCCGTCAAGCACGGAGCTAAAACGGAAAATATCCTCGCCTGCACTTCCAATCAGCGTATCGCTGCCTCGCCCGCCATCTAAGATGTCATTACCGCCGTTACCACGTAATACGTTATTACCGTCATTACCCATCAGTATGTTGTTGCCATCATTACCTGTAGCATCAATATCATTACTTCCAATAAGAGAGAGATTTTCCACATTTTCCGATAAGGTGTAAGTTACACTGCTGTATATGCTATCGGCTTCACCTGCATTGGCTTTTTCTGTTACTTTGTCAGCAATATTGTCCACTACATAGCGGTCGTTGCCTATACCACCTTCCATCAAATCAACACCTAAACCGCCATCTAGATAGTCATTACCTTCCCCACCATAAATTTCATCATCACCTGCCCCACCGCTGATATTATTATCCGCTTTGTTGCCAATTAAGATATCCGCATATTTTGACCCGTTGAGGTTTTCAATTTGCGTGCCGTAGCCGATAAATGATTGCCCTTTGGTGTATTCTGAGTGGAAATAATCTTTGCTTAGATTGCCATCTACGCTCACATTCGCCAAGTTTTGCTCTTTAAAGTAGCTCGAATAGTCATAAGCAGACACTTTGACTTTCTCTTTCACAATAAAGGCATCGGAGAATTGAGAGCGGTAGTAGTTCCACGAACCTGGTGTCAGGTTCACGATGACCCCCTCTTTTTCATAAGAGGCATCGAACGTATCAATGCCATTACCGTCCCAAATATAAGTCGTACCATCTTTGACTTGTGAGGCGTAATGATTAAAGCCGTACACATCGTTACCTGCTCGTACATTTTTGTTAATACCGAAATGATAATGCATAAAGGCAAGATCATAAATCGATACACCAAATACATTCGCGTGAGCAGTCGCATAATCAAAACCATAGGACATAATACTAAATTCGGTCGATTTATCTTCGCCTTCTACATAACGCTTCCCTTGACCGTTTTTAAACTCGCTGAACTTACCGTCTGTATGTTGTGCAGACAGCGTATGATAAATTTCGTGGAACGCAGCAAATTTATCATATGTACTTTCCCCACCGAAACTTTTATCCATAATAAAGTCTCCGCCTAATCCAGCAACACCTAATGCGCCTCCCAAACGACCATCTTGTCCTGGATCTCGTTTACTGAAATCCGCACGAAGCAACTTCGTATCTGCTTCATCAAGGTTGTCCGTCTCTACAAATTGAATATTTGAAATTTCGCTATACTGCTTATACACCGCACGGAAAAGTGTTTTCATACTGTCGGTAAATTCCAAATAAGCATCACGATTGCTAATCCCCGAATCACGATAACCTTTATCGTAATCAGCACCGTTCACAAAATGATATTTAATCACCGTTGGTTCAAGCGGATCAGCTTTCTTGCTATCGTATCCGCCAAATGGAATTTTCCTCACATAGCCCGCTTTAAAGTCGGCCGATCTTGCAATCGCGTGAATAAAATATGGTAAGTTATAACCCTCTTCGCCGTGAGTCGTCTTACGATCTTTCTCTAACGGAATCTCTTTATGAGGGTTCACAAACTCGCTACCGACTGCATCAGTCAAAGCGATTTCTGCAGAATCATTTACACGAATTGCATTACCTGCCATATCTTTCGTAAGCAAGGTTGCAGTGAGTTTTTGAGCAGCAACGGTTGCCAAGTCTGCATTATCCACAGAGAGATTAAAACGCAGATCTTGTCCCACACTACCAACGTACTTTTTGCCATTTACAACAATTTCAACCGTATCACCAGCTTGTGCTGTGCCTGACACTTCGCCACTGACTACGGTTTGCTGTTTAACCGGCTGAACCATATTGTTAGCGATAGTGTTGCTATCAAACTCTACACTGATTTTCTCAAATTCAGTTTTCGCTTGAACGCTGTTGGTTGCTAACGTATTGAACGTTTTTTGCGTTTCCGTACCGCTTAAATAGTAGATCTCTTTATGCGTATTATCGGTCAGAATTTTGTAGCTGATCGATTTGCCGACTAAGGTGTCATAGACCGATTTTTCTACATCAAAATGGAATGAGAAATCGGCACGGTTAAAGCCTGCGGAGAACTCTTTGCCGTCAATGGTCACAATCAACGCTTTGATCGCATCGCTGTTATAACCCTGCTTATACACACTGTCATTAAAGTTGAGCTTACCGCCCACACGCACACCGCCGTAAACTTGGTTTACGCTCAGTGCATAATCGCCCACACTGGTGATATGAATATCCGCTGCGGCACGATCTTGCACTTGATATTGGTGCGATTTTGTCGCTTGAACTTGCAAACTGCTGTCCAGCGCCTGTCCGTCAATACGGTAATTCGGGTTATCCAATAGTGTTTTACCGCTCACTTTGAGGCTAAATGTCTGATTACTACCAACGGCGACACTGTGTTGCACACCGTTGATCGTGAGCAATACCGTTTTACCCTGTGCTGCGTCCGTGCCAGTTAATCGACCTGAAACAACAATATCGTCCGCCAATTTTTCTGTGACGTTGATTAGGTTATCGGTGGTCACTTTGTCAAATTCAATCTGAATATCCAGTGCTTTGACTTCATAATCTTGGCTTGCAGTTGCTGTGCCAACGTTGCCTGCCACATCTTTGCTCTCAATACTTGCGGATACATTACTGTTTGCTCGTAGCACATCGGCACTCACAGCTTGGCTGAACACTCCACCATTGCCAATCGCAACTTGGTAACTTTCTTTACCAATTTGTAACGTTACGCTATCAGTCGGATTGTAATCGCCGCTGACTTTTCCACTGATAACCACATCACCGCTCAATTCGCCTGATGTCAGTACATTATCACTGCCGACTTTGTCTAGCTCAATCTGCGGTTTCGGTGGTGTAATATCAACGATATAGGTTTTCGTTGCACTATTTTCTGCCGAATTGTTACTTAAATCGGTCGCTTTCACTTTGGCAGAAATATTGCCATTGGCTGCCACAAGTACTGCGGTTTCTACCTCTACAAACCAAGTATCGCCGTTGCGAATGGCGTTATATTCTTTACCATTCACATTGAGTATAACAGTCTGATTTTCGGTCGGCACATCACCATCTACTTTAACTTTACCACTGACTCGGGTTGTTGGATTTTGAGCTACATAAGCTTGGTTAATTGGAGTCAGATCGTCAATCGTGATTTCAGGCGTATTGATCTGAGTATCCACTACCGTATATTGCACATTTGCACTGCGAGCACCACCTGAATTCCCTGCGGTATCACGCAAGTTCGCTGTCAAATTCAAGGTCTTATCTTGATCTGCAACCAAATCACGCGTTGCAACCTCAATCTCAAAGTCACCGCTCACGCCGTCTACACGCTTAGTATAAATTTTGCCATTTACATTAAGTTGCAAATCAACATAAACACCTACACCATTTGCAGCGTTTGCATCGGCATTCGCTACATAGTTACCGCGTACGATTGTCGTCGCTTTTTGAATTTCCTGGCTGTCTATAACATTATTATCAGTAACATTTGTTAAATTCAGACTAGTCCAAGTTGGTGCAGAAGCTGAATAGACATAGCTTTTACTATCACTGATATTGGTAAATTTAGGCCCCGTATTTGGATCAAACTCTACCCAAGATGTACTGACTTTAACCGAATCATATTTTTGCAACTCAGTACCGGCAATCTCATAGGTAAAGCTTGAAAGTAATGGCTTAACCGTTTGGGTCGATTTTGAATCTACATCAAACCCTACTGATTTTGTTACAGCCACCACGCCGTCTTTAATAAACTCCAATTTTACATTACGAGCCAATCGAGGTGCAGAGGCAGGTGCATTTTCTAACTGACCGGTAATTTTAACCGTCCTAGCACTCTCTGTACTATTGATGAAGTTATCCCCTGTAATAGGATTTAACACAATTTTGTACTCTGGCGGGTTAGCCTGACTGGTAAATTTCTGTGAATCCGATTTTTCTCCACCAACATTACCAGCATTATCTCTACCACTTACAGTTGCAATAACGGTGTCATATTTAATTAACTCCGAACCATCAACTTCCGCCGTAAATGTTCCATTATCAGATAGCGTTGCATTGATCAATTTACGTGATGTCGAACAACTCTCGCAACTACACAGAGCCAACACGACATTATTACTATCTCCGGCATTAAAACTGTTGATCGTACCAGTAAGCGTAATTTTATCAGAAGCCTTCAACTCATCATTACTAATGAAATTATCTCCCGTAATCTGGTTCAAGGTTACAGTCGGTGCAGGCGGATCAATATCCACATCATAATTTTTATTGGCACTTGCCGTTGCCGTATTGCCTGCCTCATCTTTGGTGACGATGCTGGCATCGATACTACGGTGATTGATTAACGTTTCGCCAGAGACTAGTAAATTAAAGTCGCCATTTGCAGTAATCTCCACCTCTTTCACAATCGAACCAATACTAAGCAGGACTTTATCGCCTGCTTTGGCATTTGCAACATTTCCTGAAATTTTGACCGCTTGTCGACTTTCTTCAAGGTTTATAATGTCATCTTCAGCAATTTTATTGAAAGTTATCACCGGCTTCTCGATTTGAGTATCAACCTTATAAGTCATTGCATTTTCAGCGGATACAGCCTGCCCTTTTTCCTCTGCAGCTAATTTGACCGATACGTTTTGCAAGCCTTGATTTTTCACTAAATCGCTGCCTGCAACTAATAAACGCCAAGATTTGCCATCTTCGCTAATTTGTGCATCTTGCTCCATCCCGTTAATCGACACAGTGACTGAGCGCGATGTCGCCGAGTCTGCAAGAGTAATATCGCCCGAAAGCACAAAGCTACCTTTGCTGTCTGCTTGGTTGATCAAACCATTATTGATCGAGTTTATAGTGATTGCTGGTTTAACCGGCTCATCCTCCTTTGGTGGCTGTTCCGGTTGAGCTGGTTGTTTCGGTTGAGCTGGCTGTTCCGGCTGAGCTGGTTTTTCCGGTTGAGTCGGCTGTTCCGGCTGAGTCGGCTTTTCCGGTTGAGTCGGTTGTTCCGGTTGAGTCGGTTGTTCCGGTTGAGTCGGTTGTTCCGGTTGAGTCGGTTGTTCCGGTTGAGTCGGTTGTTCCGGTTGAGCTGGTTTTTCCGGCTGAGCTGGTTGTTCCGGCTGAGCTGGTTGCTCCGGCTGAGCTGGTTTTTCCGGTTGAGCGGGTTGTGCCGGTTGAGCTGGTTGTGCCGGTTGAGTCGGTTGCTCCGGCTGAGTTGGCTGTTCCGGTTGAGTCGGTTTTTCCGGCTGAGCTGGTTTTTCCGGTTGAGAGGGTTGTGCCGGTTGAGCTGGTTGCTCCGGCTGAGCTGGTTTTTCCGGCTGAGCTGGTTTTTCCGGCTGAGTTGGCTGTTCCGGCTGAGTTGGCTGTTCCGGCTGAGTTGGCTGTTCCGGTTGAGCTGGCTGTTCCGGTTGAGCTGGTTTTTCCGGTTGAGTCGGTTTTTCCGGCTGAGTACTGCTATTAGAGGTAGAGGTTTGCTTACCACCCCGATTCACAAGTGCTACACTGCCTAATGTAGCAAGACCTAATGCCGAAAACCCTAATGTGCTTAATAGAGTCGCTGAAGGTGCAATTACTTCTGTTGCAGTTGCAATGTTTGCTTCCAACTGCTTTAACGTCGCCGGGTCAGTTACCGGCACATAATCATGATAGTCTTCTAAAAGTAGAATCGGTGCTTCTTCATTTGGCAAATAAATATAGAGATCATCCCCTACAGTTTTAGTGGTGATTTCTTCAAGCAACTCACCATCTTTGGTGATTTTATAACTTGTATTACTTTTTGCCTCGATTGTAAGGAGATTTTTATCGTCCAAAGGTAAGGTTTCAATTTGATTATTATGTGTGATAATCAACTGATAGGTAGGTGCTGTCATAACTGAGACTATCCTTGTAAAAGGGGGTTAAAGTTGGGCAAATTATCCTTGAATCTGCTATCCAAAAATGTTCATTCAGAGTTATCTTAATTCACACACCAAAATTTCCTTAAAATGAACAAAATTTCCCGATATTTTACTATAGTTGAAATAAGAACGCATAATGATTATGCGGACTTAGGTAAATTTATAGCCAAACTCACACAACAAGCGGTTATTTTTTGCAAAAATTTTACAATTTTTTTAATTTCCCTCTTGAAGGCTTAAATTTCGCCCCTATTTATGGTTTCGTCTAAGCGGGAATATTATCTCGCTTCTTTTTAAAAATGAATTTATAACTAGAGGAATCATAAAATGGGTAAAATCATTGGTATTGACTTAGGTACAACAAACTCTTGTGTGGCAGTAATGGACGGCGACAAACCACGCGTAATTGAAAACGCAGAAGGTGCACGTACAACTCCGTCAATTATTGCTTATACCGATAAAGAAACATTAGTGGGTCAGCCGGCAAAACGTCAGGCAATTACAAACCCGAAAAATACTTTATTTGCAATTAAACGTTTAATCGGTCGTCGTTTTAGCGATTCAGAAGTACAACGCGATATTGAAATTATGCCGTTTGAAATCAGCAAAGCAGATAATGGTGATGCGTGGGTAACAGTAAAAGGTGAAAAATTAGCGCCGCCACAAATCTCTGCTGAAATTTTGAAAAAAATGAAGAAAACCGCAGAAGATTTCTTAGGTGAGCCGGTAACCGAAGCAGTAATCACTGTGCCTGCGTACTTTAACGATGCACAACGTCAAGCCACTAAAGATGCAGGGCGTATTGCAGGTTTAGATGTTAAACGTATCATCAACGAACCAACAGCGGCAGCTCTTGCATACGGTTTAGATTCTAAGAAAGAGAACCAAACAATCGCGGTTTACGACTTAGGTGGTGGTACATTCGATATCTCAATTATCGAAATTGATAACTTTGATGGTGAGCAAACCTTTGAAGTACGTGCAACCAACGGTGATACTCACTTAGGTGGTGAAGACTTCGATAACCGTGTAATCAACTACTTAGTGGAAGAGTTCCAAAAAGAACAAGGTGTTGATTTACGCAATGACCCAATGGCGATGCAACGTGTGAAAGAAGCTGCAGAGAAAGCGAAAATTGAGCTTTCTTCCGCACAAGAAACAGAAGTGAATCTTCCGTACATCACAGCAGATGCAACAGGCCCGAAACACTTAAACATCAAAGTAACCCGTGCGAAATTAGAGGCATTGGTGGAAGATTTAGTAAACCGTTCATTAGAGCCATTAAAAACCGCATTAGCGGACGCAGGCTTATCGGTTAGCGACATCAATGATGTGATTTTAGTGGGCGGCCAAACCCGTATGCCGTTAGTACAGAAAAAAGTAGCAGACTTCTTCGGTAAAGAACCTCGCAAAGATGTAAACCCGGATGAAGCGGTTGCAATCGGTGCGGCAGTTCAAGGCGGTGTATTAAGTGGCTCGGTAACAGATGTATTATTGTTAGACGTTACTCCACTTTCATTAGGTATTGAAACCATGGGCGGTGTAATGACAACGCTTATTGAGAAAAACACCACGATTCCAACCAAAAAATCGCAAGTGTTCTCAACCGCGGAAGATAACCAAAGTGCAGTAACGATTCACGTGTTACAAGGCGAGCGTAAACGTGCCGCAGACAATAAATCTTTAGGTCAATTCAACCTTGAAGGTATTAACCCTGCACCACGTGGTATGCCACAAATTGAAGTAACTTTTGATATTGATGCTAACGGTATTATCAACGTATCGGCGAAAGATAAAAACACCGGTAAAGAGCAACAAATCAAAATCCAAGCATCTTCAGGCTTAAGCGATGAAGAAGTAGAACAAATGGTACGTGACGCGGAAGCCAACGCAGAAGCAGATAAGAAATTTGAAGAGTTAGTGCAAACCCGTAACCAAGCAGACGGTATCGCACACGCAACCCGCAAACAAATTTCTGAAGCAGGCGATGCGTTAAATGCGGATGATAAAGCTAAAATCGAAGCGGCTGTTGCTGAGTTAGAAACTGCAGCAAAAGGCGAAGACAAAGCAGACATCGAAGCGAAAATCGAAGCATTAATCAAAGCCTCCGAACCGCTAATGCAAGCCGCTCAAGCAAAAGCCCAAGCCGGCGAACAACCACAACAATCAGCAAAAGATGATGGCGTGGTGGATGCGGAATTTGAAGAAGTGAAAGATAATAAATAATCTTTGCTAACCAATATAGGGGCGAAACATCTTTCGCCCCTTTTGCATATAACCTAGCACAATCCGTGCTAGGTTAGGCATAGCCCTCCGGCGCTGTGCAAGCGGTGATTTTTTAAGAAAATTTTGCAAAAGGTAACATTATGAGCCGATACCTCATCACTTTCGATATGGACACCAATTGTCTAAAAGAAAACTACCACGGCAATACATTCAATAATGCCTATTACGATATTCGCAACGTATTGAAACAGCACGGCTTTGAAAATTTGCAAGGGAGCGTTTATTTAGGTAATGAAGGCATTAGCGAGGCTCATGGAACCATTGCAATTCAAGAGCTTACCGCAAAATTTAAGTGGTTTTACCCTTGTGTATCGAATATCAAATTTTATCGGATTGAAAGTGATTTAAATGCAGATTTCATCGCTTACAACGTGCATAAAGCTCGTGAGAAATTTGAGAAACAGTTACTAGCTTTAGAACAAACGTTAATTGATACTGGTTTAAGCCGTATTCAAATTGATGAAATTCTGAAAAAGCAGGTGTTTAGTTTAGAAGAACAATCGTAACAAGCGGTGATTTTTTAAGAAAATTTTGCAAATGCTAAAACTCTATCCCACATCCGAAAACGTGCAAGCACCGTTCTATAAAATTTATGATCGGAAAACAACAAAAACGATTATTGCAACGGAAGTAGAAAACGGTCATGCACCGATTTTAATAGAGGATTTTATTTGGTTTGAAACAATTCAAACCACAGAAGCCTTGCTAGCAGAAACTTGGGCGAACCTTGAAAACCGTTCTAAACAAGGTTTATTAAAGCGTGCTTATACGCTTGATTTTGAAAAACATCTGCCAGAAGGCAAAGTCGAGATTTATATTGCGGTGAGTCCGCATTGTTAATATAACTGGAGATCTGATCCCCCTCTTTAGAAAAGAGGCGTTAGGGGAGATTTGATTACGATTTCAAAGTTTCGTATGAGCGTAAATCACTTCTGCCAAATCTCCCCCTGCCCCTCTTTGCTAAAGAGGGGAGATAAAAAGACAAGCGGTCAAAAACATAAAAAATTTTACAAAACGGAAAAACTATGGCGAAAAAAGATTATTACGAAGTCCTTGGGCTTGATAAAGGTGCGAGTGAGAAAGACATCAAACGAGCCTATAAACGTTTGGCGGCAAAGCATCACCCTGATAAAAACCAAGGCAGCAAAGAGTCGGAAGAAAAATTTAAAGAGATTACCGAAGCTTATGAAGTCTTAACCGACAGCGAGAAAAAAGCGATGTATGACCAATATGGTCATGCTGCTTTTGAACAAGGCGGTGGCAATGGCGGATTCGGAGGCTTCGGCGGTGGTGGTTTTGGCGGCTTTGAAGATATTTTTAGCGAAATGTTCGGTGGTGGTTTTGGTGGTGGCGGTCGCCGCAGCCGTGTGGTACGTGGCGATGACTTACGTTACGACATTGAAATCACGCTAGAAGAAGCGGTAAAAGGCTGTAAAAAAGATATTCGTATCCAAACCTTAGCTGAATGTGATACCTGCCACGGTAGCGGGGCAGAAGCCGGTAGCAAGGTAGAAACCTGCTCTCACTGTCATGGTACAGGACGAATTCGACGCCAGCAGGGCTTCTTTGTCACCGAAGCTGTCTGCCCAAGTTGTCACGGCACCGGCAAACGCATTGAAAAACCTTGTCGTGCTTGCCACGGTGATGGTCGTGTACAAAAAGCGAAAAATCTGTCTGTCACTATTCCGGCTGGGGTGGACACCGGCAACCAACTTCGCTTATCCGGCGAAGGTGCAGCGGGCGAAAACGGTGCACCGGCAGGCGATTTATATGTGGTTATCCACGTCAAAGAACACGATATTTTTGAGCGCGACGGCTCAAATCTATACTGCGAAGTGCCAATCAGCTTTACTCTAGCGGCATTAGGGGGCGAAATTGAAGTGCCAACTTTAGACGGTAAATTAAAACTGAAAATTCCGGCAGAAACGCAAACCGGTAAACTATTCCGGGTACGTGGTAAAGGTGTACCTAGCCCTCGTGGCGGTTATGCAGGTGATTTAATCTGTAAAGTGGTTATTGAAACGCCAGTGAATTTAAATGAGGAGCAAAAAGCCTTGTTACGTCAATTTGAAGAAAGTTTAGACGGTAAAGGGAAACATCGCCCGAAACACGAAGGTTTTTTTGATGGAGTAAAAAGATTCTTTGATAATTTAGGGAAATAAATTTACCTTGCAGTATTGTGGCGGGTTTAACCCGCCCAAAGCACTCCAGACATCATTTGAACGGGAGGATTAACCCTTCCCTTACACATCACTCCACCTTAAAAATTCAGATAGAAATCTTGCGTAAGAGTCTTAAATTCTGCGCTATATTGATTCTCTGCGTCGTAAATCACAATCTCTTTTTGCTTACAAGCTAACGCTTGTAAACTAAAACTCACAATCATCCGCTTGGCAGGCTTACCTACTTTGGTATACACTTTCCATTGCTCAATACAATATAGATTAATTTGGCTACTTTGAGCAATAAGCCTTTGTGCTGCTTCTGTTGGTAAAATTAACGTAATTCTGCCATATTCAGCCAACCAATTTTTCGCTTTTTTTAGCCAATCTAAATGAGTGTGAAGCATAACGGCTCTCGCCAAATCCCTTTCTTCGCTTCGGCTCGCCAGACTATCGGCAAAATAAGGCGGATTACTCACAATTAAATCAAATTTAACCTCAAAGCTTTGTTTTATTACATCCCCTTGCTTGATTGTAATACGCTTTGCCCATGCAGAATTTTGGGCATTTTCGACCGCTTGTAGATAGGCGTTAGGCTCTAATTCGACGCCGAATATTTGGCAATCAGCCTTGGTGCGTTGTGCCAGCATGATCGCCACTAAGCCGGAACCTGTACCTAAATCTAAAATCTGCCGACAATTTTCAATGCAAGCAGTTGCCCCAAGCAAAATTCCGTCTGTATTGACCTTCATCGCACATTTATCGTGCTGAATAAAAAACTGTTTAAATTGGAAACCTTTTGACATCATTTCATTTCAAAAAATAAAACCCCGATAGGAATTATCGGGGTTAATGCTGATTATTGCAAATTAGTTACAAGAGCAACCTTTTGAGTAATCTGAACATTCTGCACAAGCTGCAGTGAACATCCATACTAATTTTTCTTGCTCTTTGATGTAGTCACTCATTTGAGAAGCAGTACCTTCATCATTCGCATCATTTGCAAGGTTAAGAATTTCACGTTGTTGTGCAAGTAGAGTTTTGAAACCGTCTAAAGTACCGCGTAAACACTCTTGAGCGGCTGAAACGCCGATATGTTCTTTAATTTTTGATTGTGTTAAATATTGGCTGAATGCATTATTTGGTGTATGACCTAAAGTTAAAATACGTTCTGCGATTTCATCTACTTTAGCGACTAAATCATCATAAATTTCTTCAAACTTTGCATGTAATTCAAAGAAATTCACGCCACGAACATTCCAGTGATAACCACGTACATTTGTATAAAACACCTGATAAGTTGCTAATAAACCGTTTAACTCATCTGCTAATTTTTTTGCTACTTCTCTATCTAAACCGATATTTGACATCGCCATAATATGTTCCTCTTATCTTATAGTTAAATTGAAATTAAGCCTCTGCTTAATTTATATTGCTATATTACTGCGCCAAACTTCAAATAGCAAATGATTATAATATATACGCTTGATAATTAAAATCAATTAACTATAATCATTTAAATGATAATAACTATTAAATTTATTCCTATTCTTTTGGTGCAACTTCCTCACTAGGAATATTCTGCTGCCCCTCGGCCTCATCAGCTTTAGGATTTAAGTTATTTTCTTTTTTAAGTGAAAGCGCATCCCATACACTTGGTTTCTCAGAGGCAATCACCGTACCGCTACTGGTACAGTAACGCTGCCCTCTATCACGCCATACCGGAATTTGCCGTCCACTATCGCAGTTCCAGCTACCGTAACTGTTAATTCCTACCCATTGAATTGTATTTAATTTCGGTAATTTATAAGCTTGAGGTAATGCTCTTTCAAGATATTGTTTATACACATATAAAGCACCGCTTGAGCCGGTTAAGTTAGTATCACCATTGTTATCTTTACCAAGCCATACGGTAGTAACATGCTCGCCATCAATACCGACAAACCAAGTATCACGGGCATTATTGGTTGTCCCTGTTTTACCTGCTAATTTTAATTTAGCAAAATCATTTTGCAGACTACGCGCCGTACCTCGCTCAACCACCTGCTGCATTGCATACATTGTTTGTACCGCAGCTTCAGGTGGAAGCACTTGCTCACTTGCTTTTTGAGCATCACGCTGGTAGAACATTTCCCCATTATGCGAAATAATTGCCTCAATAGTAGTTAATGGCGTTTTTAACCCTTCATTGGCAATTACTTGATATGAACGTGTAACATCATACGGTGAGATCGAATAAGCTCCGAGTAAGGTAGATGGATAAGGCGGAATTTCTGCATTGTCCCAGCCCATCTCTTTTTGCTTGGCGATCACTTTTTTCAAGCCTACTTTCATCCCAATATTCACTGTTGGGATATTCAACGACCGCACCAAAGCATCCATAAACATTACCGAGCCACTAAAGCTGCGGTCATAGTTTCGCGGTGTCCAATAGTTTGATCCCACTTTAATCGAAATCTGTTTATTTTGAATCGGCGTATTCAGGCGAAATAATTCAGGTTGAGCCAATGCAATCGCGTAAATAGAGGGCTTAACCAAAGAACCGATTTGCCGTTTTGACTGAATCGCACGATTAAAGCCGGCAAATTGAGTTAAGCGGTCGCCCACAATTGCTCTTACCTTACCGGTACGATACTCTGCCACCACAATCGCCGATTGCAAATCGGTCACTTTTTTATCTTTATTTTCCAGATCTTCCAAGCCGGTAATTACTGCCTGTTCTGCTGAACGTTGCTGTTTACGGTCAAGGGTCGTGAAAATCTTTGTACCGGATAATTGCGCAGATTTTACTTCCCCCAGCTCATTTTTCAGATCAATCGCCAGTGCCTGCATAAATGCCGGCTGTTCACGGTAAATCGTGCCTTTTTCACGCATATTAAGCGGGCGCATACTTAAAATATCGTAAATTTCTTGGTTAATCACTTGATGATCCAGCAATAAACGCAGCACTACATTTCGCCGCTCAATTGCTCCTTGCGGGTTTCGCCATGGATTATAAAGTGATGGACCTTTTACCATTCCCACTAACAACGCAATTTGGTCTAAACTGATTTCTTGAATCGGACGACCAAAATAGAACTGGCTTGCCAAAGCAAAGCCGTGAATTTGGTAACTACCGTTTTGCCCTAAATAAATTTCATTTAAGTAGGTTTCCAAAATGCGGTTTTTATCGTAACGGAAGTCCAAAATCACTGACATCAAGGCTTCGTTGATTTTACGTACTAATGAACGCTCATTGGTTAAAAACAGATTTTTAACCAATTGCTGAGTTAACGTACTACCACCCTGCACCGTTCTACCGGCTTGATAATTGGTAATTAAAGCACGAGCAATACCAATCGGGCTGATACCATCGTGCTGATAAAAACGTCTGTCTTCGGTTAAAATCAACGACTCAATTAACAAGCGAGGGTATTCTTGCAAACGTAATGCCTGACGCTCCTCATCGCTATCAGAATGCAACATCGCAAGTAATTTGGGATCTAAACGAAATTCTTCAATTAACTTGCCTTGCACTAAATCTTCGATATAAGTTAATTTGTCATCTTTAAATGTTAAACGCAGTACTCTTTGAGACTCCGGTGTTTCCGGAAAAGGGAAAGCACGGCGTAACAGCACCAAACGGTTTTCTTCAATTTTAAAATCTCCCGGTGTTGCAACTTGCGATACTTGGCGATAGCCATTATCCAGCAGCGCCTGCTTAGCTTGCTCAAGTGTTAAGTTATCTTCAATTTTAATGCTTTCGATACGAGCATACACCTCAGCAGGTAATTCCCATACCTGCCCGTCCATTTTGCTGCGGATTTTGCCGTCTAAATAAATCCCATAGAAAGCGATACTACAAGCTCCAATCAGCCCAAGCTTTAGTAAAGTAGAGAAAAAATAGCTGCGCTTTTTGGATTTATGCTCTGATTCTTGGCTCTGTTCGTTTAACTCAACATCTGACATAAAATTAACTTAAATATAGAAAGATAAGCGGTCAGATTTTGCAAAAAATTAGTAAAAATCGACCGCTTGTATTAGCGTAAATTACGGATTACGGCGGAATTTGCTGAAGTCCGGCTCGCGTTTTTCATTAAAGGCGTTGCGACCTTCCTGACCTTCTTCTGTCATATAGAACAACATTGTGGCATTCCCTGCCAACTCTTGAAGCCCGGCTTGGCCGTCACAATCTGCATTTAATGCAGCTTTTAAACAACGTAAAGCAATCGGGCTGTTTTGTAACATTTCACGACACCAACGCACGGTTTCTTTTTCTAAATCCGCATAAGGCACAACGGTATTCACTAAACCCATATCTAAAGCTTCTTGTGCGTTATATTGACGGCATAAGAACCAAATTTCGCGAGCTTTTTTCTGACCGACAATGCGAGCCATATAGCTTGCACCCCAGCCACCGTCAAACGATCCTACTTTCGGACCGGTTTGACCAAATTTCGCATTATCTGCCGCAATGGTTAAATCACATAACATATGCAACACATGACCACCTCCAATCGCATAACCGGCCACCATTGCCACTACAGGTTTCGGGCAAGAACGAATATCACGTTGAAAATCTAATACATTTAAGTGATGCACACCGCTATCATCTTTATAACCGCCGTAGTCGCCTCTCACTTTTTGGTCACCACCGGCACAGAAAGCATATTCCCCTTCACCGGTTAAAACAATTACGCCGATATTTTCATCAAAACGCGCATCAGAAAACGCTTGAATCATCTCTTTTACTGTATGTGGACGAAAAGCATTACGCACTTCCGGGCGATTAATCGTAATTTTGGCAATACCATCTGCCGATTTATGGTAACGAATATCCGTATAGCCTTCGCTATGATCTGTCCATTCAACCGGTGCATATAAAAACTCTTCACTTGGGTATAGCATGTTCAATTCCTTAAATAAGTAATAAATAAGAGCGATTATAGCGGAATCGGTTACAAAAGAAAAAGGCAGGCAGGATTATTTTCGTGGATTTATAGAGATATATTATTTGATATTTATATAAAAAAACAAAACCCCGATGGCTTTTACCATCAGGGTTTCTTATCTAATCCGTCAGATTATTTTTTTAAATCGTAACGGTCTGCGTTCATCACTTTTACCCACGCCGCAACAAAGTCTTTCACGAATTTCTCGTGTGCATCGTCTTGTGCGTAAAGTTCTGCGTAAGCACGTAAGATTGAGTTAGAACCGAATACTAAATCAACACGGGTTGCAGTGAATTTGGTTTCACCTGATTTGCGATCTACGATGTTGTAGCTGTTGCGGCCTGTTGGCTCCCAACGGTTCCCCATATCAACTAAGTTACGGAAGAAGTCTGTGCTTAATACGCCTACACGGTCAGTAAATACGCCGTGTTTGCTGCCACCGAAGTTTGCGCCTAATACGCGTAAACCACCAACTAATACAGTCATTTCAACTGCGGTTAAGCCCATTAGTTGCGCACGGTCTAACAATAACTCTTCCGGAGTTGGCTCGTAGTGAGCTTCTTGGAAGTTACGGAAACCGTCGTGGATTGGTTTTAAGTACTCGAAGCTTTCAACATCAGTCATCTCTTGTACCGCATCACCACGACCTGCAGCGAACGGAACTTGGATATTCACACCTGCTGCTTTCGCTGCTTGTTCAACTGCGGCTGTACCACCAAGTACGATTAAGTCTGCGATAGAGACGTTGGTTTCAGCAGATAATTTTTCATAAACTGCTAAGACTTTCGCTAAACGCTCAGGTTCGTTACCGATCCAATCTTTTTGAGGCGCTAAACGGATACGAGCACCGTTTGCACCACCACGATAGTCTGATTGACGGAAGGTACGTGCAGAATCCCACGCGGTTGCGATTAACTCTTGAGAAGTTAAGCCGCTTGCTAAGATTTTCGCTTTTAAGCCTTCGATTTCAGCTTCAGTTGGAACATATTTTGGTGCCGGAATCGGATCTTGCCAAATTAAATCTTCTTGTGGTACTAACGGTCCGTGGTAGCGAGATTTTGGTCCCATATCACGGTGAGTTAATTTAAACCATGCACGAGCAAATGCATCATCAAATGCAGCCTGATCGTTTAAGAATTTTTCGGAAATCTTACGATAATCAGGGTCTTTAATAAGAGCCATATCCGCATCATTCATTGTAATTTTGCGTTTAATTGTTGGATCATTTTGGTCTGCAGGCATATCCTCAGGATCCATTTCAGACGGTTCCCACTGTTTTGCACCTGCTGGTGATCTTACGCTGACAAATTTGTCTTCATATTTGAATAGCAGTTTAAAGAACTCGTTATCCCAACGATCCGGGTGAGTTGTCCAAGCACCTTCTAAACCAGAGGTCATTTTACCCGGTGCAGATGTTGTCCAACCAAAACCTTGGTTCGCTAAATCTGCTGCTTCCGGTTCTGCACCAACTTCACCTTTGTAGTTACCGTGGTGTTTACCGATAGTATGACCACCAGCTGTTAATGCAACGACTTCTTCATCATTCATACCCATTGCTTTAAAGGTAATTTTCATATCACGCGCAGTCTTTAATGGATCTTGCTCACCATCAACACCTTCAGGATTTACATAAATTAAGCCCATCATTACTGCCGCTAACGGATTTTCTAATTCGCGATCACCAGACCAGCGATTACCCTTAGAACCAGTTGGTGCTAACCATTCAGTCTCAGAACCCCAATATACATCTTTTTCAGGATGCCAAATGTCTTCACGGCCAAATGCAAAACCGAAAGTTTTTAAACCAGCTGCTTCATAGCCCATAGTACCTGCTAAAACAATTAAGTCAGCCCAAGAAATTTTATTACCGTATTTTTGTTTGATTGGTTGTAATAAACGACGAGCTTTATCTAAGTTAGCATTATCCGGCCAGCTGTTTAAAGGTGCAAAACGAATATTACCGGTGTTTGCACCACCACGACCATCAGCAACACGATAGCTACCCGCTGCATGCCATGATAGACGACCCATTAAACCACCGTAGTAACCATGGTCTGCCGGCCACCAATCTTGGCTGTCACGTAATACCGCTTCAAGATCTTTTTTCAACGCTTCAACGTCTAATTTTTTCAGTTCTTCTGCATAATTAAAATCTTCACCTAATGGATTCACTTTTTTGTCATGTTGATGAAGAATGTCTAAATTTAAGGTTTTTGGCCACCAAGCCATTGGGCCTTGTTGGTCTGATGTTACGCTACCGTGGAACGGGCAGCCTGCTGTTTGATCTTTCATTGAATTGTCCTTTAAAAATATAGGTTTTATCGAAAAGAGAATTATTGTAACTTCAATAGAGGATAACTATTGTGCTGCTAATTATATGAGGAATTTTTATTTGGAAAAAGTGATTAATATTTATTATTTTGATTGTCAATAACAATTAAAGGCAGGTATTTGAATCAGTAAGGCTGAAAAGCATTAACGCCAGCTAGGCTTGTGGCGTTAATGTTATTAATAATATATTTTACTTAGAATTATTACTTCACAACTGTAATTTCCCATAATGCATTGCCAATTTGCTGATAATCCGTTACATCATAGCCTTCTTCCTCTGCCCAGTTTGGAATCGCTTCTGTTGCTTGAGTACAGTCAAATTCAATGGTTAAACTATCGCCTTTATTTAACTTAGCCATTGCTGCTTTTGCTTCAACTAATGGAAAAGGACAAACCAGACCTGATGCAGGTAAGCGAACATTCATAATATACTCCTCTAAAAAATTAGCCTTTTAAACGTTGTGGACGAATAATAGTGAAATAAGCACCAACAGATGTTCCTAAAATCATCATCGGCAATGAGAGCCAACCTTGCCATGAGAAAAAAGCAGTTTCTACTAAACCATTACCAATAGAACAGCCTCCGGCAAGACTCGCACCAATTCCCATTAATGCACCACCTCCCGCACTACGTAACATTGTGGTTGCATCTGGTACTCTGAAACGGAATTCATTTGATAATTTTGCGGCAACAAATGAACCAATCAGAATGCCAAAAACTAAAAATACACCCCAGTTAATAAATTTATCATCACCAAAGACGAAATATTGAATAACATTTGCACTTGGAGTAGTGATCCCTAAACCGAAATTTCTACCTGCTAAATTACTAAGCGGCCAAGCCAGTAATGCAATTAAGCCGACTAAAATAGCTGTTACAAACGGATGCCAACGTTTTTCAAACAGAATATGAGCCAATCCTGTTTTACGAGGTTTTAACGCAATAGTTTTTCCTTTCGGCTTTTTTAAATGGCGGATTGCCAGCACTAAAGTAACCACTGTTAAAATAAAAACTAAAATCCAAGGAGAAATTCCTAATGTTTCATGAATGGTACGCTGCTCAATGACATTACTTTTTAAACCTTGATTTAACGGTGCTAATACCCCGGTTCGCATAGAGGCAGAAAATAATCCATAGATAATTAATGCTACCCAACTTCCAATTAACCCTTCACCGGCACGATACCAAGTACCTGTTGCACAACCTCCGGCATAAATAATTCCTATGCCGAATAAAAAAGCACCAATAATTACTGCCAATAGGGGTAAATCTTCTGCCGGTGAAGTAAATGAACCGGCTTCATACAATACCCAAATCCCGATAGACTGAACAGTAATGGCAATTAATAATGCCACAAACATACGGTTACTTTTGGTCACATAAAGATCACGAAATGCTCCTGTAATACAAAATCTGCCTCGTTGCATCACAAAACCAAGCAAGAAACCGCATAAAAGTCCTGTTAATAACATAAAAAAATACCTCTCAAATTAATGAAGAGGTATTTAAATATAAAGAGAAGTTAATCACCAATAATCTTTAGTGAAATGATAGTGTATTTAGTTATATCAAATATGTGGGATAAAATCGTCCGGTCCACCCAGCTTATTGAATGCAACTCTTCTTGGGTCAGCTAATTTCGATTTTTTAATCATTGGCTCAACCGTAGAACCTTGTACCAGAATCGAAAATGTGACGACTGAATAGGTCATTAATAAGATTAAATCACGAACATCAATGTTACCTTCTAAGCTTGGAATCATGACTGCCTCCGTAGGTAGAGCCAGAGCCATTGCTAGGCCTAAACCACCACGCAATCCACCCCATGTCATAATTTTTAGAGTGTAAGGATTATAAGTACGGAACCGCTTCAATACTTGGAATGGAATCCACAAACTCACATAACGAGAGAATAAACAGATTGGAATCGCAGCCAACATAAGCACCCCGCCAATCCAAGTAAAATCAACCAATAACGTACTTAGTCCAATTAACAAGAATAAGAGGTAGTTTAACGAGTGATCTATCATTTCCCAAAAATGGTCAAGATATTTCTGACTTTGTTCTGAAAAGCCGGTACGACGAGTCCAGTTACCAATCATAATTCCTGCTACTACCATGGTTAAAGCACCTGATACGTGCAAATAGTTTGCCATTACAAAGCCAACTGTTGGAATAGTCAAAGTAATCAAGATTTCTAAGCTTCCATCATCGGTGGCAGAAATAAATTTATGGGCAACATAGCCTGTAATCAAACCAAACACAATACCGCCAACTGCTTCTTGTAAGAACAACCGGGTAATTCCCCCTACAGTTGGCTCTTGTCCGCCAAAAGCGACGGCAAACACAGTTGTAAAAATTACTAAGCCGATACCATCATTGAATAAAGACTCTCCCTCCACGTGCATAGAAAGGCGTTTCGGGGCTTTCAAACTTTTGATGATCGCAAGCACCGCAATCGGGTCGGTTGGTGAAATTAATGCACCGAATAATAAACAATAAACAAAGCCAATCTCCAAACCACACAGCATTGCTAAACCATACACCAAACCACCAATCATAAAGGTTGAGGCTAGAGTGGAAAATAATGCATAAACGGCAATTTCCCTACGTTGCTCTTTCATTAAAGGCAATTTAATGCCAAGTGAACCGGCAAAAAGTAAGAAGCCAAGCATTCCGTTTAATAAAAAGCTTTTAAAATCAAGTTGTTGATAAATTGAGGTGGCGAGTTGTTCAACTTTGAACCAGCCTAGAGAACCAAAAGTGAGAATAAGTAGAGAACCGATAAGGGCGGAGGCAGTAATTGCAATGGTTATTTGAATGTTTTCATTAAGTTTCCTTGTAACAAACGAAACAAACATTGCAAGCCCGAACAGCAAGCAAATATAAGAATAGAGTTGCATAAGATTTACCTTTAAATATTAAAATAGAAAACTGGTGATATTTTAATCCCCGTTTAACAAAATAGCTACAGAAATATAACCTATTCACCGTTTAATAAATTTTCCAATATTTGGTAATAAATCTCTCCACATTTAGCCAGATCTTCTACGCTTACACACTCATCTACTTTATGAATTGTCGCATTCAAAGGTCCAAACTCTACTACTTCTGCCCCCATTAAGGCGATAAAACGTCCATCTGAAGTACCGCCACCGGTATCTAGTCGAGGCGTAATTTTTGTCACATTTTCGACCGCTTGTACGGCAGCCTCAACCAATTTTCCATCTCCGGCAAGGAAAGGTTTGCCCGATAAATTCCAGCTAATACGATATTTTAAACCATGTTTTTCTAACATTTCCGTAACCTTGGCTTTAATGCTCTCATCTGTCACTTCAGTGCAATAACGTAAATTAAATTGCACATAAAGCTCGCCCGGAATCACATTATTGCTGCCTGTGCCGGCTTTGATATTCGCCACTTGAAGACTGGTCGGTGGGAAAAATTCATTGCCGTTATCCCATTGGTAGGTTGTGAGCTCTGTTAAAAAGCTTAAAGCCGTATGCACCGGATTTTCCGCAAGATGTGGATAAGCCACGTGACCTTGAATCCCTTCGATATATAAATCAGCTGTAATCGAACCTCGGCGACCGTTTTTAAGTACATCGCCCAATACTTTACCGCAAGAAGGCTCCCCCACCACACAGTAATGAATAGGTTCATTACGAGCCATTAAAGTTTCCACCACTTTTACCGTACCGTCTTTGGCTGCGGCCTCTTCATCGGAAGTAATCAACAACGCCACTTTGCCTTTGTGATTTAGGTTATTTTTCACAAAATGCTCTGCCGCTACCACCAAGGCTGCCAGCGAGCCTTTCATATCTGCAGCACCACGTCCGTATAAAACATTATCTACAATGTGAGCAGAAAACGGAGGATAAGTCCATTGGCTCTCCGTTCCCACAGGCACGACATCGGTATGCCCTGCAAAAGCAACGCAAGGCTCAGACTCACCATTTTCTATTCCATGAGTTGCCCATAAATTCAAGGTGTCGCCAAAAGGCAACCACTCGAGGGTAAACCCCACTTTTTCCAACCGTTCGGCAATTTCCTGTTGGCAACCTTTGTCTTGAGGGCTGATAGAATCACGGCGGATCAAATTTTGTGCAAGGGAGATAATTTCGTTTTTCATAAGATTACAAGCGGTTATTTTTGGTTAATTTTTTGCAAATAAGGAAATTTAACGAACAAAAGCCGCTTGGTATTCTTTCTCATTAAACCCAAGCAAGGCAATTTCATTTTGAATCACAATCGGGCGTTTAATCAACGTAGGCTGTTCGGTTAACACCTTTAATGCTGTTTCACGGTTTAAATTATTTTTTAGCTCAGCATCTAAATTTCGCCAAGTTGTGCTGCGTTTATTGACCAAGTTTTCCCAGCCGAACGTAGCCTCCATTTCCACCAACCAATCAGCATTCAAGCCATCTACACGGTAATCATGCAGTTGAGGTTGTTGGTTATTATCTTCCAGCCATTTCAAGGCTTTTTTCACCGTATCACAATTTTTAATGCCATAAACTAAAGTTGTCATTTATTTCCTCTCTTTAATTATCTGATTCTAACATTGCCTGCCAAATTTTAAGAGCATCAGCGGTTTCAGCAACATCATGAACCCGTAAGATTTTCGCTCCGTTTTGAGCAGCCAATAATGCTCCTGCTACCGAACCAATCACTCGCTGCTCAACAGGCTTATCCAACACAGAGCCAATCATTGATTTTCGTGAAAGCCCGGCTAGTACAGGGAACCCGGAATCTACGAAGGCTTTAAGATGTTGTAATAACTGGTAGTTGTGGCGAACCGTTTTGCCAAAGCCAAAACCGGGGTCTAAGATAATATGCTGTTTGGGAATACCTGCGTTGATACAGGCAAAAATTCGCTGATTTAAAAAATCCGCTACCTCTTCTAATACATCATCATACTCAGGTTTTTGCTGCATAGTTTGCGGATTGCCTTGCATGTGCATTAAACAGACCGGCAACCCTAATTCAACAGCAGTTTCCAATGCATTCGGTTCGGTTAATGACCGAATATCATTAATGATATCCATCCCCACAAGTGCGGCTTGCTTAAACACTTCCGCCTTAGAGCTATCCACCGAAATTAAGCAATCAAAACGGGAACGCACCGCTTCTACCACAGGCACAACCCGCTCTAACTCTTGATCAAGGGTAACAATTTCCGCATTCGGGCGTGTAGATTCCCCACCAATATCAATAATGCTAGCTCCCTCTTTTAGCATTTTTTCCGCTTGAAAGAGGGCTTTATCCAGCGAAAAAAACTGCCCCGAATCGGAAAAAGAATCAGGAGTAAAATTTAAAATCCCCATAATTTGTGGCTGGGTCAAATCTAACAAGCGGTCATTTTTTTGCAGATTTTTGAAATGGATTTTCATCTTATTGCCTTTATCCTATTTTTCCGCCCTTAATGTTGCCAGCACACCTTTTAGGGTCTTATCTAAAGGTGCGGTAATTACCATTTCTTCCCCACTTTTCGGGTGTTCAAAGCGGATGGAATAGGCATGTAAAAATAAGCGGTGTAAGCCGGCTGCTTTCATTTTACTGTCAAATTCGCTGTCACCATATTTATCGTCCAACGCGATAGGGTGGCCGGCATATTGGGTATGCACACGAATTTGGTGAGTTCGCCCTGTTACCGGAGACGCTTTGACTAAAGTGGCATTTGCATAGCGTTCTTCAATACTAAAACGGGTTTCAGAGGGTTTACCTTCCTCGCTCACTCGCACAATGCGTTCGCCGCTCGCTAACTCATTTTTTAATAGTGGAGCTTTAATCACTTTAGTATGTGCCTGCCATTGCCCTCGCACTAATGCCAAATAATCTTTTTGTACGACCTTTTCACGTAGTTGTTCGTGTAGGCTACGAAGTGCCGAGCGTTTTTTTGCCACCAATAAAATACCGGAAGTGTCGCGGTCGATACGGTGAACCAGCTCTAAAAAACGGGCTTGTGGACGCAACGCTCTTAACGCCTCAATCACACCAAAGCTTAAGCCACTACCGCCATGCACCGCAATGCCTGATGGCTTGTTGATCACAAGCAGCACTTCGTCCTCATATAAAATTTGCGCTTCCAACTCCGCTACTTTATTAAGTTTTGTAGAAATTTGCGGCTCGTTTTTTTCCGCCACACGCACAGGCGGAACACGCACAACATCCTCTGCCTGTAACTTATATTCCGGCTTGATTCGTCCTTTGTTTACCCGTACTTCGCCTTTACGCACAATACGATAAATCAAACTTTTCGGCACACCTTTAAGTTTGGCTAATAAAAAATTATCTAAACGCTGCCCGGCCTCATCTTCACTGATGGTAAAAAATTGAACGCCGGCACTAATTACTTTTTCTGTTGTCATTTTTGCTTTCTTCATAAAAAAATCATACAAATTCTATCATACCCCTGCCAATTAGAAGACTACAAGCGGTTAAATTTCCCTAATAATTTGCAATATTTCATAAAAATTAAATTTCTTACCTATAACCCATTCAAATAACCATAAAAAAAATTATTGAATTATTCTGCTTCCACTCTAAAATACCCACCACTAATCCATAATCAAAATAAGGTATTTATAATGAAATTAACGAAAATATTTCTATCTATGGCTGCCTGCTTGGTCAACACACAACTCTATGCAACTGTCGAACTCGACACAGTTCACGTAAAAGGAAACACGAAATCAATACTTTCCGGTAAATATGAATTTGATCAAAAAAATTTAACAACCAAATTACAGGCCAACTCAAATGTGAGTGATGCCTTAGTTTCGTTACCTTCAGTTCGAGTATCCAATAACAAAAACGGCAATACATTAGGTGAAATTGCTCCGCAAAATATTTCTTTTCACGGTGAGCGTTATTACAACAATAATTTTATGCTCAATGGTATAGGAATTAATGATAATGTTAATCCTATCGGCTTGGGTGAAGATTCATTATTAGAATCTGATATGACTAAAACAATCGATTCTCAATATATGCCTGCAGGACATCCTCAAGCATTTTGGTTGAGTACCGATCTAGTTGATACATTAGAGGTTTATGACCGTAATGTGCCTAGCCAATATGGAAACTTTACTGGCGGTGTAGTGAATGCAAAATTAAAAGAACCTGATTTCAAACGTGCATCCGGTTCTGTATCTTACCGAACAACCCGAGATGCTTGGACTAAATTCCACTTGGAAGGGCAGTATAAAAATGAATTTTATCGTGCCAATTCACCTTTATTACAACCTAAATTTACCAAGCACGAATACAGTATTCAGTTAAATCAACCACTTACAGATCACTCCGGATTACTTTTCGCTTATAGTCGCCAGCAAAGTTCTGTTCCTCAGCATCAACAGTATTTGAACAAATGGACTAATCGCTATCGTCGTAACGAAACTTTACTTGCAAGTTATAAAAATGAATTAAATGAGAATAACCGTTTAACTATTAATGGAATTTATTCTACTCATCAAGCAGATGAATATCTGGAAAACGCGGTAGATGGTCGTTTTAGATTAAGTGGCGGTGGTTTTTTAACTAATATTAAATGGGAGAATTACAACGTTCTTGGCTTGCTAACTAGTGAGTTAGCTTATCGAAATAACCGAAATCAAACGAAATACGATTCGGATACGCTTTATCGTTATACTAAAACCAAAAGTATTGATTGGATTTCTGATCCAAATACAGGAGAAGCGACAAAAGGTGGTATCGGTAAACGTTATACTCAGCAACAAAGTTTGCAGCTAAAACAAAATCTGGATTTCAATAAATTTGAAATCGGCAGCACTATTCATGAAATGAGTGCCGGTTGGGAATGGCAACAAAATACATCGAGATTAAAGCAACCTAAACTTGCAAAGCAGTATGCCGGAGCTGCCGACTATTATAAAGGTGAAGTATTTAATATTGAAAATTGTACATATTGTATTCCCAAAGAACAATATTTCAAATATAGGGTTCATTACTTACCGATAGATGGGAAAGTTAAACATAACCGCATAGCATCATATTTACAAGATAAAATAGTTTGGAATAACTTCACTTTTGTACCGGGCATACGTTTTGACTACACGCAATTTACCCGTAAATGGAACATTGCTCCAAGAAGTTATATTGATTATAACCTGTTAGGTAAAGGCCAAACTCATCTTATCGCTGGGTTTAACCGCTATTACGCAGGTGATTTAGTTGATTATAAATTACGTTCTGCCTTCAATTTTGAAGACCATTATAAAAGAGAGTCTTACAACAGTCCTTGGGAGCTAGACAGATCTATCTTACATATTGCCTATAAAGGAAGTAAACTTAAAACACCTTATAGCGATGAGATTAATGCCGGAATCAGTCAAAAAATTTCAAATAGCTTATGGACATTCAAATGGGTACAACGCAACAGCAAAGATCAGTTTATGACCCAAATTGATTCTGATGTAAAACCGCAACAACGTTGGCTATCTAATTCAGGACGAAGTAAACATAATACCTTTAGTTTAGAAATAGAAAGTATCGAACCTATCGATTTGTCTTTTATGGCTCTTAAATGGCAATTCGGTGTTGCTTTTAATAAGAGTAAAACTAATCAAACAAATGATTACACCCAGCGAGATTGGAAAGATTACGGCATAACTAAAATGCTTCATAAAGATAAATTACAATCAATTGAATATCTTCCTGCAAGAAACTTCAATACTCCTTGGAAAGGCTATTTACAGTTAGAAAGTTATTTTCCATCACTCAATTTAAACTGGGCACAGCGTATTAATTATGAATCATCTAGTAAAGATTATACCTTTAAAGGTTTTAGATGTACTTCTGAAAAATCGGTATGTAACAACTATGAGGGATTGGTTGCTCGTGTATACGAAACAGCAAAACCAAGCCACACTACGCTTGACTGGTTCTTTAATTGGAAAAAAGAACTAGGGCAACATAAAGCATTTTCAGTTAATGTAAGTGTACTTAATGTGCTTAATCGTAAGTTACTCGCAAATAAGATCACGACAGATGATGAAAATTATTACCAAACATACCGAGCCGGTAGACAATTTTGGCTCGGTGCAAAATATGAGTGGTAATTACCATTCTTGCAAAGTTTTGTAATAAAAGATTTATTTTAGTGCCGTACTAATTATAATTCCATTGTATTAATTCATATTTAATACAATGGAATTATTTCTTTCCAGCCTCAGCTATTACGTTGAGAAAATATCAACTTTTTAAGGAAAATAAAATGTCAGCAGAAAAAGCTACTGAAACTACACCAAATATCAATGTTGTTGCAGAAACGGAAAAAGCGATTAATAAAGTCAGCAATATGGATTTCAACACTATGCTCAATGAGTGGATTATCCCTTATGGTACAAAAATTCTGCTTGCGATTGCTATTTTCGTGATTGGTAAGTTTTTTGCCCGAGTAATTAGCACCTTATTGGGTAAAGCAGCATTGAAATCAACCAAAGATGAAATACTACAAAGTTTTATTACCTCAATTAGTTACTTCTTACTACTCTTAATTGTCGTGATTGCTTCCCTGTCGCAATTGGGTATTAATACCAGCTCATTGGTTGCATTAATCGGTGCTGCGGGTTTGGCGATTGGTTTATCTCTGCAAAACTCACTACAAAACTTTGCGGCAGGTGTGATGCTTTTAATTTTCAAACCTTTCCGCAAAGGCGATTTAATTGAAACCGGTGGTATGACAGGTGTAGTGGAACAAATGGGGCTGCTCGTTTTAGAGCTACGTACCGGTGATAACAAAACCGTATTATTACCAAACGGCAAAGTGTTCTCAGACAGCATTGTGAATTACTCAAATAATCCAACCCGTCGTATTGATTTCACCTTTAATATCTCTTATGAATCAGACTTAAGAATGGCAAAAGAGATTATTCGAGGCGTATTAAATAATAGTGGCTATGTCTTAAAAGAGCCGGAACCCGTAATTGCTGTTGGAGAATTAGCGGCAAACAGTATTCAGCTTGTCGTTCGCCCTTGGGTGCAAACTCCTAATTACTGGGCAGCTTATTGGGATATTATGGAGCAAGTCAAATTAGCCTTTGATAACGCTGGTGTATCCATTCGCTACAATCAAATGGAATTGCATATTAAAAGTGGTTCTCTTGATACTAAAGATTAAAACAAGCGGTCGTTTTTAGATAAAATTTTGCAAATTCTAAGCGAAGGTTTATACTCTTATAAAACGAGTTGAAAACAGGAGCATATTATGCGTATTGATACCTCTGAGCTTTGCGATCTTTATTCTGACCAAGTTGATGTTGTTGAACCGATTTTCTCCAGCTTTGGCGGTGCGTCATCTTTCTTCGGTAAGATCACAACAGTCAAGTGTTTTGAAAGTAACGGCTTAATAGCAGAAGTGTTGGAAGAAGACGGTGAAGGGCGAGTGTTATTAGTTGATGGCGGTGGTGCCGTTCGTCGTGCATTAATTGATGCGGAATTGGCTCAGCTTGCCGTTGATAACGGCTGGGAAGGCATTATCGTTTATGGTGCGGTTCGCCAACTGGATATTTTGGAAAAATTAGATATCGGTATTCACGCTCTTGCTCCTATTCCGGTAGGAGCAGATAATACAGATGTAGGCGAGGTCGATACACCGGTCAATTTCGGTGGTGTTACTTTCTTCCCGGAAGATTATATTTATGCAGATTTAACCGGCATTATCTTATCACCGGAATTGCTTGATTTAAGCGATATTAATGAATAATTGTCTTTGACATTAGATAAAAAAACCGACCATTAGGTCGGTTTTATTTTTAATATCAATTTAGTAATCTTTGATTTCAAACTCACGTTGTAGTTTTTCAATACTTTCAACCTGCTCAAAACCTTTAAACTTAGCAACATCTTCTGCCTTAGTTTTAGTGCCTACTGCTTGGCTGACAAAAACAAAACCTTGCTGATTAATGAGTGCTTTTTGATAGAAATCCAGAATATCCGCTTTAGTTAAGTTTTTAGTAAGGGCAATTACTTTCTGCAAGCGGTCAAATTTCTTATTATTTTGACTAAAATCCAACCCAAATTCTGCAAACTCTTCCGCCAGAGATTCCGGTTTATACTGTAATTGCTCCACCAGACTCTCACGATATTTAGCAAACTCTTCATCAGATAACTGCTCTAACTTTTCCTTACTTTGTTTAAAGAAGCGTTCATTATGTGTTAAAACACCTGCCGGTGTAGTATTTGGGCTTTGTACCATAAACTGAATACCCGCAGTTTTGCCAATCATTAAATCCGTTGCATAAACCACATAGCCTAATTGTTTATCCGTACGCAGATCGTCAAAATACCAACGGGAAATAATACTTCTCAATAATCTGGCTCGCACTAATCCCTCTAATTCTGCATAGCCATTTGGTAAAAATGCCATTAATAAAGCATTATCTTCATTCGGTACTTTTTTAATGAAATTAAGCTTACGCTGACTCTGATGAATATCCACATATTGCCCTGTAGCATTTGCAGATTTTTTACTTTTTATCACCGCTTGTACTTGGTTTGAAAGCGATAAAACTTGATCGTTGGAAAAATTACCTACCGATAATAGCTTAAAGCCACTCGCCTCATTTAATAAACGATGACGTAGCTTCTGAATATCATCAAGGGTAATTTGATCAATTGCTTTACGCTGTTTATCCATCTCAAAATAAGGGTAGCCGGCAAAACGTTTTAACGCGGCATTTGCTTGATTCAGGCTGTTCTCTTTCTCACTACGATCTAAGGCTTGGTGTAAATGCTGCTTAGCTTGCATCAACATCTCTTCGCTTAACTCAAATTTACTAAATTGCGTAACGCTATCTACAATTAACTTAGGTAAGTTTTGCGTATAGCCATCAGCAGAAACCACTAAGCCATTAGTACCCGGCTGTACCTTTAAATTCATTCCGGCAACAGACGATTGGAAATTAAGCTCAGTTTGAGCCAACTGATTCATATAATTTAAGATAGAAGCTGAAGCCAATGTTTTTAAATCATCTGCGCGAGGATTAACATTAAATACCATACTAATCTGTGCTTTAGGATCGCTGCCAAAATAGACACTTGGCATCGCATAAACTAAATCACCTTGTTGTTCTCGAATCAACTTCGGCTTCGTTAAGCCTTTTTCAACCTTATTTAACGAAAAATCTGTAGTGAAATATGGGTTAAGAGCAGGCAGTTTAAGTGTTGGATTTTGGTTAAAATCCAACCATCTCTGTTTTTGTGCTTCGCTAATTTGGGCAATTGAGTAGCCTGCCTCAAAATACTGACTTTTCTTATCGGTAACGGCATCATCACTGACTAATAAAATTCTTGCATTTTCAATATTCATGCCTGCTAATTTTTCATTAATAGCTTGCTTATCTATAGTCTCAGTAAGATAGCTTTCATCAATAACATGTTCTAACGGATAATAAAGCATCTGATCGGAAATAAATTCAACAAAGTCCATATTTTTCTCAGACTGCAAATGTTGGAATTTTTGCTTAAGGCTTTCTTTCACTTCGTTGAAATAACTTTCTTGGATCCCCTGCTGTTTAATTTGTTCAATTTGTTGGAAGACCAATGAAATAACCCGATCTTTTTCCGCTAATCCCTTATCGGTTAGCTCAATATAAATCTGAAAAGCACCACGATCGCGCCCAATATTTGCCGTGTTAACCGCCTCAATTTCCCCATCAGATAAGCCTTGTTTAATTAAATAATCAGACAAAGTCCCCTCTGTATTATTATTTAAGACATAGGCAAGATATTCGCCGCTTTTATGTTTGAATTGCTGCTCATCATTTGGAAAATCGAAGCCAATTACCAACATTTTGGTCGATTTTACCGGCTTATATTGAATAAATACGGACTTATCTTCCTCACGATATAGAGGCTCTGAGGTTTGTGGAACAGTCAGATTTTTATTTTCCATTTTGCCCAAGGTTGATGCAGCAAGTTTTGCCAGCTGCTCAATCGACTGATTAGAATAGAGTACGACTTTAAACAAATTGGCCGAATAATGCTGTTTATAGAATTGCTCCAGCTCAGTTTGTAATTTGCTATCCGGCTTATCTGACAAGGTTACATTATTACCGACCGCAAATTTAGTCGCAGGATGAGCCGGATTGGAGGTAGCTAAATTTACACTATGCAACAAATGACCATCATGCGATTTTGCCCGTATCATTTCAGCATTTACAGCATTCACTTCTTTTTTGGCATTGCTTTCTAATAAGAGTGGAAAGGCAAGTGTATCTGCCATACGAGCTACAGCTTCAGAAAAAGCATCATTATTGACCTGCAGATAGTAAGCAGTTCGATGGGAAGCAGTGGAGGCATTATTCATGCCGCCATTTTTGGTTAAAAAGGCATCTAAACTGTTGGTTTCAGGGTAATTTTTAGATCCCATTAATATCATATGTTCAAGGTAGTGTGCCAGCCCTTGTTGTGAAATAGGATCGTCCATTGAGCCAATAGGAATAATGGCAGACATTAACGATTTATTCGCATTTTCATCAGAAATAAGCAGAACTGTCATGCCATTATCAAGCTTAATCCCTTGGTAGATGGCTTTATCATTCGGGCTTTTATTTATGCTTTCTTTAAGTAGTTGAAAGCCTAGAGGCTGTTGAGCTTGTTGACTAGCGGTTGTTTTTTCCGGATTTTTTGCGACTTCGGCAAAAACATTTGGTATCACTAAGTTTACCGCTAATGTCGCTGTAATCAACTTGGTGAAAAGAGATAATTTCATAACGCTCCTTTTAAACTATCACACACTAAAATATAAATATCTTTTGTAAACTCTGACACTCAACCATGAGGAAAATTCGATACGTGCGGCTGAATAATAAGCAATCATTAAAATAAGCGCTTATCAAAGATAACTAGTCAGCAGTTATGCAAAAAAATCTTTAAAAACAACCGCTTGTCGATTAATTTTCTAATTTAGTTTTCTCATGCATCAAGCTAAACCAATCTAATGTAGTCTGATGAATTGTGCCATAATCCAGCTGACGGCTTTGCCGCAAAATACGGGTTAAGTAAACACCATCTCGATCTTCAGCTAAATCTGCTATCGTCTTTTCCGGATCTTGCACCTTGGCATTAAAATAAGATCCCAACTTGTCATAAATCACCAGCTGGACTTGTGATAAGCCGTTTAAATAAGCATTAAGATAAATGGTGAATTGCTCATCAGCCTCTTCCCGGCTTAGCTCATCAAAATAAAGTAAACCTGCCTGTTCCGCATTACGATAATAAAACTTTACCTTTTTGTTGGGTTGGTAAATGGTCATTAATAGATGGTATATCCAAGCTTGGATTCTGTCTTTATCTCTCAACCCACCGACCCGCCACAGAATGATATCGTCTCCATAAATATTGGCAATATTAGCGGTAAGTAGAATTTCCCTCTTGCCTAAAAAATAGGGCTGGCTAAATGCTAACACTGTACTTTCTCGCACTAAATAATCGGCTAAAGCTTGGCGTATTTCCGAAATTTTACCTACAAGATCTTGTTTGGCTATTTCTGCAAAATTTGATGCCGGCAAGTTACCTTTTAACTTCTCTTTTTCAAAGAAAGCCGCTTGTTCTGTTGTACTCACCGGTAGTAGATCTTCTAACAAATCGTAACGCTCTAAACCTGACATCGCAAAAATTTCTGTTTCCTCTATGCTGTTATCATATTGCTCAAAAGTAACACCAAGCACATAATGGAAAAAGTACTTCACTGGATTTTGCAAAAAGCGGATAAGCAAATCAATTTCTAACGTATGTGGCATACTTTCGATTTGTAACGGCTCTTTTAGAAAATCTCGATAATCTAACGTATTAGGAATAATCCACTCTGCGTTATAAGCATAATCGTGTGGCTGTGTGAAATTTTTCTTGCTAAATACAGTTAACGGCTGTTTTCTTACAAGCATGCTGGAAGCTTTTTCAGCTTGTCGCAGTTCCGGCACTGAATATTCATCAATCACATCTAATAATTGCGAGACTAAAATAGAGGGTAGCATCTCTTTGCCATCTTTTTGCGATTGTCCTACATAGCTGATATAAAACACTTTTTGTGCTGAAAGTAAGGCTTCTAAAAAAAGATAGCGATCATCATCACGCTTGGCCCTATCGCCTTTTTGCGGCGCATATTGCATCAAATCAAAACTGTTTATCTGCTGCTGACGGGGAAAATCCACTTCATTCATACCAAGTAAACAAACTACTTTAAACGGAATTGCTCTCATCGGTAATAAAGTAGCAAAATTGACTCTACCTACTAAGAAATTTAAAGTTTGCGCATGTTGATTAAGCTGCCGATTAAACAGTAATTCAATAATCTCAATCTGAAGGTTATCTCTAAATGCGCTAGCCTCCGCTTGTTCAAAAATCTGATCATTTACTGTATTTAACAATAAAATAGAAGCCGTATTCTCTGCATTTTCATGATATATGTTCGCAATCAACTGTCTGATTGCTTGATGCCATTGCATTAATGAATGTGGCTGTTGTAACAACTTCACCCATTCCAATAAATGAGAAATAAAAGCAGCAAGCCCACCAACCAGCTCGGCATTTAAACCATAGCTATCACCAAAGGCAAGTGTATTCTCCCAAATGCCATTTTCTTCTTTTAGACTTGAACCCAGTAATAAGCGATTTAAGCCGTTTTCCCATGAGTTATAGTTTTGCCAATGAGGTCGGTTAATATCTAATCCGGCACGAATGCCGGCTTTTTTTGCCCAAGTGCGTAAAGTATGGATATGTTCTTGGTTAAAATGAAAACGTTCTGCAATAGCATTAATTTCCAATAAATCGAATAGATCTTCCGCTTTAAAGTCGCTTTCTTTCATCGCCAATAGTTGCAAAAAACTTGCAATAATCGGATCAATTTGAGTAAATGCCTGATCTGATAATGAAAACGGAATATAACGAGGATCTCGATTAGCTCCCGCATAGCGAGAGAATACTGCATCAATATAAGGAGCATATTTGTTGATATCTGGAGACATCACCATAATGTCTTTCGGCAGCAATGTTTTATCTTTCTCAAACAGATTGAGCAACTGGTTATGTAGCACTTCCACTTCTCTCATCGGGCTATGACAGGAGTGAATCTGAATCGAATGATCGTTGCTTAATTCAGTAATAGTTGCTTGATTTTCTGAACTGAAGATCTGTTTCTTAATTTTATTGAGATTACAATCATCCTCCGGCTCCACAAATGCATCGATAGTATTCGGCTCAAATTCCATCAGTTGGGCTAAAAAATCTCTTCCTTGCTTCCCCCAAAGATTTAATAACTTATTGCTTTGTTCAGCCAATAAATTTTCAAGATCTGAAGTAGAAATTTTGTTGGTTAACGCCAGCTTTTGCCAAACCTTATCCTCAATGCTGTCTCCCCAATATTTTTCACTTGGGTTAAGGAAAAAAATATGGATATCACAATGTTCACTTAATTTCTTAAATACAGCTAATTGCAATGGCGAAAAAGCAGAGATACCAAAAATCGCTATACGTTTTGGTAGTTGGGCTTTTTCCTGTGCTGTTAGATTATCTAATTTATTGAAATAATTTTGTTGCAAATACCCACGGTGCGATGTCATAAAAACTGCACTATCAGCATCAGCTTTGAGATCATTAACCAGCTGTTTCCATAATATACTTTGCCATTTCATATCGGCAAAAATAAATGCCTGGTCTTGATGCTTGCCTGCAATTGCAATTTTTAGCTCATTTTCGACCGCTTGTAGATTATCTTCCTCCCAATGTAGCAACCAATGAGGTCGATAGACTAAATATTGGTCAAATAATTCTGCAATTTTATCAGAGAGCTGATAGAGCTTAAGCTGATATTGCTCTTGATTATTTGGTTCTGCCAAATAATGCTTTAATGGCTCAAACTCCGGCTGTGAGAGGCTATTTGGCAGTAAACGCATAATCCGCCAAGCCATAGAGGAGCGTTCAAAAATATTCTCTTTCGGCAGCTCTGGAAACAGCAAACGATATTGCTGCCACAGAAATGTCGTCGGATATAAAAATTCACAGTTACCCATAATGCCACTGAATTCAGCAATTTGCATTTGTAGCCACTGCGCCATCCCCTGACTTTGAATTAAAATCGTCTCCACCTCAAACGGATCTTCAAGTGGGTTCACTTGCTGAACCTTCACAAGCATTTCAGCTAAAGATGAAATTTTATTGGACTGGTAAAGTGTAAACATAATAACCTCTCTGAAGGAATTATTGTCCACGAAAGCGAGAGGTGATTCAATCATTATTCAGCTCAATTTTACCAAGCGGAAAACTAATACTGTGCTGATTTGATGAACATCGAATTTGATAATATACGCGATTTTGTGTCAGACTGCTTTCACACTCTAAGCGAGCTAATTTTAAAGCGATCTGGTTTTCTAAAATTTGTACCGCTTGCTGTTGTTGAAACTGCTTACTCAACTGCCGTTTTGAACCGAATGCCATCGGCTAAATACCAACACAATAACCGCAAATAAGCTGACCGCAACTAATAATGAAACGGTAGTTTCTGCCTTGTATTTATTCATCAACTACCCCAAGGAAATTTTCCGAATTCGGCAAATAATCCCAATAGGAATATTTCATTTCCAAATTCGCCAGCACTTCTTTTTTAAAGGTTAAATTGCGTTCTTCCCGCTCATTATCATAAGAAGAATAAAGCGTGCCATACATTCTTTTTCCTGTAATATCAAAGAGATAGTCTGTAATCACAATACCATAAAAATTCTGTGGTAAGGTTTCATTGATCTCATTTTGGGCGATCACAATTTTAGGGTTATCCAGTGCGCTCTCCGGTAATTCGGCAAGCGAGCGAATAAGATAAATCTCCTCGCTTTTCACACTAGATAAATCCAAATAATCCGCCAACTGCGTAAAGCGGATATATTTCTCTTTAGTCGGCTTTTTATCTTTAAACAAGCTGTGAAAACGGCAAGTAAATTGATATTGCATAAAATAGGATTTTTGAGTGGATAAATCCGTTTGGCTAATAGTCTCTTTTTTTAAATGCCGACATATTTCACTTTTATCTTTTTTATGCAGAGAGAGTAAACGGAATTGATCGGATAAATATTTTTCCGCATAAAAACTGCTGAGTTTTTCCTGCCAAATAAATTTATCCTTACTTAAAAATAAGAGCGATAAAATAGACACAACCAAAATTAATGACACTAATAACGTACTGGCATTCTGATGTATTTTCATTTTTGTCTCTAATGATTTAAGATAAACACATAACTTTTGGCGACATAAATTTCTTGGCTGTCTTTAGATGATTCAATTTCTAATTCTATCTGTAATAATGTATTTTCCTGTTTCCAGCTAAATGCTAATTGATTTACTTTAAAGTTATCAACTGAGGTAAATTTACTCCAACTACCCTGACAGCTATTTAATAATTTTTGGCATTCATCCTTAATACAATTATCCAAGTTGCCTGAAAAGGTATAAATTTCTTTATTCTCTAATTTAAAGGCAAACACCTCTTTTAAAATATCTTTTGTTTGGTTTAAATCCGCTACTCTACAAGCGGTCATTTTTGTTCTACGATTTCCCAAACAGCCATCTTGGTTTAAATCATAAAATGCAATTAAACAACCTTTATGAGGAATATTCACGCTTCGCCCATTTAGCTGAAATAAATCAAAATTACTGTCTTCTCTCTTATCGCCTTGATAACCAATATGTTGAAAATGCTGCCGGAAATAATGCAATAATTGATGAGCTTCAGACTGTAAATAAAGTTGCTCTTTTTGCTTAATTTGCATACGGTAAAAATCACTATAAAGACTTGAAAGTAGCAATAATAAAAAAGCAGCTAAAGCACTTGTAATTAATATTTCTACTAAACTAAATGCAGATTGATTAATCCTTACAGGTGCTACGTTTACCTTTTTCTGCCACATATACACGCCCTAATTGCTCAAATTGCAAAATATCATTCTCTTGATTTAAACTCATATAGATACATTTAGATTCTAATTGACCACTTACGCCATCAATATTAATAAAAGATTTCGGATATAAACTTTTATTTTTTAACACAATATTTTTATGTATTGGTGTATAAAGATGATATTCATCATTTAATGAGCAGGCTTGTTTATTTAAACAATCACAAATAATTTGTCTATTGCTATTTATCGGCTTCCTCACTGCAATCATGCACCATTTTTGGTTACTTTGAGAAAGACTTAAGGTGTAATTTCGCTTGCTATAACGAGCTTTTGTTTGAATTTGATAAATAAAAGACTGAATATTTTCAATTTCGCTATTTAACGCTAATCTATCTTTAAACGTAAAAATGACCGGTGAGATAAAATAAACAACAATAACCATAATTACCATTGTAATTAATAGTTCAATTAAGGTAATTGCTTTATACATAAAAAATGCCCTCTTTATGAGGGCATCTTATAAATTAAGAGATTTTTGTAAACCAGAGGAAATTAATTTTTCGACACAGATCGCAAAATTAATATTTTTTAGAATGCGGTGGTATCTTGGAATAAGCCGACTTTCAAATCCGTTGCGGTGTAGATCACACGACCGTCCACTTCTACTTCACCATCAGCCACACCCATTACTAATTTACGGTTTACCACACGTTTCATATGAATACGGTAAGTCACTTTTTTCGCTGTTGGTAAGATTTGACCGGTAAATTTCACTTCGCCTACACCTAACGCACGTCCTTTACCTTCGCCACCAATCCAACCAAGGTAGAAACCGACTAACTGCCACATTGCGTCTAAGCCTAAGCAGCCCGGCATTACGGGGTCATTAATAAAATGGCAGTTAAAGAACCACAAATCCGGTTTGATATCAAATTCCGCCTCAATATAGCCTTTTTCAAAATTCCCCTTCTCGGCATTCATTTCAATGATGCGATCCATCATTAACATAGGTGGGGCAGGTAATTGCGGGCCTTTTTCCCCAAATAATTCGCCTTTACCCGAGAGTAAAAGTTCTTCATAAGAGTAGCTTGGCTTAATAATGGGTGTACAACTGTTCATTTTTTTGAAAATCCTATAAATAGAAAAAAGCCTGTTATATCAATGGATATGAAATATAGCCCATAGTAACAGACTTTTAGTTCAGTGAACAGTTGTAAGCTGTCTTGTCGGATCAGTCAAACTTGAGTTTTTTGTAAATTTTTCTAAAAAATGAACCGCTTGCATCATCATTATGCCTCTCGTCTAACTGCTGATGAATCATTGAGAATAAAGAGGTTTTATCACTTTTAACTGCTTTCTCATCATCATAGAAATCTCGCCCAAATAGAATCTCTAACGCATCAAATACATTTTCTACTGTCCAAATTCTAAATTGATTTTGCTCAACAGCCTTAATAACATCACGTTTTAAACTAAGATGGCTCATACAAGCAGCAGGAATAATCACCCCTTGCTGTCCATTCAATTGACGAGCTTGGCAAATATTAAAGAAACCTTCAATTTTCTGGTTTACGCCACCTACACTCAATACATTGCCAAATTGATCAATTGCACCGGTAACAGCAATAGATTGCGGTAGTGCCAGTTTGGATAAAGCGCTCACCAACACGCTAAAAATTGCCAGCGATGAACTATCTCCATCAATTTCGCCATAAGATTGCTCAAATGCAATAGAAGCAGAAAACGGCAGTTGCGTAGGTAGTTCCAATAAATTCGCTAAACAAGATTGAGCAAGAATAATACCTTTAGAGTGGATATTCCCCCCAAGTTCAACCTTGCGCTCAATATCATGAATTTCTCCATCGCCATATTGCACATTACAGCTGATACGTAAAGGCTCCCCAAAACTATGTGGGATGCCGTCAAAATCAATGACCGATAGACCATTGATTTGGCCAATCTCCTCTCCTTCTGTTTCAATATAGAGTTGATTAGTCAAAATATCTGCCACTGTATATTCATTTAACACCGCAGATTGCTGTTCTAAATAAGTAAAATAATCAGCAACATCATCAATTTCAGCTGAATTCGCATAAAAATTCTGAATACCGAGTAAATGCTTTTTCAAAAGAGCCGGTGAAATAGAAACCAATTCCCGACTTTCACTTTCTCGAATATAAGCCTGCAGAAACTGGTTCATCGCCTGCGAGGATAAACCTTTGTGAATAATCTTTTTCGCATAGGTTTGAACATAATTTGCCCAATCCTCATACTGATTATTTAAAGATAAGTAGGACTTAATCTCAGTATATTGCCCAATTTGATACAAACCATCATCATAGGCCATTAATGTAGAAATATCATCTCGCTCACCCACTAAAATTAATTTAAAGTTGGCTTTTTCCTTGGCTAAGGGGTAAGGCGGATAATTCACCGAATTAGGTTCATATTCCGAAAATAGAAGAGCTTGTTTTAATTTATCCCATTGAGTAATATCAAGCAAAAGTGAATTGATATTTAAAATCAAAATGCCATTATCTGCTGCTTGAATCGCCCCTCTTACATATTCGGTTTTATGTTCTCTTTCCAAAAAAATATGATAACCAAATAAATTATGCTTATTAAAATCCATTTTGGTAATCACCGGCTGATTTTTTTGAGCAAGATAATCGGTAATTTCTGCTAAAAACTCCGGAAACAACTCTGATTTCACCACCAATAAAGAGCCAAAATCTGCTTGCACAAATTGATCTAAGGCTTGTTGGGCTTGGGGTTGAAAATCAAAAAAATGAACACGTTTATTTAAATGAGCGAAATCATATCGTACAGTTAATTCTTGGCTATTGAGTAAAGATATTGTCACAAATTTGCCTCGTTATCGAAAATTTGGTTTATTATACAGAATTCCGCTATACTTGCTAAACATAGCTTATATTTTCTATTAATTTTACGACTATGCGATACCAAAAACTGATCACTCAAGAAACAACTTGGAAATGGAAATACCTACTCAAAAAACATCGAGAAGGGGAAAACATTACCAAATATGAAGAGCAAAGTCTGATCGACTTAAAAGTACAACTGCTTTCCACCTTGCAAGACTCACCGGAAGAAGTGGAAAAATGGATCAAATCGGAAATGACTGCCGAACAACGAAAAAAAATGCGACAGTCTGTACGAGCCAAACGCAAACGCTTTTTTAATGCTGAAAAGCAAACCACCAAGAAAAAATCCATAGACTTAGAATATTCCAGTTGGTTGAGATTATCTAAATATGCTAAAAGCCAAAATTTAACGCTTTCTGAAGCAATAATTCAATTAACTGATGAATTGGAAAATAAACAACTCTACTTAGAACAAGTAGCAAAAATGAAATCCAGCTTAAAAGATTTATTAAAATAAGCATTTAGAGAACAAAAAGCCCGCTAACAAGCGGGCTTTTTTCTATTCAATTTTGCAATTGAAGCACTAATTACATAGTTACTTCTTTTGAACCTTGAACTTGGATTTCAACACGACGGTCTGGTGCTAAGCAAGCGATTAATGCTTTACGACCTTTAACTGCGTCACAAGTGTTGCCAGTTACTGGGTTTGCTTCACCGTAACCTACAGCTGTTACGTTAGCTGGGTTAGTACCTTTAGAAACAATGTAGTTAGCTACTGTTTCTGCACGGCGTTGTGAAAGTTTTAAGTTAGCTGCTTCTTTACCGATACGGTCTGTGTAACCGTTAACTTGGATAGCTGGATTAGCTAAACCTAAGTTACCGATTTCAGTGTGAGCTGCATCTAAAGCTGCTGCAGCTGCAGGTTTTAAGTTTGATTTACCGAAAGCAAATAAAACATCTGAGCTGAATGCGAAGTTTTTAGTTACAACTTCTGGCGCTTCAACTGGTGCAGCACCTTGACCGAAACGGTATGTTAAACCTGCAGATACAGAGTGGATATCTGGGCTGTATTGGGAGTTTGTACCTTCGATACCTGCTGTTTTACGAGCAGCTTTATCTAAGTTACCAACACGGTTTAAGTATTGGTATTCAACACGTGCAGCTAATTCTGGAGTAATTGCATACTCAAGACCAGCACCTAATAATAGAGATGGTTTTAAGTTGTGAGCTTTGATACGTGAATCTTTAGCTACGTTTTGTTGTTGATAGTAGTCGTTACGAACTAAAGCAACACCTACTTTACCGTAAACATCTAAGTTAGGAGCAATTTCATAGCTTGGTTTTAAGCTTAAGTGAGCACCGTGAGCTGTGTGTTTAGCAGCACGTTTTTCTACACCATCAAATTGTGTGTTACCACGTACGCGACCAAAATAGTCATAACCTAACTCAGTTGCTAAACCAAAGTTGTTTTGGTTTAAGATTTGGTAACCACCAAATACACCGTAAGTTACAGAGTTACGGTTGATACCGTAGCCGTTACCTTTGTTGTCTTTAGCATCGAATTGAGTTAAACCGTCGTGGAATGATGCCCAACCTGCTTTAGCACCTGCATAGAAAGTGTTAGCTTGTGGAGCTGCTTGAGCTACCGCTGCTGCAGATAATACAGCTAATGCAACTAATGTTTTTTTCATTTTGATGATCCTCTTAAATATTGTCATCGATTAAAATAAATTCTTAATACCCACAATAAAGTATTAAAACTTTAACTTTATGCTTCAACAATGCAAGAAGCAAGATAGCTAATGTCAGAGCTATTATACAAAAATTATCCTAAAAGAGAAATTTTTTGTATAGAAATTACTCTTTAGTAACATTCTTGTTCTTAAATCATAAGGAGCAAGAATATTTGCATTATCTGATTTCAAATTGTAAAAAGCAATCAGTTTTTCCTAATGAAATGTATAGAAATGTATAATTTGTTTAAAATATATACAAAAAACAAACTTTTGAGCATAATTTAACCAACAGAATGTTCATTCCCAATTATTCGAAATCTTGCTAATATAAGCAAAATTCCATCCATTTTATAACAATTACATACAAATTAAACACAACTATGATTCCTAGACTTTCTGAAGTACCTCAATTAAATGCCACAACACAGTCTTATTTAGACGAGCTAGTCAGTCAGCATTTTAGTGGAGATATCGCCTCAAGTTATGCAGATCGCTTATCTCTTGCGACTGATAACAGTGTCTATCAACA
This sequence comes from Mannheimia granulomatis, assembly GCF_013377255.1. Classification (NCBI taxonomy): domain Bacteria; kingdom Pseudomonadati; phylum Pseudomonadota; class Gammaproteobacteria; order Pasteurellales; family Pasteurellaceae; genus Mannheimia; species Mannheimia granulomatis. The sequence goes on from NZ_CP016614.1 coordinate 2,220,342, forward strand.
AATACCCCAAGCGATTTTATTTCCAAAATCGGTTTCTGATGTAGTGATACTTGCTAAACTCGCTCAGAAAGCAGAATATCAAGATTTAACCTTCACTCCCCGCGGGGGCGGTACCGGCACAAACGGGCAATCGCTGAATAATAATATTATTGTCGACCTCTCCCGCCATATGAACCAAATTTTAGAGTTAAATGTAGAAGAACGCTGGGTTCGTGTACAAGCAGGTGTAGTAAAAGATCAGCTCAATCAATTTTTAAAACCGCATGGCTTATTCTTTTCACCGGAGCTTTCTACCAGTAACCGTGCAACACTTGGGGGAATGATCAATACAGATGCCTCTGGTCAAGGCTCTCTACAATACGGAAAAACCTCGGCACATATCCTTGAGATCAAATCGGTCTTAATCAACGGTGAAATTTTAGAAACACAAGCGGTCAAATCTGAAGGTTTTTTTACAAATTTAGAAAAACTCAATCTTTCACCCTTAGGTAAAACCCTACACCGTGAAATTTTCACCCGCTGCAAAGCAATTCGCCCAACAGTCTTAAGCGAATTGCCGCAACTTAACCGCTTTATTACCGGCTACGATCTAAAAAACGTCTTTAATGAAGATGAAAGCGAATTTAACCTGACCCGAATCTTAACCGGCTCAGAAGGCTCTCTTGCTTTTATTTGTGAAGCGAAACTAAATTTATTACCGATTCCAAAATATCGCACCTTAATTAATATCAAATATAACTCCTTTGATGCCGCCCTCCGCTCCGCCCCTTTTATGTTAGAGGCAAAAGCGTTGTCGGTAGAGACGGTGGATTCCAAAGTATTGAATCTTGCCAAGCAAGATATTGTTTGGCATTCGGTATCTGATTTATTAACCGAAGATCCTAATAACCCGATTCTAGGTATAAATATAGTGGAATATGCCTCCAGCGACCGAATTCAAATCGAGGCACGGGTAAAAGCTTTATGCGAAAGTCTAGATACAAAAATAGCAAACCAAGAGGCGGGCATTATCGGCTACCAAACTTGTAGCGATTTAGATTCCATCGAAAAAATCTACGCGATGCGGAAAAAAGCAGTCGGCTTGCTCGGCAATGCTAAAGGCTGGGCAAAACCGATTGCCTTTGTGGAAGACACCGCCGTGCCGCCGGAAAATTTAGCCGATTACATTGCTGAATTTCGTGCTTTATTAGACAGCCACAATTTGCCTTACGGAATGTTCGGTCATGTGGATGCCGGCGTACTACACGTACGTCCGGCATTGGATTTATGCGATAAATCACAAGTGGAGATCTTTAAACAGATTTCTGACCAAGTAGTCGAACTTACCGCCAAGTACGGTGGTTTGATTTGGGGCGAACACGGTAAAGGGATGCGTTCTTACTACGGTGAGCGTTTCTTTGGTGAAACATTATGGAAAGAACTTCGCCACATCAAAAAATTATTCGACCCACAAAACCGCTTAAACCCGGGAAAAATCTGTACTCCGTTAGATAGCGAGGCAATCCTCTATCCGATCGACTCACAAATGCGTGCCGATTTTGACCGCCAAATCCCCATCCAAGTGCGGGAGGAATTTAAAGGAGCGATGAATTGTAACGGCAACGGTTTATGCTTTAACTTTGATGTACACAGCACCATGTGTCCGTCAATGAAAGTGTCAGGCAACCGTCTCTATTCACCAAAAGGGCGAGCAACCTTGGTAAGGGAATGGCTACGTTTATTAGCGGAGCAAAAAGTTAAACCGAACGATTTGATTTTTAATTCAAGTAATCAAACGGCTTCGCTCACCGATTTTGTGGCGAAGGTACGCAATTCATTTAATAAAAAGAAAGAGTACGATTTTTCCCACGAAGTGAAAGCGGCAATGGATACTTGCCTTGCCTGTAAAGCCTGTGCCAGCCAATGCCCGATTAAAATTGATGTACCAACTTTCAGAACGCAATTTAATGCCCTCTATCACAGCCGCTATTTACGCCCTTTGAAAGATTATGTAGTCTCGAATTTGGAATTTATCGCCCCAATCATGGCGAAAAAACCGCAGTTTTTTAACTTTTTCAGCACCTCAAACTTAGCAGAAAAAGTAGCAAATAAAACCATTGGCATGACTTATTTACCGGCATTGTCGGTGCCAAATTTGCAGCATCAATTGGTCGAAATCGGCTACCAAGGAGAAAGTTTGGAAAGCCTTGAACAGCGCGCTGCAAGCGGTCAATTTTCCCCTGAAAATTGCAAAATGCTGTTTATCGTGCAAGATCCGTTCACCTCTTATTATGATGCCAAAGTAGTAGCTGATTTTGTCGCTTTAACGCAAAAACTGGGCTTTAAACCGATTTTGTTGCCGTTCAACCCAAGCGGCAAAGCCCTGCACATTAAAGGCTTTTTGGCAAAATTTGCCAAAACCGCCAAAAACCAAGCGGATTTCTTAAACCGCGTGGCAAAACTCGGTTTGCCGATGGTTGCAGTCGATCCGGCTTTAACCTTGATTTATCGCCAAGAGTATAACGATATTCTCAAAGAACAACGTGGCAACTTTAAGGTAATGTTAGCTCACGAATGGCTGAAAGAGGTGATTCAAAAAGGCGAATTGGAAAATTGCAAAAAATCCGCTAATTCCGACCGCTTGCAATGGCATCTATTTGCTCACTGCACCGAATCTACCTCTTTGCCAAACTCAATGAAGGAATGGCAGGCTATTTTCGCCCACTTCGGTGAAAAATTAGTGGCGGAAAATGTCGGCTGCTGTGGCATGGCGGGGACTTTCGGACACGAAACGAAACATTTGGCAATGTCAAAAGCGATTTATGAACAATCGTGGCAGCAAAAAATCCACGGCAAACCACTTGAACGCTGCTTGGCAACGGGCTACTCGTGCCGTTCACAGGTCAAACGTTTTGAACAACAAAGCATTAAACACCCGATTCAAGCATTGCTTGAAAGCATTTGATAAGGAAAGCAAAATGAAAAAAAGATTATTATTCATCGTTAGTTTAATAACAATGATATCCTTCCCCTCATCGGCGTTAGCATGCTATTGTACACAAGGAATGTTACAGCAAGGAAATCAATGTGTGGCTCCTATTGGTCCAAATAATTCATATGTAGTAGTTGGTTATGCAGTCTGCGGAAGTTCAGCGCCACAAACTGTTCATGTTTATGTGTATGATTATTTAAATTTGCTATGGACAAAAAATCACGAACCCTATTTTTTTAAAACATACTATAAAAGCCCTTACCAAAATTTTAATTATGATATGGCTGACCAAGATGCACTAAATGCTTGCAATGCACATGATGACTTACGTCCTTGTAAGCACTCTACTTCAGCACTAGGAGACGCTTGTATTGCTTATCTAGATACTCCTGAAATTGCCTATGGGCAAGTCGGCAATACCTGTAATGAAGCAAAAGCTATCTTAAAAGAGCGTTGTATGAAGAAATACAAAAAGAAAGGGGATGCAATTTGCCACAATATCCAAACCAAACAGCCCTTTGAAGTAAATTAATACAATATATCATTAAGGAAAAACATAATGACCGCAATTTGGAACCCACAAGCGACTCGTGGCTTAGCACCCGAGCAGATTATTGAACAAATGAACCTTTTCTGCCAACAGTCAGCAGTGGCTCACTTAGGTATCCGTTTTAGCAAAATCACAGATAACACCTTAGAAGCGACTCTCACGCTCGATCATCGCACACAGCAACCTTGTGGGTTATTACACGGTGGCATCTCGGCGGCCTTGGCTGAAACTTTAGGCTCAGCAGGTTCAGGCTTAATGTGTGATGAAAACCAAGTGGCTGTCGGCACAGAACTGAGCATTTCCCACTTAAAAAGTGTGAAACAAGGCGTGGTAACCGGCGTAGCAAAACCGCTTCATTTAGGCGGCAGCAGCCAAGTGTGGCAAATTGAGATCTTTGATGAAGAAGGTAATTTGTGTGCCATATCACGCCTAACAAACCGTATTTTAGAAAAACGCTAATCGAATAGTGTTTACAAGCGGTCGAATTTGATCAAAGTTTTGCAAAATTCTTAAAAAATCCGACCGCTTGTTCATAAAAGGCGTTTGGAAAACAAGCCAACCTATTATAAAATACCCTTCTTTTTACCCATTACTAACAAGAGAATTTGAAAATGAATAATCGTGGCTTACTGCTCATGGGTTTACTTCTTGTGTCAATGTTAATTTTCACACAATGGCAACAAGATTTTGACCCTGAAATTCAAGCGCAAAAGCAAGCTCAACAAGCTCAAATGGCAGCTCAGACTCAACAAGCAAGTGATGTTCCGGCTGCTTCGAATGCAAACAATGCGATCGCAGATGCAACCACTCAAGGCAAAACCATCACGGTTGAAAGTGATGTATTACGTTTAACTATTGATACCTTAGGTGGCGATGTAGTAGGTTCGGAATTGTTAAAACACAATGCTGAATTAAACTCAAATACTCCATTTAAACTACTGCAACAAGACGCTCAAAAAACTTATGTAGCTCAAAGTGGCTTGGTGGGTAAAAACGGTATCGATACTAATGCCGGCCGTCCACAATACGCGGTAACTGCGGATAATTTCAAATTGAGCGAAGGTCAAAATGAACTTTCTGTCCCACTCACATTTGAAAAAGATGGCGTAGTTTATACCAAAACTTTTCTCTTAAAACGTGGTAGCTATGATATTGGCGTTAACTTCAATATCAAAAATAATACTGCGGAAACAATTGAAGTTCAGCCTTATGGTCAATTAAAACATACCATTATAGAAAGTTCCGGCAGCTTAACCATGCCTACTTACACAGGCGGTGCTTACTCCTCTTCTGAAACAAACTACAAAAAATATAGTTTCCAAGATATGGAAAAAGCGAACTTAAACGCCGATACTAAAGCAGGTTGGATCGCGGTATTACAGCATTACTTTGTATCGGCATGGGTGCCAAACCAAGATGTAGAAAATAATCTCTATTCACGCACCAACAATGGCATAGCGACTATCGGTTATCGCGGTCCGTTAACAACTATCGCACCAAATTCAGAAGTAAATTTAAGTAGCAAACTTTGGACAGGTTCTAAAGACCAAAAAGAGATGGAAGAAGCTGCTAATCACCTAGACTTAACCGTAGATTACGGTTGGGCATGGTTTATTGCAAAACCGTTATTCTGGCTATTAACCGCAATCCAAAAAATCGTGAGCAACTGGGGTTTAGCAATTATTGGTGTCACCATTGTGGTGAAAACGATTCTTTACCCATTAACCAAAGCACAATACACTTCAATGGCTAAAATGCGTATGCTACAACCACGCATTACAGAAATGCGCGAGCGTTTCGGCGATGACCGCCAACGTATGAGCCAAGAGATGATGAAGCTCTACAAAGAAGAAAAAGTCAACCCAATGGGTGGTTGTTTACCAATCTTAATCCAAATGCCGATTTTCATTGCATTATATTGGACATTTATGGAAGCAGTAGAACTCCGCCACGCACCATTCTTCGGTTGGATTCAAGACTTATCGGCACAAGACCCATACTACATTCTGCCGTTATTAATGGGTGGATCAATGTACTTGTTACAAAAAATGTCACCAACGCCAGTGGCTGATCCTGTACAACAAAAAGTAATGACCTTTATGCCTGTGATCTTTACCGTATTCTTCTTATGGTTCCCTTCAGGCTTGGTACTTTACTGGTTAACGTCAAACTTAATTACCATTGCCCAACAGTGGTTAATCTATCGTAACCTAGAGAAAAAAGGCTTACATTCTCGTAAGAAATAGTTCTAGGTAATTGAAACAGTAAAAGCCCGTTGATTGACTCAACGGGCTTTTTTGTGCTTTACAAGCGGTCTGATTTTACTCAAAAATTACAATACCGCTAACGCTACATCGTAATTCGGCTCTTGTTTAATTTCCGGTACTAATTCACTATGTAAAACATGATTATTTTCATCCAATACAATCACTGCACGTGCAGTTAATGCGGCCAATGGGCCTGATGTAATATCAACGCCTAGCGCATTGTGAGTATTACGGCTACGAAATGTTGATAAAACTTTCACATTTTCAATGCCTTCTGCCCCACAAAAACGTGCTTGAGCAAAAGGTAAATCGGCTGAAATACATAACACTACAGTATTCGCTAAGTTAGCGGCTTTTTGATTGAACACACGCACTGAGGTTGCACAAATGCCGGTATCGATACTTGGGAAAATATTCAACACTTTACGTTTGCCAGCAAAATCAGAAAGTGAAACATCACCTAAATCGGTATTCACTAAGGTAAAATCAGCAACCACATCCCCTTTTTGTGGAAATGTACCTGCAACATCAATTTGGTTTCCTGCTAAAGTGACTTTACTCATTCTTTTCTCCTCTTGGAATAGTTGTAAGCGGTATCAATATACAGATTTTTTGCAAAATAGGAAACCTTTCAATTTAATTATGATAACCTTTAGAAAATAGCCCGGTTTTGCTATACTCACGAAGATTTCGTTTTTAAGGTTATATCATTATGTTAAAAATTTTCCGTATTTTTTTAGTGGCTCTTGCTGCAATATTCATCTCTATTGTCGGCACAATTTACGCCTTAATCCGTTTCCGCCACCCAAGCAGTGTTGGCGTTGTTGCACGCTGGTTCGGTTCATTACATAAATTGGTTGGATTAAAACTGATTACACGCAAAAAATCTGAAATTAACTACCCGGTTATCTACATCGGTAATCATCAAAATAACTACGATATGGTCACTATTTCCTCAATGGTAGCAGAAAATACAGTTAGTATCGGTAAAAAAAGCCTGATTTGGATTCCTTTTTTTGGATTGGTTTATTGGGCAACGGGGAATATTTTTATTCATCGTGAAAAACGTTCAAGTGCGATTGAAACAATGAATAAAGTCGGCCAAATTATTAAAGAGCGTCAAGTGTCTATTTGGATGTTCCCGGAAGGCACTCGCAGCCGTGGGCGTGGCTTATTGCCGTTTAAAACAGGGGCGTTCCACTTAGCGATTTCAGCCGGTGTACCGATTGTGCCGGTCGTTTGTTCCGATTTACATAATAAAGTCGATTTAAACCGTTGGAACAACGGCACGGTAATTTGTGAAATGCTCGATCCGATTGACACTTCAAATTATTCACGTGAAAACGTCAAAGAGTTAATGGAAAAATGCCACAACATTATGCAGGCTAAATTTGAACAACTTAATCAAGAAGTGGCACAATTAGACAACCAATCGAAAAATGGCTGATATGAAAAAACAGATAACCCGACGCCAGTTTGTAAAAGGCTCTGCTTTAGCGGGAGCTTTATCTACATTGCCCGCTTCTGCTCTAGCAAAAGAACGCCCTGCTCTTAAAATTCCACCACTAATGGATATTGGACGTGGTAAACCCGTTCGGTTGGATTTACGCCCCGCTCAAACACAATTTGATAAAGGAAAATTGGTGGATGTTTGGGGTGTAAACGGGCAATATCTCGCTCCAACGGTTAGAGTGAAGTCGGGCGATTTTGTCAAATTGATCTATCTAAATAACCTGCTACAAAAAATATCAATCAATATTCAAGGCTTACAAGCTCCTACCGAGATGATTGGCTCGGTGCATCGTAGTCTTGAGCCTAAAAGCAGCTGGTCTCCGATTGTCTCTATTAACCAAAAAGCCTGTAGCTGTTGGTATCACGCCGATACAATGCTTAATTCCGCTTTCCAACTTTATCGAGGCTTGGCAGGCTTCTGGCTAATTGAAGACGAGCAAAGTAAAAAGGCTAACTTGCCAAATAAATATGGGGTAAATGATATTCCACTGATTTTACAAGATCAGCTACTGAATAAAGAAGGCGTACAAGTTTTAGATAAAAACACGCCTCAGTTTGTAGGTAAACGCTTATTTGTAAACGGGCAAGAATCCCCTTATTTCAATGTACCGCGTGGCTGGGTGCGATTACGCTTACTAAACGCCTCTCTTTCTCGCTCATACGAGCTGCGTTTAGATACCGACAAACCTTTACACCTGATTGCCACAGGCTTAGGTATGCTAGCCGAGCCGGTGGAAATGCCCTCACTTCGCCTCGCCCCAAGCGAGCGGGTGGAAATCTTGATCGATTTAACCGATGGCGAAACTACCTCTCTGATAAGCGGTCAAAAAAGAGATATTTTTTACAAAATCGGACAAATTTTTTCTAACAATGATGAATTAATTGATAATGTTATTTTAGAACTTCGCCCCGAAGGAATGGCAGCAGTAGTAAACACCAAGCCGAGTTTGCCTGAATTTTCATTAGATGAATTTAATTTAAAAATCAGCCAAGAACGCCGTTTTGCTATTCGCCCTTTTGATAATTTAATTAATCAAAATCGCTTTGACCCAAAACGTATTGATTTCACCGCGACCAAAGGCAGTATAGAACGTTGGTATCTCAATAGCGATCAAGCGGTCGGATTTACAATACAAGGTGCAAAATTTATTATCGAAACCCAAAATCGACAGGCATTCCCTATAAAACAACTTGCTTGGCGAGATACGGTTTGGTTAGAAGCCAATCAAGAAACCACTATTCTGGTACGTTTTGATAATACTGCCTCCGAGCAGCTACCCTTTACCTTTGGTGTTAGCGATTTTATGCTACGTGATAGAGGTACGATGGGTCAATTTAGTGTAATTGAAAATGGACAATAACCCCTTGATAAGCGATAATGCCTATCGATTTTGCCCATAAAAAGGAAAAAATAATGAGCCAAGAATTTTTAGATTTTGAATTGCCGATTGCAGAGCTTGAAGCCAAAATTGAGTCTTTAAGAGCGGTAAGCGAGCAAGATAATAAAATTAATCTTGATGATGAAATCAAGCGTTTACAAAAGAAAAGTGAAGAATTAACCAAGAAAACATTTGCTAACTTAGATTCTTGGCAAATCTCACGTATGGCACGTCACCCAAACCGTCCATACACTTTAGATTACATTGAGCAAATCTTCACTGAATTTGATGAGTTAGCCGGTGATCGTGCCTTTGCCGATGATAAAGCGATTGTTGGCGGTATTGCTCGTCTTGACGGACGTCCTGTGATGGTTATCGGTCATCAGAAAGGCCGCACGGTAAAAGATAAAGTAAAGCGTAACTTTGGTATGCCGGCTCCGGAAGGTTATCGTAAAGCATTACGTTTAATGGAAATGGCGGAACGTTTCAATATGCCGATTATTACCTTCATTGATACTCCGGGAGCATATCCGGGTATTGGTGCAGAAGAGCGTGGTCAATCAGAAGCAATCGCTCGAAACCTACGTGAAATGTCACAACTGTCTGTGCCTGTAATTTGTACTGTTATTGGCGAAGGTGGTTCCGGCGGTGCACTGGCTATTGGGGTTGGTGATAAAGTAAATATGTTGCAATATTCTACTTACTCGGTTATTTCCCCTGAGGGCTGCGCATCGATTCTATGGAAAAGTGCCGATAAAGCCTCAACTGCCGCGGAAGTCATGGGCTTAACCGCACCACGCTTAAAAGAGCTGGAATTAATTGATAATATTATTCCTGAGCCTCTAGGCGGTGCACATCGTAATGTTGAACAAATTGCACAAAGTCTAAAACAGCGCATCATAGAAGATTTAGCGGAATTAGATCAGCTCAGCAAAGATGATTTACTGGAACGCCGATATCAACGTTTAATGAGTTACGGCTACGTATAACAATTTTTATAATACAAGCGGTGAGATTTTTGTAGAAATTTGCAGAATCTTGCCGTTTTACGTTAAAACTGAAGAAAATAAAAATTGGGAAGTGGTGCCGACTACCGGAATCGAACTGGTGACCTACTGATTACAAGTCAGTTGCTCTACCTACTGAGCTAAGTCGGCAAATTGAACATTGTGAAAACAACGAGGCGAAATTATAGAGATTTTTCTCTCCACTGCAAGCCATCGCTGACTTAAATGACCAAAAAATAACAATTATTTCTATTTTAAAGGAGTGAATGAATGAAAAATGTGCTATCCATCCAATCTCACGTGGTTTTTGGCTATGCCGGAAATAAAGCAGCTACCTTCCCAATGCAACTACTTGGTGTTGATGTTTGGGCATTAAATACCGTGCAATTTTCCAATCATACCCAATATGGTAAATGGGGCGGAATGGTCATCCCTAAAGAACAAATCGGCGATATCGTTGATGGCATTAATAATATCGGGAAATTATCTCACTGTGATGCGGTATTATCGGGCTACATTGGCTCTGGAGAACAGGTACAAGAAATCGTTAATGCTTTCCAAAAAGTAAAAACTGAAAATCCTAATGCAATTTATGTGTGCGACCCAGTCATGGGACATCCAGATAAAGGCTGCATTGTAGCTGACGGTGTAAAAGAAGGATTAATCAATCTTGCCATGGCACAAGCAGATATTATCACGCCAAACTTAGTCGAACTGCGCGAATTAAGTGGTTTAACCGTAGAAAATTTTGAGCAAGCAATTGAAGCAGTTAAAGCTATCTTAAGCAAAGGTCCGAAAAAAGTATTAGTGAAACATTTAAGCCGTGTCGGCAAAGAGAGTAATAAATTTGAAATGCTACTGGCCAACCAAGATGGTATTTGGCATATCAGCCGGCCGCTTTACCATTTTGACAAAGAACCGGTTGGTGTAGGTGATTTAACTGCCGGCTTATTCGTAGCGAATTTATTAAACGGAAAATCAGATCTCGACGCCTTTGAGCACACAGCAAATGCAGTAAATGAAGTCATGGAACAAACTTCAAAATCGGGCTTGTATGAATTACAAATTATTCGCTCACGAGATCTAATTATGAATCCGCAATGTAATTATAAAGCGGTGAAAATTGCTTAATTATTCGCAAAACATACCTAAAATCTAACCGCCTGCATACGCCTACCTCATTGCAAGCGGTCTTTTTTGGTCACCATTTTGCAAATTGAGACTTTGTACTATCCATTTGAAGCAATAAAAAAGAGGCATATCTTTCGATATACCTCTCTTTCGCTTTGTTCGCTTATCTCAAATATAAACTTTCGCTTAATTATTTGATGATTTTCGCTACAACACCAGCACCTACTGTACGGCCACCTTCACGAATCGCGAAACGTAAACCTTCGTCCATCGCGATTGGGTGAATTAAGCTTACAGTCATCTTGATGTTATCGCCCGGCATTACCATTTCTACGCCTTCAGGTAATTCGATTGTACCTGTTACGTCCGTTGTACGGAAGTAGAATTGTGGACGGTAACCTTTGAAGAATGGAGTGTGACGACCACCTTCTTCTTTTGATAATACGTAAACTTCTGATTCGAAGTCTGTGTGTGGCGTGATTGAACCCGGTTTCGCTAATACTTGACCACGTTCGATTTCTTCACGTTTAGTACCACGTAATAATGCACCTACGTTCTCACCCGCACGACCTTCGTCTAATAATTTACGGAACATCTCAACACCGGTTACCGTTGTTTTCGTTGTATCTTTGATACCTACGATTTCAACTTCATCACCAGTACGGATGATACCACGCTCAACACGACCTGTTACTACTGTACCACGACCAGAAATTGAGAATACGTCTTCGATTGGTAATAAGAATGGTTTATCAATCGCACGCTCAGGTTCCGGGATGTATGTGTCTAAGTGGTTTGCTAATTCAAGAATTTTCTCTTCCCACTCTGCAACACCGTTTAATGCTTGTAATGCAGAACCACGTACGATTGGAGTGTCATCACCCGGGAAGTCGTATTGAGAAAGAAGTTCACGAACTTCCATTTCAACTAATTCTAATAACTCTTCGTCATCAACCATATCGCATTTGTTTAAGAATACGATGATGTATGGAACACCTACTTGGCGACCTAATAAGATGTGCTCACGAGTTTGTGGCATTGGACCGTCTGTTGCCGCTACTACTAAGATAGCACCGTCCATTTGTGCTGCACCGGTAATCATGTTTTTAACATAGTCCGCGTGTCCCGGGCAGTCAACGTGTGCGTAGTGACGTGTCGCTGTATCGTACTCAACGTGTGAAGTGTTGATGGTGATACCACGTGCTTTCTCTTCCGGCGCGTTATCGATTTGGTCGAATGCACGCGCTGCACCACCAAAGTGTTTCGCTAATACCGTTGTGATTGCAGCTGTTAAAGTTGTTTTACCATGGTCAACGTGGCCGATTGTACCCACATTAACGTGCGGTTTTGTACGTTCAAATTTTTCTTTAGACATTTTCTAAAAGCCTCTTAAACAAAAACGGTTACAATGGAACAAAAGAACCCATTAACCATAATGTAGAAATTAATACCAATAAAAATTTGCGTGAGAAAGATAGAATTTAGATGAAGTGGTGCTGATAGGCGGATTTGAACCGCCGACCTCACCCTTACCAAGGGTGCGCTCTACCAACTGAGCTATATCAGCGTCTTGGAGCGGGCAGCGGGAATCGAACCCGCATCATTAGCTTGGAAGGCTAAGGTAATAGCCATTATACGATGCCCGCTGTTCTAAATTCGTCTGACCTACGCGATTCAAAATATCAGAGATGGTGGAGGGAGAAGGATTCGAACCTTCGAAGGCTGAGCCAACAGATTTACAGTCTGCCCCCTTTGGCCGCTCGGGAACCCCTCCACGATAATTGAATACTTATTTACGCTTTGCGTTAATGGTGCCGACTACCGGAATCGAACTGGTGACCTACTGATTACAAGTCAGTTGCTCTACCTACTGAGCTAAGTCGGCATTGCTGTGTCGTAAGCAAGTGATGTGCATTATAGGGAAATTTTAACTGTGTGCAAGCATTTTTTAAAAAAAATCTTAAAAAAACGCTCTTTCGATTTTTAAATATACAAAATGACTATTTTTTGTAAAAAATAATGAATTTTCTCCTAATAAATACGGCAAAAACAACCTTTCTATTGTATAGTGGGCAGCCTGATTTGCTTATAAACGCATTAATTAATCATCAAAAAATTTGAGATTTTGGCTATGAGCCTTGAAAAAAACCAAAAAATTACTCCTTTTCTCACTTTTGATCGCCAACAATGGGCAGATTTACGTAAATCTGTTCCATTAAAGCTCACAGAACAAGACTTAAAACCTTTATTAGGCTTTAATGAAGATCTTTCTTTGGAAGAAGTTCGCACTATTTACCTACCCCTTGCCCGTTTAATTCAATACTATATAGAAGAAAACTTAAAACGTCAGACGGTATTACACCGCTTTCTTGGCATTGAGGCCCCTAAAGTACCTTATATTATTAGTATTGCCGGTAGCGTATCAGTCGGGAAAAGTACCTCAGCTCGTATTTTACAAGCATTGCTCTCTCATTATCCTTATCAGCGCAAAGTGGATTTAATCACTACCGATGGTTTTTTATATCCGCTTGCGACCTTAACTGAAAAAAATCTACTAAAGAAAAAAGGCTTTCCCGAGTCTTATGATATTCACAACCTGATTCGGTTTGTTTCAGATATTAAATCCGGCAAACGCAATGTCAAAGCCCCGATTTATTCGCATTTAACCTATGACATTATTCCTGATCAATTTAATATTGTAGACCAGCCTGATGTAGTGATTTTAGAAGGGCTAAACGTATTACAAAGCGGCATGAACTACCCTTCTAGCCCACATAATGTGTTTGTGTCGGATTTTGTCGATTTCTCTATTTATGTCGATGCCGAGGAAGAGCTACTGAAAACGTGGTATATCAACCGCTTCTTAAAATTTCGCCGCAGCGCATTTGCAGATCCAAACTCCTACTTCCATCATTATGCGAGTTTATCCGAACAAGAAGCTATAGATACAGCCTCCACAATTTGGGAAGAAATTAACGGCTTGAATCTGCGTAAAAATATTCTGCCAAGCCGAGAGCGAGCCAATCTGATTTTAATCAAAGGACAAGATCACGCCATTGAAACGGTGAAATTAAGAAAATAATCAAAACGAGGTAAATCCGTTGTTCATACAACGGATTTTTTATTTAAATCAATGCTTATTAGTGGATTTTTTGGTAAGCTAGCTATCAATTATAGTTCTAATTCGGGTATCTAAAATGAATAAGAAATTTCTCCTGCCTTTAGTTGTATTTTTAGCTTTATCTGTTGCATTTATGATTCAACTTGCCCGCAATTCTCAAGGCGATGATCCGAAAAGATTAGAGTCAGCCTTAGTTGGAAAAAGCGTACCTGTATTTAGCCTAGAATCTTTAGTTGATGAAAAGCAACAACTGAATGAAAACATTTTAAAAACAGGGACGCCCCGCTTACTGAATGTTTGGGCAACGTGGTGCCCGACCTGCTATGCCGAACACGAATATTTAACTATTCTTGCCAAACAGGGAGTAGAGATTATCGGTATTGATTATAAAGATGAACGCCCCAAAGCCATTAAATTCCTTACCAATTATGGCAACCCGTACAAAGCAATCATTTTCGACCCGAAAGGATCTCTAGGGTTAGATCTTGGTGTGTACGGCGCACCGGAAACCTTTATCGTGGATGGTAACGGCATTATCCGCTACCGCCATGCAGGTGATGTAAACGACAAAGTTTGGAACCAAGTGCTTAAACCGATTTATGAGAAATTGAAATAGTGATAACCATGAAAAAAGCCTTACCGTTAATCTTTATGTTTGCCACAGTTGTCGCTACCGCCGCGCCTGTGGAAATACACCAATTCGATAATCCGCAGCAAGAGGCGGACTATCGAGCTTTAATTCAAGAATTACGCTGCCCGCAATGCCAAAACAATAATATCGCAGATTCTAATGCCACAATTTCTACCGATATGCGGGCAAAAACCTTAGCATTACTGAAAGAAGGCAAAAGTAAAAGTGAAGTGGTGGATTATATGGTCGAACGTTACGGCAATTTCGTCACCTACAATCCACCAATGACCCCTGCAACATTAATGTTGTGGATTCTGCCGTTATTACTTATTTGCCTAGGGCTTGTTATTGTCTGGCGAAGAAAAAAAGCCAAGCCACAAGCGGTCAATTCTGAGCAAAATTTTGCAAATCGCAACTTAAATCAAGATGAACAAGAGCGTCTTAACCAAATTTTAAATAAGGAAGAAAAATGAATTTCTGGCTAGCAATCATATCCATTACATTCATTGTTTGTATCGTAGCGTTTTACCCTTTGCTTAAAAAAAACAAGCAAATTGATAACAATAAGCGAGATAACTTAAACAAAGCCTTTTATTTTGATCGCTTAAAAGAAGTGGAAAATGAAGCCAACGAAGGCGTAATTGATGATCCTGAGCAAACCAAGTTAGAGTTACAACAAAACTTGCTGGATGATATCCCCGATGCCAATCCGAAAAGCTCTCACTCAACGCTTAAATTTGGTAAGGCGTGGCTGATGTCGCTGATTCTGCTTGTAGGCGGGGTGAGTTTCGCAGTTTACAGCAGCGTCGGTTCTTGGTTCTCAAATTCGATGCTCGACAGCTCGCACCAAAAATTAGCTTATTTTTATGAGCGTCTAAAAACGGAAGATACCAATCCGCTTAGCAGCGAAGAAATGAACCAATTTGCGATGGCATTGCGTGTAGATTTACAAAAAAATCCGGCAGATGATCAAAAATGGTATATGTTAGGTCAGATCGGGATGGCACTAGATGATGGTCAATTAGCTCATGATGCCTTTAGTAAAGCAGCTCAATTAAAGCCGGATAACCTGGATTATCAATTAAGTCATGCACAGCTATTACTCTTCTCTGAAGCACAAGAAGATAAAAAACAAGGCGAAACATTGCTAAAAGACATTATCCGCAAGGATCATACGAACTTTAATGCTTTAAGCCTACTTGCATTCCATTCTTTTGAAAAAGAAGATTTTAAAATGGCAGCAATGACTTGGGGAATGATGTTAAAGCTTTTACCTGATGAAGATCCTCGTAAAGTTACTGTTGAACGCAGTTTCAATATGGCACTATCAAACTTAAGTGAATCGGATAAAAAAGAGTTGCAAAAAGGCGAGAAAAAATGACCGCTTGTAAATCATTAGACAAAGAAAAATTAAAAATCGGCTTGGTCTCAATTTCTGACCGAGCCTCACAAGGTGTTTATCAAGACCAAGGTATTCCTGAATTAGAAGCTTGGTTGGAATCTGCACTCACCGAACAATTTGAACTGGAAAAGCGTTTAATTCCTGACGAACAAGCTGTTATTGAACAAACCTTAATCGAGTTAGTGGATACTCACGCCTGCCATTTAGTCTTAACTACCGGTGGTACAGGGCCTGCCAAACGGGATGTAACCCCCGATGCGACCCTTGCGATCGCCCACCGAGAAATGCCCGGTTTTGGCGAACAAATGCGACAAGTCAGCCTACATTTTGTGCCGACAGCGATTCTCTCCCGCCAAGTGGGGGTAATTCGTCACGAAAGTCTGATTTTAAATCTTCCCGGGCAACCTAAAGCAATTAAAGAAACACTGGAAGGTGTAAAAGATGAAAACGGAAAAGTATTAGTAAAAGGCATTTTTAGTGCCGTACCATACTGTTTACAACTTTTAAGTGAAATTTATGTCGAAACCAATCCGCAAGTGTGCGAAAGTTTCCGCCCAAAATCGGCTCGTAAAGAAAAATAAGGACAACCATGAAAAAAATTGAGGCAATCATCAAACCGTTCAAATTAGATGATGTACGTGAGGTCTTAACCGATGTCGGTATTACAGGAATGAGTATTACCGAAATCAAAGGATTTGGCAGACAAAAAGGACATACCGAGCTTTATCGTGGTGCAGAATATGCCATTGATTTTTTACCTAAAGTGAAAATTGAAATTGTTGTGCCGGATGAGCTGGAAGAACAATGTATCGAAGCCATTATGGAGACTGCACAAACAGGTAAAATCGGCGATGGCAAGATTTTCGTGTATGATGTCAGCCGTGTAATTCGTATTCGCACCGGCGAAGAAAATGAAGATGCAATTTAATATTAAATAGAAAGGATACAATGAAAAAAACAGGTCTTAGTTGGTTATGGCTTAGCCTCGTAACCATTATTTTGGATTTATGGTCAAAATATATTGTAGTTAAAAATTTTGAATTTGGGGAAAGCATTAATATTCTACCGATTTTCAACTTAACTTACGCCCGCAATTACGGGGCTGCTTTTAGTTTTTTAGCCGATCATTCCGGCTGGCAAAAGTATTTCTTTTTAGGGCTGGCAATCATTATTTCAGCGGCATTAATCTTTGCCCTATTTAAAAATCAAGCGGTCAAAAAATTGGAAAATTCTGCATATGCATTAATTATTGGCGGAGCCATCGGCAATGCCATTGACCGTGCTTATCATGGTTATGTAGTTGATTTTCTTCATTTTTATTGGGATGTGTACCATTATCCTGTATTTAATATCGCAGATATTGCCATTTGTGTGGGTGCCGGCTTACTACTGGTAGAAGCCTTTACAAACAAAAAAGAGAAACAAGGTAAGAGTGATTAGATGAAAATTTTATTAGCAAATCCTCGTGGTTTCTGTGCAGGCGTAGATAGAGCTATTTCGATTGTAGAGCTTGCCTTAGAAATTCACGGAGCGCCCATTTATGTTCGCCACGAAGTAGTACATAACCGCTTTGTGGTGGATGGACTAAAAGCCAAAGGAGCCGTTTTTGTAGAAGAGTTAAATGAAGTGCCGGATGGTGCAATTGTGATTTTCTCTGCTCACGGTGTTTCACAAGCAGTTCGCCAAGAGGCAAAAAATCGTGGCTTAAAAGTCTTTGATGCAACTTGCCCGTTAGTAACTAAAGTACACATGCAAGTTGCTCGTGCCAGTCGAAAAGGGACAAAAGCAATTTTAATCGGTCACGAAGGGCATCCTGAAGTTATCGGAACGATGGGGCAATATGATAATGAAGAAGGTGGTATTTATTTGATTGAGTCGGTCGAAGATATCGCCAAGCTCCCTGTTTCCAATAATGACGAACTCACTTTTATGACGCAAACTACTCTCTCAATTGATGATACCATTGGGGTCATTGATGCGTTAAAAGAGAAATATCCCTCGATTCAAGGCCCACGGAAAAACGATATTTGCTATGCTACTACCAACCGTCAACAGGCAGTTCGGGAACTTGCAGAACAATCACAATTAGTATTGGTTGTAGGTTCAAAAAACTCCTCTAATTCTAACCGCCTTGCAGAATTAGCTTCTCGAATGGGAGTGATGGCAAAATTAATTGACGGTCCACAAGATATTGACCCGGCTTGGTTAGACGGCGTAAAGACAATTGGCATTACCGCCGGCGCTTCTGCTCCTGAGGTCTTGGTTCAGTCAGTGATTTCTCATCTGAAAACCTTAGGCGTAACAGAAGTAGAAACCTTAGTCGGCAATGAAGAAAATATTGTATTTGAAGTGCCGAAAGAGCTCCGTATTCACGAGGTAAAATAATGGCCGAAATTAATCGTTTTAAATTAGAGTGGGAATGTCGCCGCGGTATGCGTGAGTTAGACAAAATGATTATGCCGTTTTATAAAAATCATTTTGATGAACTCAATGAGAGCCAGAAACTCGCATTTGTACAAATGTTAAGCTATACCGATCCGGAATTATTTCGTTGGGTCATGCTGCAAGAAAAAGCGCCCACTCAAGAGATTTCAGATCTTATTGATATGATCCGTTTAAAAATTGAACGTTAAATCATACTAATGAAAGATCCTGCTTAATTCTCACACCAAGCAAATTCACAAAATTTGCGAAAAATCGGGGAAATTTAACCGCTTTTTGCATTAAATCATTGATTTATTCTCTATTTTTGTTTTAATGTACGCCCGATTTTTCTTTTCCCAATTTCCAATAAAAAACAATGAGGCATATTATGGCAGATAGTTTTAGCGTTACACGTCGCTTTTTTGATGATAAAAATTACCCTCGCGGCTTCTCTCGTCACGGTGATTACACCATTCGCGAATCACAAACTTTAGAGCAATTTGGTCAAGCTTGCTTAGCTTTAGAAACCGGTGAACGCAAACCTGCTACAGCAGAAGAAAAACGTTTTGTGGCGGTAATGAAAGGTGAAGAAACGGCAGAAAGCATAATTGAAAAAGCCTGGTTAAAATACCGTTCACTAACAAGTGCAAGCAAACGAATCTACACACTTTCCGGTAATGCCGGTAGTGATGTTGGTGATGATTTTAGTGCAGCTGAATAATCTAATTATTAAAGAACCACGAAGCAATTCGTGGTTTGTTTTTTCGTTTTCTATATTGTGGTAAAAAATGACACTCCCTATCGAACAATATTCCGATCTCCTTGCAAAAAAAACAGAAAATCTGACCGCTTTACTTGCCCCTTTTAATCCTCCGGCATTAGAAGTTTTTTCTTCTAAGCCAAGCCATTTCCGTATGCGAGCGGAATTTCGGGTTTGGCATGATAACGGTGAGATCTACCATATTATGTTCAATCAAGAGACGAAAGAGCGTTATCGTGTAGATAGTTTCCCGATTGCAAGCACACTTATCAATAACATGATGACAGTGCTGTTAGCGGAAATTAAAGGCAAGGAGCAGCTTACCCGAAAGCTGTTCCAAATTGATTATTTAAGCACGCTCAGCGGTGAAATTGCGGTGTCATTGCTCTATCATAAAACACTCACTGATGATTGGATTGAGCAGGCAAAAAGCTTAAAAGCCCGATTACAAAATCAAGGTTTTAAAGTACAACTCATTGGGCGGGCAACCAAGCAAAAAATTGCCTTAGATTGCGATTATGTGGAAGAAGTTTTACCGATTCACGGCAAAAACTATATTTACCGCCAAGTGGAAAACAGTTTCACCCAGCCAAATGCAGAAATGAACATCAAAATGCTGGAATGGGCAAGAACTTGTACTAAAAACAGCCAAGGTGATTTACTGGAACTTTATTGTGGTAACGGCAACTTCTCTATTGCCCTAGCAGAAAATTTCCGCAAAGTGCTGGCAACTGAAATTTCAAAGTCCTCAGTGCATTCAGCTCAATATAATATTGAGCAAAATGGGATTAATAACCTACAGATTATCCGAATGTCGGCAGAAGAATTTACCCAAGCAATGAATGGCGTGCGTGAATTTTATCGCTTAAAAGGCATTGATTTAAAAGCCTATGATTGCAATACCATTTTTGTCGACCCGCCACGGGCAGGCTTGGATCAAGATACGCTTAATATGGTACAAGCTTATGACCGTATTCTCTATATTTCATGCAATCCTGAAACTTTAGCGGCAAATTTACAGCAATTATGTCAAACCCATCGTATTGAAAAGGCGGCATTATTCGATCAGTTCCCTTACACTCATCACATAGAAAGTGGCGTTTGGCTGATAAAAAAATAATTTATGCTGAAAAAAAGAACGAATAATCTGATTTTCAGATTTATTGCTTGACGATTATTCGATAAATCTCTATTATTGCAGGCGTTTTCAACGGAGGAATGGCAGAGCGGTTGAATGCACCGGTCTTGAAAACCGGCGAGGGTTAACGCCCTCCGTGAGTTCGAATCTCACTTCCTCCGCCATCAAATTTAGAGTCTGCTGATTGTTATCAGCAGATTTTCTCTTTTAAGAGAACAACAATTTCACAGACTTTCAACCCGGAGGAATGGCAGAGCGGTTGAATGCACCGGTCTTGAAAACCGGCGAGGGTTAACGCCCTCCGTGAGTTCGAATCTCACTTCCTCCGCCAGTATTTAAACCTGTTGAGCATTCAACAGGTTTTTTTATTTCCTATTTGCAAAAATATCTGACAAATAGACCGCTTGCATTCATTGCTATAAACTGTTGAAATCAAAGCAAACTTCCTTTAGGATAATTGCGATTCATTCTCAATAATTTAGCTTTCATGAAATTACTTTATATTATATCCGGTTTTATCTGTATTGGTCTTGGCATTATTGGTGCAATATTGCCGGGTTTACCAACCACTCCTTTTTTACTCTTGGCCTTGTTTTGCTTTACTAAAGGTTCGGAGAGAATTCGTCTATGGTTTATCCAAACCAAACTTTATAAAAAATATCTACAGACATACGATGAAAAGCGGGCAATGACAATGAAACAAAAAATCACAATTCTGGCAATTGCGTTTCCGTTTACTCTATTTGCCTTTATCTCATTGCCTCACATAGGTGGGAAAATAGCCTTAGCCGTGCTTGTAGTTGTTCAATATTGGTACTTCTTTTGCAAAATGAAAACTCTTGAAGCAACGCCCATAAAACCTTAATCTTCTTTCTTTCTTCTCGCTCTTGGGTGTGCTGAGTCATAAATTTTTGCAAGGTGTTGAAAATCCAAATGGGTGTAAATTTGAGTAGTAGAAAGACTGCTATGTCCTAACAACTCTTGTACTGCTCGTAAATCACCGCTCGCTTCCAACATATGGGTAGCAAAAGAATGGCGTAATTTATGCGGATGCAAATGGCTTTCCAGCCCCTGTCGTTCTCCCCACTTCTGCATCACCAGCTGAATTGAACGGTGCGATAAACGCCCTCCCCGCTTATTCAAAAACACGGAATTATCTTGAGGCTTAAACTGCCTCCGCACCTCAAGCCAACGGTGAAGGGCATTTAACGCTTTAGAACCAATCGGCACAATTCGTTCTTTACTGCCCTTACCTTGCACGCGAACTTCTTTCGCTGATAAATCCATATCGCCTAAATTCAGACCTTGCAACTCAGATAAACGTAATCCGGAACTGTACATCAGTTCCATCATCGCTATATCACGCAGATCGCTTGGCTCATCACTTTCAATCGTAAGAAGTTGCCCTACTTGCTCTGCATCAATATTTTTCGGTAAATGTTTGCCCACTTTCGGCGATTTCACACCAAGAGTCGGATTAGCATTCATTCGCCCAACCTTAATTAGATAGACAAACCACTGTCTTAATGCCACCAATCGCAAACCGATACTTTTCACACTCAAGCCCTGTCTATGGCTTTGGCTTAACATCCAACGTACCGAGCTACTTTCCACTTCTTCCCAACTTTCGATACCAGCCTGTGAAAAAAGCTCGCTCACCGCGGCTAATTGGCGTTGGTAGTTGCTCAAAGTATGCGGACTCACCTGCTTTTCAATTCGCAGAAAATCCCAATAGGGCTGAGTTTGTTGGAAAAGTGGGTTGGAGATATTCATAGAACTGTTTACAAGCGGTTGAATTTTAAGAAAATTTTGCAAATGGGCAGCTAAGCTACCCAAGTTTATCTCTGGAAATTATTCCAAACATAATTGACCAATCCGCACCCCCACATTACCGAGTGCAACAGAACTTAAATACTCGCCTAAAAACTCAAATAATTCATCAATATCAGTAAAACTGCGGTGAATTTTTATTTCATCTTCCACCTTACGAGTAAATTCATATTGAACATTTTCATCGTTAATATGAGCTTCAAGCGTAATATAAACAGTCTCAAAATAATGGCTTAACGAGCCCTCAAAGCCCGGATCGCTCACTCGCACATTCCACTGATTACTAAACAAAACTTCGGTTTTTACTGACATTGTATTTTCCTTCCTTTATAAGCTCTATATGCCATTGTAATCAAGATAGCTCGAATTTGCCACTTTTCCAACGCTAATATTATTTGGTTTGTCCTCTTATATTCCTAGCTAAAACATGATCATAGTCAAAAAATCATTACTTTTCCTTGTTATTAAAGTTAAATTTAATTGACCAAAATAAACAAATTATTATAATTCACCAAAATAAAAAGGGGAAAGAAATATGTTAGATAAATTAGATTACCTTGATGATGCCGATAAAGAAATTATGCTGTCTTACTTTTCATTAAGTGAAGCTATTGTAGGCCTGCTAGGTGAATTTTGCGAAGTAGTTATTCATTCTCTTAATGCATACGAAAAGTCAGTGATCAAAATTATCAATGGGCATCATACAAACCGTGAAGTTGGCTCTCCTATTACAGATAAAGGATTACAGTTACTAAAACTTTACCAAAAAGACAAATCAAGCACTGAACAAGTTTACTTTTCACGGTTAAATAATGGTAACTTAATTAAATCAACCACCCATATTATTATTGGTCATAAAGGTAAACCTATCGGTTTATTCTGTATTAATTTAAACTTATCTACTCCATTAGATAAAACCATTAGTTCTTTTATGGCTAGCGATCCTATTCCTCTCCATTATAAAAGTGAAAGTTTTATTACGAATCCGAAAGAACTCATTGAAGAAACTTTTCTTAAAGCAATCAATGAGATTGAGCAACATACTGCGAAAAATTCAAAACTCTATAAAAAATCCATTATTTTCTATTTGTTTGAAAATGGAATATTTGAGCTCAAAGAAGCTGTTCCCCTTGTTGCAGAAAAGCTCTCTCTAACCAGTCATGCTATTTATAAACACTTAAGAGAATTTAAAAATAATGCTTAATTTATACTAGCTAAGGAGAATATATGGATACTCAAAAACTCTCACCTGCTGAATTCAAGCAGGCAACAAAATTTGATTCAACTGATTTTGGCTGGGTCATTATGAGTATAGGAATGGCTATCGGGGCAGGAATTGTATTCTTACCCGTTCAAGTAGGACTTATGGGAATGTGGGTTTTCCTGCTTTCCTCTGTAATTGGCTATCCTGCCATGTATCTGTTTCAACGACTTTTTATTAATACTCTAGCAGAATCTCCGGAATGCCAAGATTATCCGACAGTCATTAGTGGCTATTTAGGAAAAAACTGGGGAATATTCTTAGGTATACTCTACTTTATTATGTTAGTCATATGGATGTTTGTTTACTCCACCGCAATAACCAACGACAGTGCCTCTTATCTTCTTACGTTTGGAATAACAGATACTCTGCTCTCTGACAACCCATTTTACGGTTTAATACTAATATGTATCCTAGTTGCATTATCGTCCCGAGGTGAAAAGCTACTCTTTAAAATATCGACCTTTATGGTTCTGACAAAACTTTTAGTTGTTGCAGCTTTAGGAATCGCCATGGTAGGTATGTGGAAACTACATAATATAGGGGCATTACCTCCGACTGGAAAACTAATAAAAGACGCAATTATCACACTCCCTTTCACTCTCACCTCAATTCTATTTTTACAAACACTCAGCCCAATGGTTATTTCCTACCGTGCTAAAGAACAATCAAGAGAAATCGCACGTTACAAAGCATTACGTGCTATGAATATTGCGTTTGCCATTCTATTTGTTACCGTTTTCTTTTATGCTGTCTCATTTACACTTGCAATGGGTCGAGAAGAAGCACTAAAAGCCTATGAACAAAACGTCTCTGCATTAGCCATTGCCGCACAGTTTTTTCCAGGTAGCTGGGCTACCTATGTGGGTGTGGCGTTAAATATCTTTGCAGTTATGACCGCCTTCTTCGGTGTCTATTTAGGATTTAGAGAGGCAACACAGGGCATTGTCATGAATCTATTATTAAGAAAATTTCCTGCGGAAAAAATCAATTCTAATTACGTACAAAAAGGGATTATGCTATTCTCTATCCTACTCGCATGGAGTGCAATAGTCCTAAATGCACCGGTATTAAGCTTTACCTCAATCTGTAGCCCTATTTTCGGCTTAGTTGGCTGTTTAATTCCTGCCTATTTAGTCTACAAAGTGCCTGCATTATTTAAATATAAAGGGCTAGCACTTAATATTATTATCATAACCGGTATTTTATTATGTATTTCACCATTCCTAACATTTTTAGAGTAATAAGGTTCTATCTATGAATATTCACTGTGAAAAATTAGAACAAGCTATTCTGAGTGCAGTTAACCATGAAGTTGTTCCTGCATTAGGTTGTACAGAGCCTATTTCTCTTGCCTTAGCCTCAGCAATTGCGCGCCAATATTTAAGGCATTTGCCGGAGCGAATTGAAGCCAAAGTTTCCCCTAATTTAATGAAAAACGGAATGGGGGTAACGGTACCGGGAACAGCAACCGTCGGACTCCCAATGGCTGCGGCAATAGGGGCTATCGGTGGCGATCCTCATGGCGGTTTAGAAGTGCTGAAAAACATTACGCCTGCTCAAGTTGAACAAGCCAAAACAATGCTAAGTGATGATAAAGTGTCGGTATCAATTTTTGAAACAGAACATATTCTATATTCTGAAGCAACATTGTTTTACCAAACTGAGCGTGTCTGTGTTCGCATTGCAGAACATCATACTAATGTCATCTATATTGAAAAAAACGGTCAAACAATTTTAAGTAAGCCTTGTGCAGTGAATAATGACGATATTACCGAAATATTTACCTCACTTTCGGCAAAAGATATTTTCGATTTTTCGATGAATATTGAGTTAGAAAAAATTCGCTTTATTGAGCAAGCGGCACAATTAAACTCTGCACTCTCAAAAGAAGGTTTGCGTACCGATTATGGATTACATATCGGGCGTACATTGCAAAAACAAATCGGCTTAGGCTTAATCAGCGATGACTTACTTAACCGCATCGTGATTGAAACTACATCCGCTTCTGATGCGAGAATGGGGGGCGCAAGTTTACCGGCAATGAGCAATTCCGGCTCCGGTAATCAAGGTATTACAGCCACCATGCCGGTTGTGGTTGTTGCCCGCCATTTAAATGTTAGCGAAGAAAAACGCATTCGTGCCCTATTTCTCTCCCACTTAATGGCAATTTATATTCACAGCAAATTACCTAAATTATCGGCACTATGTGCGGTAACGACCGCCGCAATGGGAAGCTGTGCCGGGGTTGCGTGGTTACTCACAGGGGAATTTGAAAATATTAGTATGGCAATTAGTAGTATGATTGGCGATATCAGTGGCATTATCTGTGACGGGGCTTCTAACAGCTGTGCGATGAAAGTGTCCACTAGCGTGACTTCAAGCTATAAATCCATTCTGATGTCTATGGATAACAGCCAAGTCACGGGCAATGAAGGCATTGTCGAACATGATATCGATCGCTCTATCAACAACCTATGCAGCATTGCCTCTCGTAGCATGCAATACACCGACAAACAAGTTATTGAAATTATGGTGAATAAACCGAAATTGAAATAATCCTTTGGTAAAATTCTAGACAAAACAGACCGCTTGCAAGCGGTCTGTTTCGGGCAACATTTTGCAAATTACTGTAACAGAGAGATATCCGCCACTTGCAGGAACAAGCCTTGCAGCGTGCTTAAAATCGCTAAGCGGTTTTGGCGGAGTTTTTGGTCTTCGGCATTGACCATTACGCCATCAAAGAACGCATCAACAGGCTGGCGTAAGTTTGCGAGTTTATCAAGAACAGCAGTGTAGTCGCCGTTAGCAATCAGCGGTTGCACTTCGGTTCTTAACGCTAACACGCTTTCCGCCAACGCTTTTTCTGCTGGTTCTACGCAAGCTGAAAGATCAATTTCGCCAATCGCAATATCCGCTTTGGCTAAAATGTTGCTGACACGTTTGTTAGCGGCTGCCAAGGCTTCGGCACTGTCTAAGCTGCGGAAGTGAGACACCGCACGCACACGGGCATCAAAATCGGCAGGCTTAGTCGGACGGCGGGCAAGCACAGCTTGGATGACATCCACCGCAATGCCTTCGCTCTCATACCACGCCCGGAAACGACCAAGCATAAAGTCCACCACTTCGTCCACCACGTTTTTGTTGGTGAGCTTGTCGCCGAAAAGTGCGGCCGATTTTGCGACAATTTCCGCTAAGTCTAACGGCAGGTTTTTCTCCACAATAATCCGCAGCGAACCTAATGCCGCACGGCGTAAAGCGAACGGGTCGGCACTACCTTTTGGTGCTTGTCCGATACCGAAAATCCCCGTGAGCGTATCGAATTTATCCGCCAACGCTACCGAGCAAGCCACTAGGCTGTTCGGCAAGTTGTCGCCCGCAAAACGTGGCATATATTGTTCGTTCAACGCCACCGCCACTTCTTCGTCTTCGCCATCGTGGCGTGCATAGTGCATACCCATTACGCCTTGCGTATCGGTAAATTCAAACACCATATTGGTCATCAGGTCGCATTTTGACAGCAAGCCGGCACGTTTGGCTTTGGTTTGATCGGCACCGATTTGTGCGGCGATTTCGCCCGCCAAGGCTTCAATACGAGCGGTTTTGTCACGCAAGGTGCCGAGCTGTTGTTGGAATAGCACGGTTTCAAGGCGTGGCAGTTGGTCTTCCAGTTTTTGTTTTAAGTCGGTTTTGAAGAAGAATTCCGCATCGGTCAAACGTGGGCGGACGACTTTTTCGTTTCCTTCAATAATTTTGCTCGGATCATCCGGATTGATATTGGAAACGAAGATAAAGTGCGGTAACAATTTGCCGTCTTTGTCGTAAATCGGGAAGTATTTTTGGTCGCCTTTCATTGTATAAACCAAGGCTTCCGCCGGCACGGCTAAGAAACGCTCTTCAAATTTGGCGGTCAGCACGTTCGGGTATTCCACTAATGAAGTGACTTCGTCCAACAAGTCTTCTTCAATATCCGCTACGCCACCCAAAGCGGTCGCTTTTTCTTGGGATTTTGCAAGGATCAACGCTTTACGCTCGTTGAAATCCGCCACCACCGAACCACGCTCTTTCAGCAGTTGTGGGTATTGGTCGGCGTTCTCAATGGTAAATTCACGCTCGCCTAAGAAGCGGTGACCACGAATAGTGCGACCGCTCGCCACGCCTAAAATTTCGCCCTCAATCAGCTCCGCACCGAATAAAAGGGTGACGGTATGCACCGGGCGGACGAACTGCTCGGTTTTATCGCCCCAACGCATTGTTTTCGGAATCGGCAGGTTTGCCAAGGATTTGACGATAATATCAACCAGCAGATTTTTAGTCGGCTGACCTTCAATTACCGCACGATGCACCAGCCATTCGCCTTTATCGGTGGCGATACGCTCGGCTTGCTCAACCGTGATACCACAGCCTTTCGCCCAGCCTTCTGCCGCTTTGGTCGGCTTGCCCTCTGCATCAAACGCCTGAGCCATAGCCGGCCCACGCTTCTCGATTTCTTTACTCGGCTGACTTTCTACAAGGTTTAACACCTTAACGGCAAGACGGCGAGGGGCTGCGAACCACTCGACTTTCTCGAAAGAAAGCCCAGCAAGGTTGAGTTCTTGTTCAACATTCTCCGCAAACGCGGTCGCTAATTTTTTGAGTGCCTTCGGTGGCAGCTCTTCTGTGCCGATCTCGGCTAGGAAGTTTTGTGTTGTCATTGTTAATTTCTCGTTCAAATAATTTATGTCTTTAAAATCTCTCACTTCGTTTCCACTTCTGCCAAATCTCCCCTAGCCCCTCTTTGCTAAAGAGGGGGACTAGATCACCATAAATTTGTAGTTCATCTGTCTTCATCATCTTTCTTTATCTTTTTCCATAAAGATCGTAAATAGCCATATGAATATAAATTACGCTCTACACGATCACCCCTCTTTAGCAAAGAGGGGAGGGGGAGATTTGGCAGACTAAATTAACGGAGAAAATACCCTATTCGCCCACCGATTGAAGATACAACCAAATCTCTTCAATCACACTTTCAATCTCTGTCATCACTCGGTAATTATCAAACCGCAAAACCGTCAAACCTAATGATGCCAACTCCGCATCACGGATTTTATCGTTCGCCTGATGCTCAGGCTCGTAATGTTGGCTGCCGTCCAATTCCAAAACCAGTTTTGCCTTTGGACAGTAAAAATCCACAATATAGCTTAACAGCGGTTTTTGCCGATAAAAACGAAAGCCAAGTTGGTCACTCCGAACCCGATACCACAACCGTTTTTCTGCTTCGGTTTGTGTAGTTCGCAATGTTTGCGAATTGGGCTTGAGCGTTTTTACATAAGGTTGCATTTTGCAAAATTTCCGCTAAATTTCACCGCTTATTAGCCGAAAATCCCTTCCAGCTCAGCTAAATCCAACACCACTTTATCGTCTCCCAACAGCAACGCCGGAATGCCGATATAGCCGTTGGCTTTGGCATTGTCAAAGGCAGAATGTCTGTCCCGCAGACGTAAAAACGGTTTGAAATTTGCACCGCTCTTTGTGATATCGCATTCGTCAAATTCCACGTCCAAACGCGCTAACTCGGCAATAAAAGGTTCGGTGTCAGGGCACCAGTGTGCGAAATATAAAATCGGTTTTGTCATGATGATTCCTTTATGCCGTTGGTTTCGTTTCGCGCAGTGCTGGGTATTTCTCGTTCATCATCGCTGCCCAAGCGGTCAGATTTGGGAAATTTTTTGCTAAATCGTAGCCGGTGTTCTCGGGGCGGAACTGCCACCAATCAATTAAACAGACCGCGGTTAGTGTGCCGATATTAAGTTCATCGCCAAACTCGGCGAGCTTTTCTTCGAGCTGGGCAAAGCTGCGAATGTTTCGTGCCATCAGCTGTTGATGGCGGGCTGTCCACCACTCATTTTCAGGGCGAAAGCGGCGTTCGGTGACAATCGTCGGTGTGGTATTTTCCAAAATGCCTTCCACCAACGCGTGTAAACTCAGCACTCGCCAACGTTGTTCATCTTGTGGGAAGAGCGTGGGTTTCGCGCCGATTTCGTCTAAATACTGGCTAATCAAAAAACTGCCGAACAGCCAGTCGCCGTTTTGCATTTGTAACGCCGGAATACGCCCTAACGGGTTGTCTTGATTGTGCGGCGAGTCGGGGTCAAATGAGTTGGTAATACGCAACAGCTCGACTTGCTGTTCAAGTTGATGATATTTCACCGTCGCCACCGCTTTGCGGGCGAACGAGCTGGTGGTTGAGTACCAAAGTTTCATTTTCTCCCCCATTGGTTATTTTTTACAGCCCGGGAATCCTAACGCTTCACGGCTGGCGTAATAGGCTTCCGCCACGCCTTTGGTTAAGGCACGAATGCGTAAAATGTAGCGTTGGCGTTCAGTCACGGAAATCGCTTTGCGAGCGTCTAACAAGTTAAAGCTGTGAGCCGCTTTTAAGATGCGTTCGTAAGCCGGCAGTGGCAACGGTTTTTCGAGACCGAGCAAGTATTGGGCTTCTTTTTCGTACTGTTCGAAGCATTGGAACAGGAAATCCACATCGGCATATTCAAAATTGTAGGTAGATTGCTCCACTTCGTTTTGGTGGAACACGTCGCCGTAGGTGGTTTTGCCTAGTTCGCCGTCAGACCACACGAGGTCGTACACCGAGTCCACGCCTTGAATATACATCGCCAAACGCTCTAAGCCGTAGGTGATTTCGCCCGTCACCGGCTTACATTCCAAGCCGCCGACTTGTTGGAAGTAGGTGAATTGGGTGACTTCCATTCCGTTCAACCACACTTCCCAGCCTAAACCCCACGCCCCGAGCGTTGGGTTTTCCCAGTTGTCTTCCACAAAACGAATATCGTTTTGGGTTGGGTCGAAGCCGAGCATTTTCAGGCTGTCGAGGTAGAGTTCTTGAATGTTGTCCGGCGATGGTTTGATCACCACTTGGAATTGGTAGTAGTGTTGCAAACGGTTCGGGTTTTCGCCATAGCGACCGTCTGTCGGGCGGCGGGACGGTTGCACATACGCAAATGCCATCGGCTCAGGGCCTAACGCACGCAAACAGGTCATCGGGTGGGAGGTGCCTGCACCTACTTCCATATCAAACGGCTGAACCACGGTGCAGCCTTTGCTCGCCCAGTAATCTTGTAGGGCTAAAATCATTCCTTGGAACGTTTTTACATTGAATTTTGTTGTCATAACGTTATCTCTACTAATTATTTCAAAAATTGTTGAAAAATACTGGTTATTATAGCCTGTAAGCGGTCTTTTTTTGGGATTTTTTTGCAAATTTTTTAGGAAATTTAACCGCTTGTAGCCCCTAAAAGCAAAAAGCTAACCCGAAGGTTAGCTTTCTTAGTGTTGTGATTATCTATTTTTTCTTCGCGTATTTAAGCGAGTCAATCGCCACCGCTAAGATGATAATGCTACCTTTGATGATATATTGCCAGTAAGGGTTTACGCCGATATAGGTTAAGCCGTAGTTGATAACGGTGAAGATTAATACCCCTGTTACCACGCCAATGATTGTGCCCACGCCACCGGCAAAGGATACGCCACCTACAACACAGGCTGCGATTGCATCCATTTCGTACATAAAGCCGAGGTTGTTGGTTGCACTGCCGATACGGCCGGCTTCTAACATACCGCCGAAGGCATAAAATACCCCTGAAAGCATGTAAATGAACATTAAATTTAGTGGCACATTGACCCCTGAAACACGAGCGGCTTCCGGGTTACCGCCAATAGCAAACACGTTTTTACCAAAGCGGGTTTTGTTCCATAATGTCCACATAATGAGGGTGGCAATCACCGCATAAATAGTGATGTAAGATAACTTGAACTCACCAAAGCGGAAGAAGCCTTGAGCAAAGCTTGAAAAATCATCACTAAAACCTGCAATTGGTGATGAACCAACCGCATCATAGTAAAGTGAGTTGATACCATAAACGATGATCATCGTTCCCATTGTGGCAATAAACGGCGTTACGTTAAGATAGGCAACTACAATTCCATTAAATAAACCAATCACTGCACCAATCGCACAAACAGTTAAAACCACCACCGGAATTGGAATTTCGCCTAAATTTGGAAAAACTTTATTCATATTTTCCATTGATTGTAACAAAGTGGCCGAAATTACCGCAGCTAACCCTACTTGACGACCGGCAGATAAATCTGTCCCTTGGGTCACAATTAGGCCTGCAACACCGAGGGCGATAATTAAGCGAACCGAAGATTGCGATAAAATATTGCTAAAATTGCGTAAACTTAAGAAACTCGGGTCTTGTACAATAATCACAATTAATAAGATTAATAAGACGAAGTAAATCGCATTTTGTTTAAAAAAATCGAGCGATTTATTTTGTTGTAAAGCGGACATAATTCACTCCTGTTATAAGTATTTTGCTGCGAGTTGCAAGATTTCTTCTTGTGAGGTTTTGGCAGTTTCAACAATACCTGCAACCTTACCATTGCTCATTACTAAAATTCGGTCTGTCACACCCAGTAATTCCGGCATTTCCGATGAAATCATAATGATACCTTTATCTTTATTGGCGAGTTCTAAAATCAGTTGATAAATTTCAAATTTCGCCCCGATATCAATGCCTCGCGTTGGTTCATCAAGCATTAGAATTTCCGGCTGGGTTAATAACCAACGCCCGATAATCACTTTTTGCTGGTTACCGCCGGAAAGTGAGCCGATATGGGTTTGATGTGAGGGGGTCTTTACATTCATTGAATCAATAACCCACTGAGTATCGCTTTTCATTTTTCTAGTGCTAAGCAGGCCAAATTTCCCTAGGTAAGCCTTCATATTTGAAATGAGAGAGTTAAATTCAATGCTTAGATTGGAATAAATACCTGTAGAGCGACGTTCTTCTGTTACCAAGGCGAAGCCGTTGTTAATCGCATCAAATGCGTTACGGTTATTCACTACTTTACCGTGCAGTTTTACCGTACCAGCCGATTTTTCCCGTACACCGAAAATTGTTTCGACGATATCTGTCCGCTTTGCTCCGACCAAGCCGGCAATACCTAAAATTTCTCCTTTCCGTAAGGTAAAATTAATATCTTGAATTGAAGGTTGATTTTTTGCGGTTAAATGCTCAACTTCCAACACCACCTCTTTCGGTGTATTGGTTTTTTCCGGGAAGCGCTGCGTTAGTTCTCGCCCTACCATCATTGAAACCACTTGTTCCATTGAAGTATCTTTGATTGCTACTGTATTTACCCATTTACCGTCACGGAGAATGGTAATTTCATCACAAATTTTGAAAATTTCGTCCATTTTGTGAGAAATATAGATAATGCCACAGCCTCTGTCTTTCAGTTTTTGAATAATTTTAAACAGATGTTCAACTTCTTTCTCGGAAAGAGATGAGGTTGGCTCATCCATAATCACTATCTTGGCATTATAAGAAAAGGCTTTTGCGATTTCGATCATCTGCATTTGCGATACAGATAATTTCGCGACTTTATCACGCGGATCAACATCAATATCTAATTCGTCAAAAATAGCTTTGGTATCACGATACATTTTATCGTGATCCACAAAAGGCCCTTTTAACGGATAACGCCCTAACCATAGGTTATCCATTACTGTCACTTGTTTCACGAGGTTCAACTCTTGGTGAACCATTGAGATCCCGTTTTCAAGCGCCTCTTTTGAGGTTTTAAAATTCACCGGCTTACCGAGGAATAAAATATCGCCTTCATCTTTAGCGTAAATCCCAAACAAACATTTGAGCAAGGTTGATTTACCTGCCCCATTTTCGCCCATCAAGGCGTGTACACTATGAGATTTTACTGTTAAGTTAGCGCGGTCTAAGGCTTTAACCCCCGGGAACGACTTACTAACATTCGTCATTGTGAGTAATACTTCGCCTGCCATACCTCACCCCTGATTACATCGAAAAATCGAAAAAAAGGCACGAGTAGCCATTACCCGTGCCATATAATGCTAATTATTTTAAAAATTCTGCTAAGTTATCTTTATCTACACCAACGTAAGGAATACGTACCACACGGTTTTCCACTTTCCATTGTGTGCCTGCAGCAGCATCTTTACCGTCAGCTAAGTTAGCTGCAAGTTGAACAACCGCTTTACCTTGGTTTACGCCGTCATTTAATACAGTACCGGCTAACTCGCCTTTTTTGATTAATTGAAGGGCTTCAGGTAACGCATCTACACCGAAAATCGGTAATTTTTTACCGTGTGCTTTAGTTGCTTCTAACGCACCTAATGCCATACCGTCATTGTTAGAAATGATTACTTCGATATCTTTCGCTTTACCGCTTGATAACCAAGCATCTACTTTATCTTTTGCTTGAGCCGCATCCCATAAAGCCGCATCCATAAAGATTTGTTCGCTTTCAATGCCTTTTTCTTTTAAGCTTTCAACTACATATTTAGTACGCGCTTCCGCATCTGGATGGCCCGGCTCACCTTTTAATAACGCAAATTGGATTTTACCGTCTTTGTTTAAGTCTAATTCAGGGTGTGCTTTCCACTGTTTTGCGATTAACTCACCTTGAATCATGCCAGACTCTTTAGGCTCTGTACCCACATAGTACGCTTTTGGATAACTACCAATTGCTGCTGCACCTGGGTCTTTATTGAAGAAAACCACAGGTACATCTTCACTCTTCGCCTTTTGGATAATTGTCTTATAAGCCGAAGGATCCACTAAGTTGATCGCTAAGGCTTTAACGCCTTTGGAAAGCAACACATCTACTTGGTCATTTTGAATAGATTGAGCATTTTGCGAGTCATTCATTAACAAATTGACTTTTTGATTTGCGCCCTCTTTTTCGATTTCTTTACGCATTAACGCCATAAAGTTATCGTCATACTTATAGATAGTTACACCAATGCGATTCTCAGCTTGGGCGGTACTGATAGTTGCACCTAATGCGACTGCGATTGCTACTGCACTTAATACTGCTTTCTTCATAGGAGATCACCTCTTGTTTAGTATAGATGTATATTAATTGCTTATCATAAACAACTTAAGACAAAGCATAGCGAATTAAAAAAAAACAATCCGTGATCATCATCACAGAATTAAGATAAAGTGGAGAATTTTTTAATTTAACCTCCTCACTTTGAATATTCGCTCTAGATTAAGCATAACAAGCGGTTAAAAAAACAAGATTTTTTGCAAATATCTCTCATCGGAAAACTCAACGCTTTAAAATTCTATCTAAATCAAATTATCACTACTTCAAGATTGCACCTCAACGCATTTAGTTTTAAAGTAATCGCACTTTTCAATCAATTTACAAGGATTCTTTTATGAAAAACGACAAACCCATTGAATGCAAAGGGTGCAACACCTTTGATGTCGGCTCAATTCTAGACAATAGTGAAACTACTGCTAAGATTCAACGCATCTATGAAAACGAAATCGAAGCCCAAACTGCCCTTGAAAAATTTATCCAAAAAGCTCGAGATATCCAGAGTGAGCCTTGTGAAATCACAAGTGAAATCCGCCCTGTCGCAGAGGGTGTTGAACTCAATGCACATTTCAAATTCAGCTGCCAAGCTGAAGTAGTTATTTTCCAATTAGCTACCCGTTTCTAATATAAAAAGGCTGATTTATGCCAATATTGAATCAGCCTGCTATAATTTCTCATCACTCCCATCTAAGCTGCAAATAAAGTAAAAAAAATGTAAAAATTTTGAGAGGTAGCTCAAATTTTTAGAAATTTCTTATTTACTTTTTTGAAAACTCAGGCAAATTACGAATTGTTATTAACCCCTATTTAATGGAGTGAATTATGTTAAGCAAACATCTTAAAAAAGCTATCGTCGCATTAACTGTGGGTGCGGCACTCTCTTTTTCTTCTCTTACGGCACTGGCAAATAATCCGATCGTGATTAAATTCTCTCACGTGGTGGCGAATGAAACCCCGAAAGGTCAGGGGGCGTTGATGTTCCAAAAATTGGTGGATGAACGTTTGGCGGGCAAAGTGAAAGTGGAAGTGTATCCAAACTCGTCGCTTTACGCAGACGGTAAAGAGATGGAAGCATTACTGCTGAATAACGTGCAAATGCTTGCGCCGTCTTTGGCGAAATTTGATAAATACACCTCGAAAATCCAAATTTTCGATCTGCCGTTCCTGTTTGATGACATCAAAGCGGTTGAGCGTTTTGAGCAAAGTGAGGCGGGTAAATCCTTACTGAAATCTATGGAAGACAAAGGTATTACCGGTCTTGCTTACTGGAACAACGATTTGAAACAACTTTCTGCCAACAAAGAGCTACGTGAGCCGAAAGATGCGCGCGGTTTGAAATTCCGAGTACAAGCGTCCGAAGTGCTAGATGCTCAGTTCAAAGCGATTAAAGCTGTGCCACGTAAAATGGCGTTTGGTGAGATGTATCAAGGCTTACAGACCGGCGTGGTAAACGGTGCGGAGAACCCGTACTCTAACATCTACTCACAAAAAATCCACGAAGTGCAAAAATTCATCACTGAATCGAACCACGGTTTGCTCTCCTATATGGTTATTGTGAACACTGAGTTCTGGAACAAAATTCCGGAAGATGTGCGTGCAGAGCTGAGCAAAATCCTAGATGAAGTCTCAGTGGAAGTGAACAAACAGTCGCACGAATTGAACCAGTCTGACAAGAAGAAAATTGTTGAGTCTGGTGCTTCACAAATCATTGAGCTGACTGCTGAACAACGTGAAAAATGGCGTGAAGCAATGCGTCCGGTGTGGAAGCAGTTTGAAGACGCTATCGGTGCAGATTTAATTAAAGCTGCCGAAGCGGCGAATAAACAGTAATTTCTGCTGTTCTTTTGAGCGAATGCGGTAGCTTTTCGGAGCTGTCGCATTCTTGTTTTTTATTGAAAGTCCCTTCCCCCGTTTACGGGGGAAGGTTAGGATGGGGGGATTGCAACGTAGTTGCAAGCGGTTTAATTCCGCCTTATTTTTGCAAACCGTTGGTTTGCTCCCCCTCTCCCTAGCCCTCCCCCGCAAGCAGGGGAGGGGAAAATCAGTTTCGGAGTACAAAATGGCTGCATTAAAGTGGTTTTGGGAACGCCTTGAAGAGTGTTTTATCTCAATTTTATTGATGGTAATGACGCTGGTGACGTTCTTTTATGTGGTGTTTAACAACCTCTACAATGTCTTTTTTGATTTGGCGGAAGCGGTGCCGTTTACCGCCTCTTTTGCTGAACCACTCGGTGAGTGGATTATGGAAACGGCACAGGAGATGACTTGGAGTGTCGCACTAACTAAAGCCTGCTTTGGTTGGCTAATCTTCTTCGGTGCGTCTTACGGTGTGCGTACCGCAGGGCATATCGGCGTGGATGTGCTGGTAAAACGTTTCTCCCGTTCAGGGCAGAAAGTGATCGGCTTTATTGCGGTCGGGGCTTGCCTTGCTTATGCGGCACTGATTGCCAGTGCCAGTTATGAATGGATTTCGGCAATGTATGTGGCGGATATTGGGGCGGAAGATTTGCACCAATTCCACCTAAAACAGTGGCATATCGGCTTGATTATGCCGGTCGGTTTTGCCTTAATCGGCATTCGTTTTATTGAAATTTTAGTGCGTATTTTGCGTGGTAAACAGGTCGGCTTAGGCTTGGCAGATGAGAGCGAAGATGCGTTGAAACTGGCACAAGGAGAAGAGTAATGACCATTTTAGTATTATTTAGCCTGCTGTTCGTCTTGATGTTCCTTGGCGTGCCGATTGCGATTTCACTTGGTCTTTCAGGCGCAGTTACTATTATGTTTTTCAGCCAAGACTCAGTGAGTTCGTTGGCAATCAAACTGTTTGAAACCTCTGAACACTATACGCTCTTGGCGATTCCGTTCTTCTTGCTTGCCGGAGCATTTATGACCACCGGTGGCGTGGCAAAACGTTTGATCGATTTTGCTAATGCGACTGTCGGCCATATTCGTGGCGGTTTAGCGATTGCGGCGGTACTTTCCTGTATGTTATTTGCTGCCCTTTCCGGCTCAAGCCCGGCAACGGTGGCAGCAGTCGGCTCGATTGCGATTGCCGGAATGGTTCGTTCGGGCTATCCGGTCGGCTTCGGCACAGGGATTATCTGTAACGCAGGGACGCTCGGCATCTTAATTCCGCCGTCTGTGGTCATGGTGGTTTACGCCGCTTCAACTGAAACCTCTGTCGGTAAACTATTTATGGCAGGCGTTGTACCGGGCATTCTGCTTGGTGTGGTGTTAATGGTGGCTATCTACATCGTAGCCCGCATTAAAAACCTGCCGGCACAACCTTGTGCAACGGTGAAAGAGTGGTTCACGGCAGCCCGCAAAGCGATTTGGGGCTTGCTGTTAATGGTGATCATTTTAGGCGGTATTTACAGCGGTATCTTCACCCCAACCGAAGCAGCAGCAGTGGCAGCAGTCTATTCGTGGTTTGTGGCAGTCTTTATCTATAAAGACGTAAAACTGCGTGACTGTCCGAAAGTGTTACTTGAATCAGCGAAACTGAGCGTGATGTTAATGTTCATCATCGCTAATGCAATGCTGTTCGCCCACGTTTTAACGACTGAGCAAATTCCACAGTTAATTACCGCGACAGTCGTGGAATGGAACTTACAGCCGTGGACGTTCCTGATTGTGGTGAATATCGTGTTGTTAATTGCCGGTGCCTTTATGGAACCATCTGCGATTATCTTAATTCTCGCACCAATCCTGTTCCCGATTGCGGTACAACTCGGCATTGATCCGATTCATCTCGGTATCATTATGGTGGTGAATATGGAAATCGGCTTGATTACCCCACCGATTGGCTTGAACCTGTTTGTTGCCTCTGCGGTCTCAAAAATGCCGTTAGCAGATGTAGTGAAAGCCGCAATGCCGTGGTTGATGTTATTGCTGGGCTTCTTGGTATTGATTACCTACATTCCGGCGATTTCGTTGGCATTACCGAATTGGATTGGAATTAATTAATATAGATTAACGCTAATACAAGCGGTTTCTTTTAAGAAATTTTTTACCAATTCTATTAAAACAACCACCCTCTATATTTAAGTTATTTTGGGTGGTTGTTTCATTAAAAACCCAATAATTTTGCTAAAAACTTCCCAAAATAATTTAACTTTTTGCTACAATTCGAGCTATTTATCGAATTTATCAATCAGTAGAGAAGAATATGAATAGAAGTTCTTTTAACCGCACTTGGGCAAAAGTAATTTTAAGTGCCTTAATGCGTTATGGCGTCAAACATTTCTGTATTGCCCCCGGCTCTCGCTCAACCCCTTTAACGCTTGAAGCAGTACAACTTCAACAAACACAATATGCTGAATGTCACACCCACTTCGACGAACGAGGATTAGGCTTTTATGCCCTAGGTATTGCTAAAGCAACCAATAGCCCTGTGGCGATTATCGTTACCTCAGGAACCGCGGTCGCTAATTTATATCCTGCAGTTATTGAGGCAAGCCTTAGTCATCAAAAATTAATTATTCTGTCTGCTGATCGTCCCATGGAATTAATCGGCTGTGGCGTTAACCAAGCCATTTCCCAACAAGGCATTTTTGCCGATTATCCGGTAGCAAGTATCAATTTACCTAAAGCCAACGAGGCTTATAATGCAAGTTGGTTGGTTGCAACGATTGAACAGGCTTGTACTACCCAAACGCAACAGGGTGGTGTATTACATATCAATGTCCCGTTTGAAGAACCGCTGTATGAAGCAGATATTAACGAGATTCTTAATACGCCTTGGTTACGTCCGATTCAAGGTTGGTTAAATAATTCACAAACCAAATGGATTGACCAGCAAAGTATCCAAAGTGAAGTTTCTATGCACGAAAATTGGGATTACTGGCGTACAAAACGAGGGGTCATTATTGTTGGCAAACTACCTCCTGAGCAAGGCACCGGCTTAAAAACTTGGGCGGAGACAATGGGCTGGTGCTTGCTAAGTGACGTGCAATCTTGTATTGAAGCAAGCCTACCTTACGCGGATATTTGGCTTTCAAATGACACAGTCAAACAACGTTTATTACAAGCGGATATTGTTATTCAATTCGGTACACAGATTGTCAGTAAACGAGTCAATGAATTTTTAAAAGCCTTCCAAGGTGAATATTGGGTAGTAGATGAATCACAAAATTACATCAATCCAAATGCTCATCATCAAACACGCTTTATCGCCAAAGCCCACCACTTTTTACGAGTGCATCCGCCGCTTCGTCAAAAACCATGGTTACTTGAGCCATTAGCATTATCACAATTCTGCGCTACTTTTATTGAACAACAAGTAGGCAGCAGCTTAAGTGAGGCTTCACTGGCACACAATATTCAAGATGTGTTGGCAGTAAATGGTAACTTATTTATCGGCAACAGTTTATTTGTTCGTTTGGTTGATGCACTATGTAAACTGCCTGAAGGCTATCCGGTTTACACCAACCGTGGTGCCAGCGGTATTGACGGTTTAATTGCGACCATGGCAGGTGTGGCGAAAGGAAGCGATCGACCAACTGTGGGTGTAGTCGGTGATATTTCCGCTCTACATGATCTTAATTCCATTGCTCTTTTAACTAAGATCACTCAACCGACTATCCTATTTGTGGTAAATAATAGCGGCGGAGCCATGTTTGATATGTTACCTGTTGATAACAAAGCAAAAGACCAATATTATCGACTGGCCCACAATTTTGAGTTTGCACAGGTTGCAACTATGTTTGGCATTGAATATATCCGTCCGTTTACTTGGGCAGATTTAAAAACCAAACTCAAACATGCTTATGCGCGTAAAGGTGTTACCTTAGTTGAAATTAAGGTGAACGAACACGATGGCAGTAATATGTATAAATCGCTGCTAAAACAAATTTCACAGGCAGAAATTGCATAATTATCTATCTAGGGCGTAACTTACGCCCTTATTTTAATACTATGCTCTCATTTCAATGGCACGCAGAATGCGGCACTCCTGTAGTATTTTTACACGGCTTACTCGGCTCTAAACAAGACTGGCAAGCCCTACTTTCGCATTTGCAAAATTTTACTGAAATTCGACCGCTTACTATCGACCTCCCTTTTCACGGCTTAAGCGAACAAATAAATTGCACTGATTTTGCCGAACTACGTACTCAATTGCACACAACGTTTGAAACAGTAATTGGCTCAGAGCCCTTCTATTTAGTTGGCTATTCCTTGGGTGGACGAGCAGCCTTAGATTACATGTTAAACATCGACAATCCAAACTTAGTGGGTGCGATTTTAGAAGGAACAAATATCGGCTTAGACTCTGAAGCTGATAGCCAAATTCGTTGGCAAAATGACTGCAGATGGGCGAACCGTTTTCGCCAAGAACCTATCGAAAACGTGTTACAAGATTGGTATCAACAACCTGTTTTTGCTGATTTAACCGAATCAGACCGAGCGATCTATATTGCTAGCCGAAAGCATAATCAAGGTATACAAATTGCCAATATGCTTGAAGCAACCAGCCTTGCAAAACAGCCAAACTACGCCAAGCAGCTAAACCAAACTAACAAAAATATTGTGTTCTTTGTTGGCGAAAAAGATCAAAAATTCCGCCAAATGGCTGAAACACACCAGCTTCCAACGCAAATTATTTCAAATGTGGGACATAATACACACCGAGCTAACCCACAGGAATTTGTCGAAAAATTGATAGCGTTTATAAATAACCAATAAACTAATTCTCACCTTGCAACCGCTGCAATAATCTATCCATCGCCCGATAACCTAGGGCTTCTGCCAGATGAATTTGCTGAATCTGCTCCTCACCGGCTAAATCAGCAATGGTGCGTGAGACTTTTAAAATTCTATGATAAGCCCGTACCGATAAGCCTAATTTTGTCAGAGCCGATTCTAAAAATAGTGCATCTTGTGAAGATAGCTTGCAATCTCGCTCAATTTCTCGGGTGGTGAGCTGTGAATTAATTTTTCCCGCTCGCTGAAACTGCATTTTTCTTGCTAAAAATACCCGCTTGCGGACCTGTTCTGTGGTTTCACCGCGATTTTCCGAGCCGCTTTGCAAAGCGCCTTGAGGTAATAAGGGTACTTCAATCGAGAGATCGAAGCGGTCTAGAAACGGACCTGAAAGGCGGTTTAAATACCGCATTACCTGCTGTGGAGAAGTTCGATTATGGGTTCCTTGATAATGCCCTGTCGGGCTTGGATTCATCGCTGCAATAAGTTGAAAGCGAGCCGGAAATTGTACCTTAGCATTGGCTCTGGAAATCACAATTTCACCTGCCTCTAGTGGCTGGCGTAGCGCATCAAGCACTTTGCGTTCAAACTCGGGTAATTCATCTAAAAACAGAATGCCATTGTGGGCAAGTGAAATCTCACCCGGTTTGGGGATCGTTCCTCCACCCACTAACGCGACCATTGAAGCACTATGATGGGGAGCTCGAAATGGCCGTTGCTTCCAATTATGAAAATTTAGCTCATTTTGTACCAGACTGGTGACAGAAGCCGTCTCTATCGCTTCTTCATCCGACATTTCCGGTAATAGATCTGCCAAACGACTTGCTAACATTGTCTTGCCTGTTCCCGGAGGTCCAAGAAACAATAAATTATGTTGCCCTGCCGCGGCAATGGTTAAGGCTCTTTTGGCATGTTGTTGCCCAATAATATCGGTTAAGTCTCGATTTACAAGCGGTCTATTTTCCGCAGAATTTTGCGAAATTTGCTGACAAATGGGCAATTTGTCGCGCTTATTTAACATATTTACTACATCCAGCAATGAGCCGGCACAGTAAGTCGTTGCATTTGACACCAGAGATGCCTCATTCGCATTTTGCTTAGCTAAAATCATTTGGCGCTTTACTTTATCAGCAGAAATAACCGCAGGTATAGTACCGTGAACACCTCGCAAATGCCCAGTTAAAGCGAGTTCGCCTAAAAATTCAAGCTGTTTAAGCAAATCTGAATCTATCTGCCCGGAAGCCGCCAAAATACCGATAGCAATCGGCAAATCAAACCTCCCCCCTTCTTTTGGCAAATCAGCAGGCGCAAGGTTAATCGTAATCCTTTGCGGTGGATAGATAAAATTTGCATTGATTAAAGCACTACGAACCCGATCACCGGCTTCTTTAACAGTGGCTTCCGGCAAGCCGACA
Organism: Mannheimia granulomatis; assembly: GCF_013377255.1. Classification (NCBI taxonomy): domain Bacteria; kingdom Pseudomonadati; phylum Pseudomonadota; class Gammaproteobacteria; order Pasteurellales; family Pasteurellaceae; genus Mannheimia; species Mannheimia granulomatis. Next base: position 2,262,775 of record NZ_CP016614.1, read on the forward strand.
ATAGTTAATCTTGGCTGACCATTACTGATATGCACCTCAATAGTCACAAGAGGGGCTTCTACACCGATAGAAGCACGGCTGTAAACAATGGCTAAAGTCATATAGTTTAAAAAGCAAGAAATAGATAACAGGAGGATAAAAGGAAAGAGAAAATGATGGTAGAAACAATATTTAAATTTTCGATCGAGATCGCAAAAATAATTTTAAAATTGAAAAAGCCGATTAACAATCGGCTTTTTAAGACTATTTCACAATTTCAACCGGACCGTGATCATCGCAATGATCGCCGTGTTGGTGATGCAATCGACCATTTACGATATAGTCAATATGATCACCATGCGGCACTGCCTCATGTCCGCAACCTTCACCATGGATATGGTCACCACAGTCATGAGCATGATTACACGCTACCGGATTTTGCTCATTTACATCTAACACGTGTTCATCATAGTGATCACCATGTTTATGGTGCAAATGACCATCATGCAAATAATCTACATGATCGTTATGCTTAATTGCTGTATGACCACAGCCCTCGCCGTGTTCATGCTCGTGGTTTGCATGTGTTTTACAAGCCATAAAACGCTCCTTCTCGCTAATAAATTCGGATTTATCCTAATCTCAAATTCAATACAATTCAAGCTCTCTCTGTGGTATATTTTACCCTCAACACAGGAGCAAGACATGAAAACTGAATTAGATATGATTGTAATCGGTGGCGGCATGGTAGGGGCTTCCACTGCGTTAGGGCTGGCACAGCAGGGCTTTAACTTAGCTTTGATTGAAAAAAATCCACTCCCAACTTTCATACCCGATTCAGCTTATGACTTACGTATTTCTGCCATCAGTCAAGGCTCCATTCAACTGTTAGAAAAATTAGGCGTCTGGTCACAAATTGCCACACTTAGAAGCTGCCCTTATACCACCTTGGAAACTTGGGAAATTGAAGGCTTTAACACTGCTTTTTCCGCTGCTGAGCTAGGTTTGGAAAAACTAGGGGATATGGTAGAAAATAACCTCATTCAGCTTGCTTTATGGGAACAGCTCAACACATATCCAAACTGTCAACAAGCGGTCGAATTTGAACAAATTTTTGCAAAAAGAGAAGATAATCGTTGGCTTGTGACTGTCGATGATAAAATCTTTTCTGCACCGATTATCATTGCCGCAGACGGAGCAAATTCTAAAGTCCGCCAGTGGGCAGGCATTGGACTCACCAGCTGGCAATATCGTCAACACTGCTTGCTTGCAACTATTACCAGCGAAAAACATTCTCCTTCTACCACTTGGCAACAATTTTTACCTTCCGGTCCGAGAGCTTTCCTACCACTCTCCAATCAAAACGGCTGCATTGTTTGGTATGATTCACCGCAACAAATTAAGTATTTAAACTCTCTTTCACCGGAAAAACTCACGCTTGAAATTCAGAAGCACTTCCCTAACCGCTTAACTAGCGAGCTTGGGCAGATTAAAGTACAGTCCTCAGGCTCATTTCCTCTCACACGCCAACACGCCCAGCATTATGTACAAAATGGCGTAGTATTAGTAGGTGATGCTGCCCACACTATCAATCCACTTGCAGGACAAGGCGTGAATTTAGGGTTTAAGGATGTGAAAACCTTACTCGAAATCTTTGAACAAGCGGTTAAAAAAGGCGAAAATTTTGCAGATGAAGCCGTGTTAAAACGCTACGAAAAAATACGTAAGCCAGATAATCTGTTGATGCAAACAGGGATGGATCTCTTTTATAAAGCATTCAAAACCGAGCTTCTGCCGCTTAAAATGGCCCGCAATTTAGGCTTAGTATTAGCCGAAAAAATCACGCCGATCAAAAAGCTAGCCTTGAAATATGCTATCGGAATTTAGTTCCCAAATTTTATCTTTTTTACATTAGAGCCTGATATGTAAAGGTTTTAAAAGTGTGGGGACTCGTTGCTTAAAAGGAAAAAATTAAAGGTATAATCGCCACGCAGAGTTTAGCGAAGTTATCTGCATACTTTCCCTTTTAACTCCTAACAAGGAAAACAAAATGAATTTCGATTTAAATCAATTACTACAAGGCCCTGTACGTGATTTAGTCCTTAACCAAGTTACTAAACAACTTGGCGTAACAAATGGAGATGGTGGCAGCCTATTAAATAGAGGTTTAGCCATAATATTAGGTGGTATGACACAAAAAGCAAGCAGTACCGAAGGCATCGGTGGCTTATTTGACTTAATCCAAAACACCAATATTCGAACTAATCCGTTAGATATGCTAACAGGTGAAGCAGATATCAACGCAGGCAACTTATTAGAGCTAGGGAAAAGTATTTTACCGAACCTATTTGGCGAACGTACCGATACTGTTGCTAATCACCTTGCAAATAGCACAAATACTTCTCCGGTGGCTGCAAAAGGCATCTTAGGCATGCTATTACCATTTGTATTTTCTTTCTTTAAAGGAAAAATCGCAAACGGTCTAGGTTTAAGTGGTTTCGCAAACTTATTAACTGAACAAACCAGAGCTCTTTCTCCGTACCTAGATAGCAGTGCATTAGGTGCTTTGGGTTTTGCAAATAAATCATTTGATAATGTATTAAGCCATGTTACCAAATTCGGAACCACGGCAGCAGCAACCGGCGCAGCCGTTAAACATACAGTTTCCGGAAGTACAGAACAAGCCGCGAAATCCTCTACCAATTTAAGCAAATGGTTAATCGGTGGTGGTGTACTTTTAGCAGCATTATTTGGGATTAAAAGCTGCACAGAAAAAGCCAATACGACTTCAACCGCCACACCGGCAGCTCAAACTGCTACTGCAACAGCGGGCGAATCAAACCAAGTGTCGGAAGGTTTAGGCAATTTAGCGTGGTTAAAAACCGATAAAGATTTAACTGTCTCAGGTACAGTGCAAAATGAAAGCATCAAAACAAATATCTTAGATGCATTCAAAGGATTAGCCGCTGGTTTACCTTTAGTGGATAAATTAGTAGTTGATGCTAAAGCTGATCAATTTAGCTTTACTGATTTTGCCGGCTTAGCAAGCTTATTTAAAGATTTCCCAAGTGTAAACGGTGCTTTTGCGGATAAAGTATTTAACTTAATCGGTGAAGTATCAAGCGTGGATGCTAAAACAAGCTTAGTAGAAAAAGCAAAAGCATTATTGGGTAGCGTATTTACCGTTAATGCAGATAAAGTTGCAGTAGCAGTAGCAGAACCGGAGGCAGAAGTGATTTCAGATATGTCTTTATCTAAATTAGATTTAGACATTAGCTTTGCAACGGGTTCATCAGAAATTAAACCGCGTTACTTCCGCCGCTTAAATGCATTAGCACAGTACATTATTGAAAACAAACGCACAGGCGAAGTTGCAGGCTATACCGATAATGTAGGTGATGCAGCAGCTAACCAAAAATTATCGGAACAACGTGCAAATGCATTACGTGATTACTTAATCAAACAAGGCGTTCCTGCAGAAGCATTAATCGCTGTAGGTTACGGTCAAGAAAATCCTATTGCAGATAATAGTACTGAGGAAGGCCGTACTAAAAACCGCCGTATTGAATTTAACGTACGTTAATTGTTAATTAGCAATGCGATAAACAACAAAGCGAGATAAAATAATATTTATCTCGCTTTATTTTTTGGATCAGCGTATCCGGTACCTAAAAATAAAGGAGGGTCAATTATATTAACCCTCCCCTTATCTTACATTGCGACAATCACACACTCTGCTACGCTTCGCGCGTTAGATTGTGCTCTTGATGTTGCAGCTCTATCACCCACAGGTCCTACAAAAACACGGTTCCAGTCTGCACTAGTTGCAATTCTCGCATGAAATCCTGCCATAGCAAGTCGTGCTTGCATATTTTCAGCTTGAGCCTTATTTTTAAAAGCACCGCATTGTAACCCAAATTTACCTGCCTGATTTGCCGCCTTGTCCGCCGGAGTTGCTACAGCAGCGACAATTTTAGCCGGTTGCTGCTTCGCTTTTTCTTCTACTAACTTAGCTTGCTCTGCCTTCTTAGCATCTTGCTGTTTTTTCAATTCGGCTTGCTTGCGTTTTTCTTCTGCTTGTTTTTGAGCCAGTAATTCTTGCTCCGCCTTTTTCGCAGCTAACTCCTCTTCAGTTAATGCTTCTGTAGTCGGCATTGTTTCTGTGCCGTTTGTCGCATTGGTTGAAGCTGCTTCAGTCGTTTGAGCCTGTTGTGCTAAACGAGCCTCTTCCTGCTGGCGTCTTTCTTCAATTTGTTGCTTTTGCTGAGCCGTTAATTGAGCCAAACGCTCTTGTGAAGTTTGGCTATTATCCGTAATCACCGTTCTGGTTTCTAAATCACGAATATAAGTCCAAGTTTCTTCCGGACGGCTCGGCAACTCGCTTTTCGATTGCTGAGTGTTCGGTTGAGTTGTCGTAGCCGGCAACGTAGGCGTTGGTGCATTTGCTTTTAAGAACCATAAGCCGATGCCACATAATAAAATCAAGCCGATAATCAGCATTAAGATTTTTTTCACATTACTCTCTTTTTTTGTTTTTTTGCTCTTTTTCTCATTTGAACGAGCAATATAATCACGTTGTGGCACAATAACCGCCTTCCATAAATTAAAAAATAAACTAATTTGCAAATTTTACTGTAAAAATAACCGCTTGCCTATCTTCTCTATTACTTTAACCTTTAAAGTTTTGTAAAAATCAACCAAAAAGATCCAAATTATTCGCTTTTATATATGAGAAAGATAAACATCAAAGCGATGATTTTTCGTTGTGTGTGAGAAATCCGGCTTTTGCTCCGCCAAAAATGGGGCATAATCCGGACGTTTTACCACCACTCGTTTTTTTGCCAATGCTTTTGCCGGTAAGAAAAAATCATCAGAATCTAAATCTGCTCCGACTAAATGCTGGAACACCCTCATCTCTTTTTTCACCAAAGCACTTTTTTGTTTATGAGGATACATCGGATCCAAATAAACAACATCTGCGGTTTGAATCTTCAGATCAAGCTGCGAAATGTTGCGAACATCAGCCAAAATCATACGTTCTTGCATAAAACTGCCAATCTCCGCATCTTGGTAGGCTCGGTTTAAACCATCTTCCAATAATGCTGCAACCACCGGATTTCGCTCCACCAATAATACTTTACAGCCCACAGCCGCCAACACAAAAGCATCTCTTCCTAAACCTGCCGTTGCATCGATCACAGTTGGCAGATAATCTCCTTTAATACCAACAGCCTTAGCAACCGCTTCACCTCTCCCTCCACCAAATTTACGGCGGTGAGCCATTGTGCCATCAACAAAATTGACTGCAATCGCCCCTAATTTTGGCTCATCTAACTTACGTAATTCCAGACGCTCCTCTGTTAGGACTAAGGCCAGAGGGCTGTCAGCTTGATGAACAAGTTGCCATTTATCACAAATTTGCTGGAATTTGTCTTGATTATCCGTTTCGTTAATTAATTGGATCATTTTAATAACTCATCAAAATTGGCAAGCAAACATTCTTTTCCTGCTACATCCTCATCTTGCCACGCTCCTTTAAGGATTTCATCGGTAAATAACCTTTCATATTCTGCGGAAATCGGGCGATAGCTAATATGCCACGGTTCAAAGCCCACCCGTGTGTGTGCGCCGTCAAATGGGAAATAAAAGCCGAATCTTGCCGCATTGGCGTGTAACCACTTGGTCAATTCAGCAAAATAACCGCCCTCCAAATATTCCCATGGCTCAAGCAACAACGGGGTATTTTCCGGCAATAAATCCGGGTCAAAAATATCAATTTCTGTTCCCCAGTGATGACGGCTCGCCCCTGGCACCGCCGACCAACGCAACATTGCTTGGCATTTTTCGAAGTCTGACAGTTGGCTCATATCAATCGCAGTGCCATTATCATCGTGAACTTTACGTTCGCCGTTGAATTTCATATTCCAAATTAATTTTTGCCGTTCGAAATCTCGAAAGGTGCTGGCTGGCTGAAGATTAAAACCTGCCTCTTTTGCCCCTTGTTGCAATGCCAAAAATGCTTCAACTACTTCAGGCTGAAGGAAATGTTTATCCGAAAGCAGATTTGGCAAAGCCACTAAATGTTCACGGGTTTTGCCCGTTAAGATATTTGCAATTTTTTCCACAAAAATGACCGCTTGTATTAAAAAATAAGACAGATTATAAACTAAATTTAGCGGATTTTCGCCGACTACTGGTGAGATACAACCCGCTGAATATGGATCATCAAATAAAGTTGTTCATCTTCATTTAATGATTTTTGATAAGATGAGGTTAAATATTTATTGATTTTTTCCACACATTGATAGGCTTTGGGATAGGCAATTTTGGTTTGTTGATAGAGAAAATCATCGCCTAATGCCGGTTCGGAATTAATAAAAAAGCGTTGGGCAAAATGCTGTAAATGGGTTAAAAAACGAGCGTAATCATAACTTTGCTCATCTAATTTCAAATTAAAGTGGTAAGCCACCATATTCAAAATATCTTTAATCATTTGAGTGGCTCGGTAAGTATCATTCATTGTTGAGCCATCAGTACGGGCATTAAAAATATGCAACGTAATAAAGCCCGCCTCATCTTCGCTCATTTTAACATTGAACGTTTTTTCAATTAATTCCACTGTATATAAACCAATCGCAAATTCCTGTTTATATAAACGCCGAATCTCAAATAACAGCCCATTAGGGATTGATTGGTTTTGTTTGGCTCGCTCAACAGCATGAAAAATATGATCGGGTAAACTGACAAAAATACTGTTGGATAATGTTGTCCCTAACTGTTGATTGGCATAATTCACCACTCGATTGACGAGCTGAAAATACTCTTGCGGAATTTCACTTAAAATTTCAGTTAATCGGGTAGCAAACAGGCTTTTGTTTAAACTAAAGGTTTTTTCTATTGCACTTTCATCTGCTATATCGCCCACTTTCTTACCAAATGCAATGCCTTTGCCAAGCACGACAAGCTCCATCTGAAACTCGTTTTCAGCTTGAATCGCATTATTATTGAAGATCTTGGTAATTTTTAGCATAGTATTCCCTATACAAGCGGTCGAAATTCGCAAAAATTTTACGAAAAACAACCGCTTGTGTCGATGAAGAATTAAGACAGATCAGCTCCGTTACTGGCAATCACTTTTTTGTACCAGAAGAATGAGTCTTTACGGATACGTTCACGAGAACCCTTACCATCGTCATCAATGTCCACGAAAATAAAGCCATAACGTTTTGACATTTCAGAAGTAGACATACTTACCAAGTCAATCGGCCCCCATTCCAAATAGCCAAGTAGCTCCACTCCATCGGTAATGGCCTCCTGCATTTGTTCAATATGAGCTTTGAGGTAGTCAATGCGGTAGCTGTCGTGGATTTTGCCGTTTTCAACTTTGTCGTAAGCACCTAAACCGTTTTCGACAATGAATAATGGTTTTTGATAGCGGTCGTACATTTCATTTAGGGTTAAACGTAAGCCGATAGGGTCAATTTGCCAGCCCCAGTCGGAAGCGTTCAGATATGGATTTTTTACTCCCTCAATTAAATTACCACCTACTTTTTCGGCTTTATCATTGTGTTGGGTCACACAAACCGACATATAGTAGCTAAATGAGATAAAATCGACCGGATACTGTTTCAAAATCGCATCATCTCCTGCCTCTTTTTGGATATGCACGTTATTTTCTGCCCAATGACGTAACATATATTTCGGATATTCGCCACGAGCGTGAACATCAGTATAGAACAGATTTTGCTGATTTCCCCATTGGGCTTTGCGTTGATCAACAGGATCTGCGGTCAAGGCATAATGCAACATACGGGCGAGCATACACCCCATTTTGCCGTCAGGGATAATATCGTGCAGTGCTTTTGTGGCTAAACTGCTGGCAATAAATTGATGATGTAACGCTTGATATTTAGCATTTTCTTGTTCACTTTCAGGCACACGATCTAGCACGACACCTGCACCGGTATATGGGCTGTGCATTGTAACCATATTAATTTCATTGAAAGTGAGCCAATATTTCACTTTATCTTTATAACGTTTAAATACCGTTTCAGCATAACGCACGAAGTGTCCAACCGTTTCACGGGCTAAGAAACCATTATATTTTTGGACTAAACCGAGTGGGATTTCATAATGGCAAAGCGTTACCATTGGTTGAATGCCGTGTTTAAGTAGTTCATCAAACACACGATCATAAAATGCTAATCCCTCTTCATTTGGTTGTTCATCATAGCCGTTCGGGAAAATTCTCGCCCAATGCAAAGAGATGCGAAACATTTTAAAGCCCATTTCTGCAAGTAAAGCAATATCTTCTTTATAGGTATGATAGAAATCAATCCCCTCTCTTTTCGGAAAACGTGCTTGGAATTTTCCGGATAAAATGTCATCAATCCGCTTAGAAGAAACTTCAATTGAGGCACTATGCGCCCCTCGTTCCGCTTTCGGCACATAGGCGACCATATCAGCACTTGATAGCCCCTTACCACCTAAATCAAAACCGCCCTCAATTTGGTTGGCTGCTGTTGCACCGCCCCAAAGGAAATCTGCCGGAAATGGTTTTAAATAACTCATAATTTGCTCCTATTGGTAAAATTTTATACTAATTTGACCGCTTGTCGGTCAGTTTAAATTAAAATGCTTAAATGTGTTATGTAGTTCAACTACACGGTTTTATTTACTCCTGATTCAAACGCTGTTTAGCCGCCCACTCAAATAAAGACTCTCCTTGTGGATTTTTAGGCATATTGCGTAAGCTATAAATCCAAGACCAGTGCCCGTTATATTCGGTTCGACCTATTTTAACTTCCGGATAGACAGTTAAAATAGCTCCGTAATCACGCAAAGCCTGAAATACCCGTTTTGATGTTTTTGTATAAGCAATCGTTGGATCATTTACCGAATGGACTAGCCAAAATGGTTTATCTTTAATTGAAAGCAATTCGGCTTCCGTTGTGTGAATATCACTTACTGCTGCCGCTCTGTCTAATGCCGGTGCAGAAACACTTACTGCGGCAAAAAGTTGTGGATATTCAATTAACATTCGAGTTGCCATATAACCGCCGGCGGAAGCCCCAAACAAATAAATGCGATTCCGATCAATCTGATTCTGTGTGGCAATCTCTTCTATCAGTTCTTTAACTTGAACAAGATAGCCATTTTTATAATTGTTATACCAAGTATCAGGGACTTGTGGCACAACCACATAAGCTCCACCAAAAATTCTCTGTGTTTCCGGTGTGGTAAATGCTACGCCTACACGGTTAGCTAAAATGGGTGAAAGGTTATTTTGATATTCCTTCACACCACCTTCACCATTGCCGTGCAGCCATACAATAAGTGGTCTTGGCTTGTTGATATTTTGAGGACTAAAAAACTGATAATTTAAGCCATTGTGAGCTGTTTTGGCGGTAAAGTTAGCCGCTTCAGCATCTTGAATACCCTCATTCTGTTGGAAAGTGGTATTTTTCGGGAACACACTTTCTGTATTTAGCTGTACTTCATAGTCCAATTTTTGTAACACATTGCGAGAAATATCTCCCCCGACATAAGCCAGAGTATTGCCATTGGTAAGATCCGCAAACACTAATTCAATATTTCCATTTTTATTGATAAACGCTTTTTTGATTGCACGTTCTCCAGCAATTTGTCCAAAAACTTTATTCTCTTTTGGATCTATCGGTAGGCTACCTTTTACAAAAACATTAAAACTGCTTTTATCTAACTTTTGCCGATCAATCTTTAAATTATGTGTTTCTAACTCCAATGCCGTAATTTTTTGCCCATCATCAAAGATTTCGGCTTTCAAGTTGAAATGTACGGTTTGAGCGGAAACGACAGAACTAACCAGCAAGGAAAGTAACGCATATTTTTTCATCTTCCATTTTCCTTTATTCAAGCGATCAAATTTTGATGATTTTTTGCAAAATTCAACCGCTTACACCCTTATGATTTATTAAGTAATACTTTAATCAACGGTTCATTTTGATAAATGTGAGGCTCTTGCGATGCAATGACATCTAAATAATCATCGGTGTTTGCAATAATTACGGGGGTAATAGTGCTAAAACCTGCTGTTTTAATCGCCTCAATATCAAATGTTCCCAATAATTGCCCCACCTGAATTCTGTCACCATCTTTAACGAAAGACTCAAAATGTTTGCCATTGAGCTGTACTGTATCCATACCAATATGAATGAGGATTTCTAAACCATCATCTGAAACAATGTTATAAGCATGCTTAGTTGGAAACACAGAGCTGATTGTGCCGTTTACAGGAGAGAGCAGTTCACCTTTGGTTGGCTCGATAGCGACTCCTTTGCCTAATGCTTCGGAGGCAAACATTTGATCTTGAATATCTGCTAATTTATGAAGATTACCTTCCAATGGGCTGACTAAGTTAAATGTGGCAAGTGGAATTGTGGAAACCTGAACATTATTGTTTTTTTCCGATTGTGTTGACACATTGGCTGTTTGTTGTGGCAACATTGCATCACTATACCCGAACAAGTAAGTGAGTATTCCCGCTACAATAAAGGCAACAATCATTCCCACTGTATACATCACTATATTTGAACCCTCACCGATAATAACCGGATAGAGCAGTAAGCCTGAGAAACCGAAGGCAAACATCTTTGTACCGCCCCAACCAATAATTGCACCACCGACAGCACCGCCTAACACACCGTATACAAACGGCTTTTTAAAGCGTAAGGTAATACCATAAATCAGAGGCTCGGTAATACCAAGCACGCCACTAAATGTGGTTGAACCGGCAAGTGATTTGATCTCTTTATTGCGTGATTTTAGAAATACCGCAAAAGTTGCGCCGGCTTGTCCTAATACTGCAGCAGCAGTCAATGGGCCAATTAAATCAAACCCGACAACCGCCATATTGTTGATCATAATCGGCACAATGCTCCAATGGATGCCAAAGATCACCAATACTTGCCATAATGCTCCTACGACAAGCCCTGTTGCAATTGGGCTGGCTTCGTACAACCAAGCTAATACTGAGGCAATGCCGTGTCCGATAGCTCCTCCGATAGGGCCGATAACTGCGAAGGTAAGCGGGATAACAACAAGCAAGGTACAAGCCGGTGCAAAGAAATTACGAACAGATTCGTGCCAAAGGTTTTCAAAAAAACGTTGAATATAAGACTGAGCCCACACTGCAATTAAAATGGGAATAACACTGTAGGTGTAAGTCATCGTAGCCAATTCAAAACCCAAAAAATCTAACGGTTTGCCACTTGAGCTTATCTCAACAACACTCGGATAAACTAAAGCCGCCGCAACAGCAACCGCAATATAAGGACTGGCTTTCACTTTGGCGGCACAAGTAATAGCAAGTAAAATCGGTAAGAAATAGAAAGTTGAACTGGCTGCTGCATCAAGTATGGTAAATGTGCCGGAAGCCGGATCCAATAAGCCGGAAACTTGTAAAATCGCAATCAGACCTTTTAAAATACCGGCTCCTGCCATCACGCCAATAAGCGGTGTAAATGAGCCGGCTAGAAAATCAATACCTCGATTAAGCAACGATGGTTTAGGTAAATCAGCCTCATCACCTGCTTGAATATTGGCAATCTTCATTATTTCCGCATAAACTTTCGGTACATTATTACCAATGACAATCTGAAACTGCCCACCACTTTCCACCACACTGATAACCCCAGAGGTTTGCTCTAAAAGTGCTTTATCTGCGCTAGCCTGATTTTTCAACACAAAGCGTAAACGGGTTGCACAGTGTACTAATGAATGGATATTTTGTTCTCCACCGATGTGTTGGAGAATATCTTGAGCCAGTTTACTAAAATCTTTAGCCATACTCATTTCCTCTGCATATTTCAAGGTTTTAAGACAATAAAAAAGCCCAAGCAAGACAGAATACTGAATTGATACCAATACTCTGTCTTGCTTAGGCTTGCCGAATTAACGTAACACCCTAAGTGTTTTAACATTTGTAAATCTAGCGAAAAATCTCACCGCTTGCAAAAGATAATATTGAAATTTGTGAGCTATATCACAGAAATAATGGCATACAGAGCCAATAATCACACCTCGTCCTCCTCAAAAGCAAGAAACAAATATTATCGTCTTACTTTTTCTAGTGGAAAAAAAATGCGTTCTATGTTAAAAAGTCAGCCACATTTCCCTCTAAATTTTTCACTGATTAAGGAACACAACAATGTCTTTACAAGCAATTATTGAAGCGGCATTTGAACGCCGTGCAGAAATTACCCCAAAAACCGTAGATGCAGAAACCAAAGCCGCGGTTGAACAAGTTATCGCAGGCTTAGATAACGGTTCTTTGCGTGTAGCTGAGAAAGTAGATGGTGAATGGGTCGTAAACCAATGGGTGAAAAAAGCCGTATTGCTTTCATTCCGTATCGCAGACAACCAAATCATCGACGGTGCAGAAACCAAATTCTACGACAAAGTGCCGACCAAATACGGTAACTACACCGAAGAGCAGTTCAAGGCAGACGGCATCCGTGCTGTGCCGGGTGCGGTGGTGCGTAAAGGTTCTCACATCGAGAAAAACGTGGTGTTAATGCCATCATTCGTAAACATCGGTGCATACGTTGGCGAAGGCACAATGGTAGATACTTGGGTAACTGTAGGTTCTTGTGCACAAATCGGTAAAAACGTTCACTTATCAGGTGGCGTGGGCATTGGTGGTGTATTAGAGCCGCTACAAGCGAACCCGACCATCATCGGTGATAACTGCTTTATCGGCGCACGTTCTGAAATCGTGGAAGGCGTGATCGTAGAAGATAACTGCGTCATCTCAATGGGCGTGTTTATCGGTCAATCAACCAAAATTTTTGATCGTGAAACCGGCGAAGTTCACTACGGCCGCGTACCGGCAGGCTCGGTGGTGGTTTCAGGTTCTCTGCCGTCAAAAGACGGTTCACACAACCTTTACTGTGCGGTGATCGTGAAAAAAGTGGATGAAAAAACACTTAGCAAAGTGGGCTTAAACGACTTACTACGCTCTATCGAAGAGTAATAAGTCCTCCCTCACTTTGCAAAAGTGAGGGATTTTTTTACCGCTTGTAAGGAATTCTATGGCATTTACAATCCGCAAAATGGTAGAACAAGATACCAACCAAGTGTTCCCACTTATGCAAAAACTGGCTGTTTTCGAGCATTATATCGATTCCTTTGCGATCACTCCCGAAGTTGTGATTGAATCCGGCTTTCGAAAAAGCCCACCTGATTTTTATTGTTTAGTCGCTGAAAATAAGTCTAAAATTGTTGGGATGCTGGTCTATTATTTTCTACCCTATACTGCCCAAAATCGTCCTGCCATTTATATGAAAGAGCTTTATGTTGATGAAACAGCCCGTAATCAAAAAATAGGTGAAGCGTTAATGCAAGCCCTAAAGAATGAAGCTAAAGCAAATAATTGCAGTACGATAAAATGGACCGTTGCACCGTGGAATGAAGCCGATATTCGCTTCTATCACCGACTAGGGGCAAAAGAAAATAATGACTGGCTTAATTATGAACTACAAGTTAAATAGATAAAAATGAAAAAAATCCTCCTTCTTAACGGCCCGAATTTAAATATGTTGGGCAAACGTGAACCTGAAATTTACGGTTCGCAAACCTTAGCGGATATTGAAAAGCATCTAAAACAATTAGCAACTAAGCAAAACATTGAGTTAGACTGCTTCCAAGCAAACGGTGAAGAACCGTTAATTAACCGCATTCATCAAGCGTTTCAAAATACCGACTTTATTATTATCAACCCCGGAGCATTTACTCACACAAGCATTGCAATTCGTGATGCCCTGTTGTCTGTGTCAATTCCGTTTATCGAAGTGCACCTTTCCAATATTCACGCTCGTGAACTTTTCCGTCATCACTCTTATTTAAGTGATGTTGCCAAGAGTGTGATTTGCGGTTTAGGAGCAAAAGGCTATGAATACGCGTTGGATTTTGCTATTTCGCAATTAAAAAAATAAAATAAGGTCACAAAATGGCAGTTAAACACGAAAAAATTATCATACTCTGTAATGGTCTTTTCCGATTACTTGGAAATATCGTAAAAATCTCAAGCTATCCATTTCATGCTTTATTCTCCAAAAAACGATTTACGATTCCTGAGTATAGCCCGGCAAAAATACAATCAAGCAAACAAACCAAAATTACTAAAACGATTTGGCAGACTAACTATTCAAATAAAGTCACACTACCAATGTATGCAAATTATCTGTTTAATCGTCTGATGTCATTAAGTTACGATTATCGCTATGTAAGCACTGAAGAGCGAGAAGCTTATATTAAAGCCAATGCAGATGAGCGTACTTTTAATGCTTATAGTAAATTAACGGATGGTGCCGCTCAGGCAGATTTCTGGCGAATTTTCACCTTATTGAAAGAAGGTGGAATTTATATTGATATTGATGGTCATCTTGTTTACCCACTATCACAAATTATCAATGAACATGACAGCGAAGTATTAATTAAACGCCGTGATAGATATACTAACTTTTTCATCGCCAGTGAAAAAGATAACTGGATTTTAAAAGATACCTTAGAGTTAATTATCAGTAATATCGAAAACCGCCGCATTGAAGGTGGTGTATTTACAATGACTGGGCCGGAAACATTAAATCACGTTATTGGTGATAAAGCGGTAAATTACCGCCGTGATAAAGTGACATGTGCTCAAGGTACATTTACAAATGAATATTTCCAATATATTGATAAACCGGGCAGTAAGTGGAATTACAAGAAAAACGAAGAGTTACTTAAATAGTCTTACAAGCGGTTACTTTTTGCAAAAATTTTGCTGTTTTTAACCGCTTGCTCTTTTCAAATTTATTATTCCATCCAACTGGTACGATGAATGCAAAAATCATCCATTTTCGCCAAATTTCTCAGATTTTATTCGCAAAATTCGCGAAATTCAGGTATTCTACGCACAGAATTTTTAACTCTGCATTTTATTATTTAAGATAAAATGCAGGGTTCTATTTTTATTTTAATCACATACGGAATCTTATTATGGATATTCGCAAAATCAAAAAACTTATTGAATTAGTTGAAGAGTCAGGCATTACCGAATTAGAGGTATCTGAAGAAGAAGGCACTGTACGCATTAGCCGTGCTGCGCCTGTAGCTGCACCTGCTGCAATTCAATATGCGGCGGCACCTGTGGTTGCCCCTACACCTGTTGCTCAAGCTGCTGCACCTGCAGCAACCCCGACTGTAGAACCGAAAGCTGAAATTAGCGGTCATGCTGTACGTTCTCCAATGGTAGGTACTTTCTATCGTAGCCCAAGCCCGGATGCAAAACCGTTTGTTGAAGTTGGACAAACAGTAAAAATCGGTGATGCATTATGTATCGTTGAAGCGATGAAAATGATGAACCGCATTGAATCAGACAAAGCCGGTGTGGTAAAAGAAATTTTAATTAATGATGGTGAACCGGTAGAGTTTGACCAAAAATTATTCATCATCGAATAATCTCCGCTTTCTGCCCTTATTTATTGGAATAAGGGCAGATATTCAACCAATTCATTTCAAGGGAATCTCCCAATGTTAGAAAAAGTTGTTATTGCAAACCGTGGCGAAATTGCCTTACGAATCTTACGTGCCTGTAAAGAATTAGGTATTAAAACGGTTGCCGTCCACTCAACTGCAGACCGTGAATTAAAACATGTGTTACTGGCTGACGAAACGGTATGTATCGGGCCGGCACCATCTGTAAAAAGTTACTTAAATATCCCGATGATTATCGCTGCAGCAGAAGTAACTAATGCCGATGCTATCCACCCTGGCTATGGTTTCTTATCTGAAAATGCTAATTTTGCAGAACAAGTTGAAAAATCAGGCTTTGTTTTTATCGGTCCAACTGCAGATGTTATCCGCTTAATGGGTGATAAAGTATCTGCAATTAATGCGATGAAAAAAGCCGGTGTACCTTGTGTACCAGGTTCTGATGGCCCTGTCGGCAATGATCCGAAGGAAAATAAAGAAATTGCAAAACGCATCGGCTACCCTGTGATTATTAAAGCCTCAGGTGGTGGTGGCGGTCGTGGTATGCGTGTAGTTCATCAAGAGAAAGACTTGGAAGAATCTATCGCAATGACTAAGGCTGAAGCTAAAGCAGCATTTAATAACGATATGGTTTATATGGAGAAATATTTGGAAAATCCACGCCATATCGAGATCCAAGTATTAGCCGACACTCACGGTAATGCAGTTTATTTGGCGGAACGTGATTGCTCAATGCAACGCCGCCACCAAAAAGTGGTGGAAGAAGCACCAGCACCGGGTATTACGGAAGAATTACGTAAATTCATCGGTGAACGTTGTGCAAATGCTTGCCGTGAAATCGGCTATCGTGGTGCCGGTACCTTTGAGTTCTTATACGAAAACGGCGAGTTCTATTTTATTGAAATGAATACTCGCTTACAAGTAGAGCACCCGGTTACAGAAATGATTACCGGCGTGGATTTAGTCAAAGAGCAACTACGTGTAGCTGCAGGTTTACCACTTTCTATCAAGCAAGAAGATATTAAAGTGAAAGGCCATGCAATTGAGTGCCGTATCAATGCGGAAGATCCTAATACATTCTTACCTTCACCGGGTAAAATTACACGTTTACACGTACCGGGCGGTTTAGGCGTCCGTTGGGATTCACATATTTACTCAGGTTATAGCGTACCGCCACACTATGACTCAATGATCGGTAAATTAATCACTTTTGCGGAAGATCGTAGCATTGCTATTAGCCGTATGGAAAATGCGTTATCTGAAACGATTGTAGACGGAATCAAAACCAATATTCCTTTACACAAACAGATTCTTTCAGATAAAGAGTTCCGTAAAGGCGGCACTAATATTCACTATCTCGAGAAGAAACTTGGATTAAAATAATCTATTTCAGACTAAGGCGAACAAAATGTTCGCCTTTTTTATATTTTTTGCCGCAAAATTTGAACTATGTCGCTAAATTCAAAAAATGTTTAAGGCTCCAAGGCATTTCTCAGGTAGAATAGTAAATTAACAAAATAAAACCATCACAAGGAGCATCTATGAACATTCCATTCTGCTTACCTGAAAACATCAGCCCCGAAACATTTTTACGAGAATATTGGCAAAAACGCCCATTGCTTATCCGTAATGGTTTACCGCAAATTGTCGGTCTATTTGAGCCGGAAGATATTATGGAACTAGCATTGGAAGAGGAAGTTACTGCTCGTTTAATTCAATGTAAGAATGATAACTGGTCTGTTAAAAGTAGCCCACTTGCAGAGGAAGATCTCCAAAAATTACCGGAACAATGGTCTATTATGGTGCAAAATCTTGAACAATGGTCACCTGAATTAGGCGAATTATGGCAAGCCTTTGGTTTTATTCCGCAGTGGCAGCGAGATGATATTATGGTTTCTTGCTCTCCATTAGGGGGAACAGTGGGAAAACATTATGATGAATATGATGTTTTCCTCGTGCAAGGCTACGGCCAACGCCGTTGGCAGCTCGGCAAATGGTGCGATCCTAGCACAGAATTTAAACCAAACCAGCCTATCCGCATCTTTGATGATATGGGTGAGTTAGTGCTGGATGAAGTGATGAATCCGGGTGATGTGCTCTATGTTCCTTCTCGTATGGCTCATTATGGCGTATCAGAAAGCAACCAAGGGCTTACCTTCTCCTTTGGACTACGTTATCCAAATGCGACAGATTTATTGGAAAATATCTGTAAAACAATTGAGCAACAATCTGAAATTATCAACACTGCAGAGTTTCAGCTCCCATTCCGCCTAAGCCCGGACGAGCAGCCGAATGCCTTATTAGATCCTAAAATGGTTAAAGAGTTGAAACACCAACTTATTGATTTGCTACAAAACTCCGAGCAGTTTGATGATATATTCACTCATAGCGTCGCAACAGCAGCAAGTGCTCGCCGTTATGAACTACTGCAAACTGATAACGAATATTATCCGGACGAAGTCCAGCAAGTACTGGAAGAAGGCGGTTGGTTACAACAAGATGCAAACGTGAAAATTCTCTACACTGAGAATCCGCAACGTCTTTATGTGAACGGTGAATGGATTGATGAACTCAACGAGGCAGAAATGGCGTTGTTAATCCGTATCGCCAATGGCGACTCAATTTCGTGGAATAAACTTGCTTCTAAAGTGTTAGATCAGGCGGAATTAGAGCTTATGCTAGATACCATCTGCGACTGGCTAGACAGCGGCTGGATCATTTTGTCTGAAGCGGAATAATCACTAACACCTTTTACAAGCGGTCAAATTTACAAATATTTTTGCAAATTTAACCGCTTGCTCGTTTTTCTATTAGGAACAAAAAATGCAAATCGAACAATATCAACAATGGGTTCGGGAATTTTATCAACAACAAGGTTGGTATGAACGTAATCCTTTTATGAGAATGACCTATCTCACCGAAGAAATCGGCGAGGTTGCCTGTGCGGTGAGAGCTATTGAAATCGGGCGTGAACGACCGGATGAAACGGAAGCATCACAAAAGCAAAAGCGGGATAATTTAATTGAAGAGCTAGGCGATGTGATGGACAATCTATTCGTTCTGGCAGACAGGTACGGCATCTCAATGACAGAAGTGATAGAACGCCATCAAACCAAATTTGAAGATCGCTATTTGCAAAAAAATCACGAAAAATAACCGCTTGCCAGATCATTTTATAAGAAAAAAGCCTTGGTCTTCCCAAGGCTTTTATGCATATCAGCTAAGCTATTCTGCAACCAATTAGTTGCCAAGACGCTCTTTGATACGTGCAGATTTACCTGAACGCTCACGTAAGTAGTAAAGTTTAGCTTTACGTACCGCACCTTTACGTTTAACTGTAATAGTGTCGATTACCGGTGAGTGAGTTTGGAATACACGTTCAACGCCTACGCCGTTTGAAACTTTACGTAGTGTGAATGCAGAGTGCAAGCCACGGTTACGAATTGCAATAACCACGCCTTCGAACGCTTGCAAACGTTTTTTACTACCTTCTACTACCCATACCTTAACTTCTAATGTGTCACCCGGACGGAAGCTAGGTAAATTTTGTTTTAACTGTTCTTGTTCAAGTTGTTTGATGATGTTACTCATTTTAAAAACCTTCTAAATCCTAGAATTAACTGATTTTGTGTTGTTTTTTGATTTTATTCAACAACACTCGCTGTTCGTCAGTCAGAGCTAGGCTATCCAATAGCTCAGGGCGTCTTAACCACGTTCTCTCAAGCGATTGTTCTAACCGCCATTTGCGAATTTGTTCGTGATGTCCAGACATCAGTACTTCCGGGACAGGCATACCGTCTAACACTTCAGGGCGGGTATAATGCGGGCAATCCAATAAACCTTCCGCGAAAGAATCTTCCAACGCCGAAGCTTGCTTGCCTAATACACCCGGAACAAACCTTGCAACTGCATCAATTAATGTCATTGCAGGCAATTCTCCCCCTGTCAGCACGTAATCTCCGATTGACCATTCCTCATCAACTTCGGTTTGAATCAACCTCTCATCAACCCCTTCATATCGTCCACAGATTAAAATCAGTTTCTGATTTGAAGCTAACGTTTGCACGCCGGCTTGATCGAGCTTACGTCCTTGTGGTGAAAGGTAAATTACTTTAGCCTCTACACCATCTACTGCCTTGGCAGCCTCTTTAGCTGCATGAATTGCATCACGCAAAGGCTGAACCATCATTAACATTCCCGGACCACCACCATAAGGGCGGTCATCTACAGTTTTATGTTTATCGAATGTAAAATCACGAGGATTCCAACACTCAATTTGCAGTAGGTTTTGTTTAACTGCACGTCCTGTTACCCCAAAATCGGTGATTGCTTTAAACATTTCAGGAAACAGTGAAATGATACCAATCCACATAATTAACTCCTCAAATGCTTTTAAAAGCTAACCGCATACCTGAGGTTAGAAACCAGCATCCCACTCCACCGTAATGGTTTTGGTGGCGAGATCTACTCTTTTAACTACTTGTTCATATAAGAACGGAATTAATCGTTCTTGTTTACCGAAAGCATCTTTGCTGTTTGCACGCACCACTAATACATCATTTGAACCTGTTTCCATCATTTCAGTTACAGTTCCCATTGTGTAGCCTTCTAAGTTTACAACTGTACAACCGATTAAGTCGTGCCAGTAATAATCACCTTCTTCCAATTCAGGAAACACAGATAAATCCACACCAATTTCAGCATTGGTTAATAACTGTGCTGCTTCACGGTCTTCCGTACCTTTTAATTTCACAATCAAATCATTGCTATGATAACGCCAGCTTTCTAATTCGACCTCTTGCCACTGCCCTTTAATTTTTAAAAACCATGGCTGATAATCGAAAATACTTTCAGATTGTTCTGTTGATGAATAGAGGCGTAACCAGCCACGGATGCCATAGGTTGAACCTAATTTCCCGACAACTTCGATTTTTTGTTCGCTCATACCCACCTACTTATATAATTTTGGCTTAAAAAATTAAGCTGCTTTGCGAGCTTCTTTAACTAAAGAAGCAACACGGTCTGATAAATCAGCACCTTTAGCAACCCAAGCATCCACTTTAGCTACATCTAAACGTAAACGCTCAGCTTGGCCTGCTGCTAATGGATTGAAGAAACCGATACGCTCGATAAAGCGACCATCACGAGGTGAACGGCTGTCCGCTACCACGATTTGGTAAAATGGGCGTTTTTTAGCTCCGCCACGAGTTAAACGAATGGTTACCATAACCTTTCCTCTAAATGTTGATAGTAAAAAATAAACCCTCGTTCGAGGTGAGGGTAACGAACTTGTCTCAAAAAGAGAAAACAAGCGGTCAAATTATACAGATTTTTTGCAAAAAAACAAGGAAGATCGCTAAATCAAAAAGACGTAGGGGCAAATCATTATTTGCCCCTACCATGATAATTATTTCCTTAGAATGTTGCTGCAATACGATCTAATTCTATTTTCGCTGCTGTAACCGCCTTTTCTGCCACCTCCGGACCGTAACCGATACCTTCCGCATACACAAACTCAACATCAGAAATACCGATAAAGTTTAACACTGTTTGCATATAGGTTTTTGCTAAATCAGCAGGACCATCTTTATAGATGCCGCCGTGAGCTAACACCACAATCGCTTTTTTACCAGTGATTAAACCTTCAGGACCGTTTGCACCATATTGGAAAGTCACGCCCGCACGGTTTAAATAATCAATATAGGTTTTTAACTGTGCAGGAATGCCTAAGTTATACATTGGCACACCGAAAACTAATACATCCGCTGCTTTCACTTCACCAATAAGCTTATCTGATAATGTTAATGCTTGGCGTTGTGCATCATTTTGCGGCTCAGAACGAGTACCTACTGCAGCGTTAAGATCATAATATGGTAATGGGTTAGCACCGAAATCATATTCAGTGATATTAGCTGAAATTTTGCTTTTAAAATAATCAACTAAGTGATTTGATTGAGAGTTAGCGGCCAAAATACTAGACTTAATAACTAATACATTTTTCATTGGGAATCCTTTTAAGTATCAAAAATTGTGATTAGTTTATATCTAATAATAAAAAGATAAAGAGAAAAAATGTGAATAAATTATTTACTCATAAGAAACAATTACAAGCGGTGATCTTTTAGCAATTTTTTGCAAAATAAAAACCCCGATATTTCTATCGGGGTTTTAGGCTCAAACTTAATTAGATTATTCCGCTGCTGCTTCTGCTGCAACTTCCGGACGATCTACTAACTCAATGTATGCCATTGGTGCATTATCGCCTGCACGGAAACCACATTTTAAGATGCGGGTGTAACCACCAGCACGATTTGCAAAACGCGGACCTAATTCATTGAATAATTTAGCAACTGTATCAACGTTGCGTGTACGGGCAAAAGCTAAACGGCGATTTGCAACGCTATCTGCTTTAGCTAAAGTAATTAACGGTTCAACTACACGACGTAACTCTTTTGCTTTTGGTAAAGTTGTCTTGATGATCTCATGTTCAACTAGAGAACTTGCCATATTACGGAACATCGCTTGGCGATGGCTGCTGTTACGGTTTAATTGACGTCCACTCTTACGATGGCGCATAACCTATTCCTTCTTAGAAAATCTATACCGAAACTAGTCTTCTGCAATACTTGCAGGTGGCCAGTTTTCAAGGCGCATACCGAGTGATAAGCCACGAGAAGCAAGAACATCTTTAATCTCTGTAAGAGATTTTTTACCCAAGTTAGGGGTTTTAAGTAGTTCAACTTCTGTACGTTGGACTAAATCACCGATATAGTGAATTGTCTCTGCTTTCAAACAGTTAGCAGAACGAACTGTCAGCTCTAAGTCATCTACTGGACGAAGAAGAATAGGATCAAACTCCGGTTTTTCTTCTTTCACTTCAGGCTGACGAACATCACGCAAATCAACGAATGCAGCAAGTTGTTCTGCTAAAATCGTTGCAGCACGACGGATAGCTTCTTCTGGATCTAATGTACCATTAGTTTCCATCTCAATAACTAATTTATCTAAGTCTGTACGTTGTTCAACACGAGCAGCTTCGACATTATAAGCAATGCGATCTACTGGGCTGAAACGTGCATCTACCAATAAACGACCAATTGGGCGGTCATCGTTTTGAGTATGAAGACGTGCAGATGCAGGCACATAACCACGACCACGTTGAACTCGAATACGCATATTAATTGACGCATTCTTATCTGTTAAATTACAGATAACATGATCGGGATTTACAATTTCCACATCGCCATCGTGTGTGATGTCGGCTGCAGTTACAGGGCCAATTCCAGATTTATTTAGTGTCAAAATAATATCATCTTTATTTTGCACTTTTACCGCTAGACCTTTAAGGTTTAATAATACCTCAAGAATATCTTCCTGAACGCCTTCTTTGCTGCTGTATTCATGTAATACACCATCAATTTCAACTTCAGTAACTGCACAACCCGGCATAGATGAAAGTAAAATGCGGCGAAGTGCGTTACCTAACGTATGGCCAAAACCACGCTCTAACGGCTCTAATGTCACTTTAGCATGAGTTGAGCTTACTTGCTCAATATTCACTAAGTGTGGCTTTAAAAATTCTGTCACAGAACCCTGCATTTTTTCCTCTCTTTGCGGTTAAGCTAACTATTATTTAGAGTAAAGCTCAACAATCAGATGTTCATTAATATCTGCTGATAGATCAGAACGCTCAGGACGACGTTTAAATACGCCTTCCATTTTAGTTGCGTCAACTTCTAACCATGTTGGTTTTTCACGTTGAGTAGCTAATTCTAATGATGCCTTAATACGTGCTTGTTTTTTCGATTTTTCACGAACAGCAACCACATCATCAACAGAAACTTGGAATGAAGGAATGTTTACTACACGACCGTTTACTACGATAGATTTGTGGCTAACAAGTTGGCGTGCTTCAGCACGAGTTGCAGCAAAACCCATACGATAAACTACGTTATCTAAACGACCTTCTAATAATACTAATAAGTTTTCACCTGTATTACCTTTTAAGCGATTCGCTTCTGTATAATAGTTACGGAATTGACGCTCTAAGATACCATAAATACGGCGAACTTTTTGTTTTTCACGTAATTGACTACCGTAGTCAGATAAACGTGGCTTGCGAGCACCATGCTGACCAGGAGCTACATCAAGTCTATTTCTACATTTTGATTCAATCGCACGAACGCCTGATTTTAAGAATAAATCAGTACCTTCACGACGGCTTAGCTTGAGCTTAGGACCCAAATATCTTGCCATTTTCTTTCTCCAATTATTCTAACGTCAATTATACGCGACGTTTTTTCGGTGGACGACAACCGTTATGAGGAATCGGAGTCACATCTGTAATGTTCGTGATACGGAAACCCGCTGCATTTAATGCACGGATTGTAGATTCACGACCTGGACCCGGACCTTTAACCATAACTTCCAAATTCTTTAAACCAAACTCTTTAACCATTTCTGCACAACGCTCTGCAGCAACTTGAGCAGCAAATGGAGTTGATTTACGAGAACCACGGAAACCTGAACCACCTGCAGTTGCCCATGCTAGAGCGTTACCTTGACGGTCAGTAATAGTAACGATTGTGTTATTGAAAGATGCGTGGATATGAGCTACGCCATCTGCAATCTGTTTTTTAACGCGCTTACGTGCGCGAACTGGTGTTTTAGCCATTATTTATCTACTCCGACTATTTTTTGATCGGTTTGCGTGGACCTTTACGGGTACGCGCATTAGTCTTAGTACGTTGACCACGTACCGGTAAACTACGACGATGACGTAAACCACGGTAGCAACCTAGGTCTAAAAGACGTTTGATGCTTAAAGTCACTTCACGACGTAAATCACCTTCGACAGTAAATTTACCAACTTCTTCACGCAGTTTTTCAATCTGCTCTTCAGACAATTCTCTGATCTTTACATCTTCAGCAATACCCGTTGCAGCACAAATTGCTTTAGCACGAGTTTTACCGATACCGTAAATTGCAGTTAATGCGATTACAGTGTGTTTTTGATCAGGAATGTTAATGCCTGCAATACGGGCCACTATGCACTCCTATTATTTAAGTTTATTGATATACTGATCTTGAAAAGCCCGTTTCAGGATACTCAAACAGTATATCAGGACGAATGAGCTGAGCAGTATAACTGCTCAGCAGGTTCTTTGCAAGAAATATGCGTAAAATTAACCTTGACGTTGTTTGTGTTTAGGATCGCTACAAATTACACGAACCACACCTTCACGTTTGATTACTTTACAATTACGGCACATTCTTTTAACTGAAGCACGAACTTTCATTGCTTATCCTTTGTTAAGGGCTTATTGACCTAAGCCTTTTAAGTTAGCTTTCTTCAACACAGAATCATATTGTTGAGACATTAAATGACTCTGAACCTGTGCGATGAAATCCATAATAACAACCACTACAATTAATAAAGAGGTTCCACCTAATTGGAATGGAACTTTCCATAATGATGTAATGATATAAGGAACCAAACAAACAAAAGTAATATACAACGCACCGATTAAAGTTAAGCGCGTCATTACTTTATCAATATAACGAGATGTTTGTTCGCCTGGTCGATAACCTGGTACAAACGCACCTGATTTCTTAAGATTATCCGCTGTATCACGAGGATTATACTGCATTCCTGTATAGAAGAATGCGAAGAAAATCACTGCCATTGTAAATAGTACAATATACAATGGTTGACCTGGCTGTAATAGTTGTGAAAGGTTAAATAACCATTCAAAACCTTCACTTTGACCAAACCATTGAGTAATACTTGCAGGGAATAAAATAATACTTGAAGCAAAAATTGCCGGTATTACGCCTGCCATATTAACTTTAAGTGGTAAGTGAGAAGATCTTGCAGGTGCCATCATTCTACCTTGCTGGCGACTTGCATAATTCACAACAATTCTTCTTTGTCCACGTTCAACAAAAACAACAAAATAGGTTACTGCAAATGCAATTATTGCTACTAGTAATAATACAATGAAAGACAGCTCACCTTGGCGAGTTTGTTCAATTGTCTGCCCAATTGTTGCAGGAAGATCTGCAACAATACCTGCAAAAATAATCAATGAGATACCGTTTCCGATACCACGTTCAGTGATTTGCTCACCTAGCCACATTAGAAACATAGTTCCCGTTACTAAGCTAATTACAGAAGTTATATAGAATAACATACTTGGATTAGGAACTAATCCTTGTACCATATTCGGTAGGGCTAGTGAAATACCAATAGACTGAATAAATGCTAATAGCAATGTACCATATCGCGTATATTTGCTAATTTTTCTACGACCAGCCTCACCTTCTTTTTTCAATTCAGCTAAAGGGGGATGAATCGCTGTCAATAATTGAATAATAATTGACGCTGAAATATAAGGCATAATACCTAATGCAAATATAGATGCACGGCTTAAAGCACCACCAGAGAACATATTAAACATATCAATGATGGTGCCTTGCTGTTGTCGAATTAATTCGGATAATACAGAAGCATCAATGCCAGGAACAGGTATAAAAGAACCGATACGGAAAACGATTAACGCACCTAAAACAAATAACAATCTTGATTTAAGCTCGCCAGTCCCTTTTTGTGTACTACCTTGGTACCCTGGTTGCTTTGCCATCTATTATTCCTCGATAGAACCGCCAGCAGCTTCGATAGCAGCTTTAGCACCTTTAGTTACACGTAAGCCTTTAACCACAACTGCTTTTTCAATTTTACCAGCTAAAATAACTTTAGCTGATAAAATATCTTTAGTAATGATATTAGCTGCTTTTAACGCATCTAAAGTTACTTCGTTACCATCTACTTTAGCTAAGTCGTTTAAACGAATTTCAGCTACGCGTAATGCTTGTAGTGAAGTAAAACCAAATTTTGGTAAACGACGGTATAAAGGCATTTGACCACCCTCGAAACCACGGCGAACTTTCCCACCTGAACGAGATTTTTGACCTTTATGACCACGACCACCAGTTTTACCTAAACCAGAACCAATACCGCGACCTAAACGTTTTGCACTGTGCTTAGCACCTTCAGCCGGAGAAAGAGAATTTAAACGCATTCTATTATTCCTCCACTTTAACCATATAAGATACTTGATTGATCATACCACGCACTGCTGGTGTATCTTCAAGTTCTACAGTATGACGAATATGACGAAGACCTAAGCCTTTTAACGTTGCTTTATGTTTCGGTAAACGAGCGATAGAGCTACGAGTTTGAGTTACTTTAATTTTTGCCATATCCAATTACCCCAAAATTTCTTCAACTGTTTTGCCACGTTTTGCAGCAACCATTTCAGGTGATTTCATGTTCTCAAGTGCATCAATTGTTGCACGAACAACGTTAATTGGGTTGGTTGAACCGTACGCTTTAGAAAGAACGTTACGAACACCTGCTACTTCTAACACAGCACGCATTGCACCACCAGCGATGATACCAGTACCTTCGCTTGCTGGTTGCATAAATACACGTGAACCAGTGTGTGAACCTTTAACAGGATGTTGTAATGTTCCTTCATTTAAAGCTACATTAATCATATTGCGACGAGCTTTTTCCATCGCTTTTTGGATTGCTGCTGGAACTTCACGTGCTTTACCGTAACCAAAACCTACACGACCGTTACCATCGCCCACTACTGTTAAAGCAGTGAAACTCATAATACGACCACCTTTTACGGTTTTAGATACACGGTTAACCGCGATTAGCTTTTCCTGCAGTTCACCAGCTTGTTTTTCGATGTTTGACATCTCAAATTCCTCTATTAGAACTGAAGACCAGCTTCACGAGCAGCATCTGCTAATGATTGTACACGACCGTGGTATTTGAAACCTGAACGATCGAATGCAACCGCTTGAATACCTTTGGCAATCGCACGCTCAGCAACGATTTTACCCACTACTGCTGCGGCTTCTTTATTACCAGTATATTTAACTTGCTCTTTAATTACTTTCTCAACAGTTGAAGCTGCTGCTAAAACTTCTGAGCCGTTTGGTGCGATAACCTGCGCATAGATATGACGCGGGGTACGATGCACGACTAAGCGTGTTGCACCTTGCTCTCTCATTAAGTGACGTGCACGGCTTGCACGACGGATACGAGCTACTTTCTTATCCATAGTGTTACCTTACTTTACTTTTTCTTCGCTTCTTTAGTACGTACTACTTCATCAGAGTAACGTACACCTTTACCTTTATAAGGCTCAGGTTTGCGGTATGCACGAATATCTGCTGCCACTTGACCGATTAACTGTTTGTCAGCACTTTTCAGAATAATTTCTGTTTGTGATGGACATTCACCAGTTACGCCTGCTGGCAACGCATGTTCTACAGGGTGTGAGAAACCTAAACTTAAAGCAACTGAGTTGCCTTTCATTTGGGCTCTGTAACCAACACCCACTAATTGCAATTTCTTAGTAAAGCCTTCAGTAACACCGATAACCATAGCATTAACAAGTGCACGAGCAGTACCTGCTTGCGCATCTGCATTAGCAACACCTTCACGAGGTGCAAAAGTTAATGCGTTAGCGTCATGTTTTACTTCAACTGCATGATGAATTTCGCGAGATAACTCGCCGTTTTTACCTTTAACTGTTAATAGCTGACCGTTAAGTTTTACCTCAACACCGGCAGGAATATTAACAGGTGCTTTTGCAACACGAGACATTTTTCCTACCTCTCTATTATGCTACGTAACAGATAATTTCACCGCCTAAACCTGCTTGACGAGCAGCACGGTCGGTCATTACACCTTTAGATGTAGAAACAACTGCAATACCTAAACCACCCATTACTTTTGGTAACTCGTCTTTACGTTTGTAAATACGAAGACCAGGACGGCTCACACGTTGAATACTTTCTACAACTGGTTTATTTTGGAAATATTTTAAAGTAATTTCCAGTTCAGGTTTTGCACCCTCAACAACTTTAACGCTTTCGATATAACCTTCTTCAGCTAAAACATTTGCAATAGCAACTTTTAACTTAGATGAAGGCATACTGATTGCAACTTTGTTCGCAGCTTGACCGTTACGAATACGGGTCAGCATATCTGCGATTGGATCTTGCATGCTCATGTATTTACTCCCATGATTCCAAATTAAAAGAGGTTATTACCAGCTAGCTTTCTTAAGACCCGGGATTTCGCCACGCATTGCAGCTTCACGGACTTTAATACGGCTTAAACCAAACTTACGAAGTACACCATGTGGACGACCAGTTTGACGGCAACGATTACGCTGACGAATCGGGCTAGAATCACGTGGAAGTGTTTGTAATTTTAACACTGCATCCCAACGTTCTCCATCTGAAGAGTTTACATCAGAGATGATTTTCTTTAACTCTTCACGTTTTGCGTAGAATTTATCAGCTAATTTAGCACGTTTTACATCACGTGCGATCATTGATTGTTTTGCCACGATAACCTACCTTATTTACGGAATGGGAAATTGAAAGCCGCTAATAAAGCTTGACCTTCTTCATCGCTTTTCGCTGTTGTGGTAATAGTAATATCTAAACCACGTACACGATCTACTTTATCGTAGTCGATTTCAGGGAAAATGATTTGTTCACGAACACCCATACTGTAATTACCACGACCATCGAATGACTTAGCGTTTAAACCACGGAAGTCACGGATACGTGGAACAGCGATAGTAATCAATCTTTCAAAGAATTCCCACATACGTTCACCACGTAGGGTTACTTTGCATCCGATTGGATATCCCTGACGGATTTTAAAGCCTGCAACAGATTTGCGTGCTTTTGTAATTAAAGGTTTTTGACCGCTGATTGCTGTTAAATCTGCTACTGCGTTATCTAACAGTTTTTTGTCGGTCAATGCTTCACCCACACCCATATTCAGGGTTATCTTTTCGATTCGTGGGACTTGCATGACAGATGAGTAGTTGAATTTCTCTTTTAATTCATTAACTACTGTATCTCTGTAGTAATCATGCAGTTTCGCCATCGCATTACTCCAGTTAATTAAATGATTTCATTATTAGATTTGAAGAAACGTACTTTTTTGCCGTCTTCAATTCTAAAACCTACACGGTCAGCTTTATTTGTTGCCGGGTTAAAGATTGCAACGTTTGACGCATCAATCGCAGCTTCTTTTTTCACTAAACCACCAGCTTTACCTAATGCTGGAACTGGTTTTTCATGTTTAGTGATTATGTTGATCCCTTCAACAACCACTTTACCATTTGGTAACACAGAAGTTACCTTACCACGTTTGCCCTTGTCTTTACCAGCAAGAACAATTACTTCATCGTTTTGACGGATTTTAGCAGCCATTACATTCTCTCCTTACAGTACTTCTGGAGCTAAAGAGATGATTTTCATAAACTTCTCAGAACGAAGTTCACGAGTCACCGGTCCAAAAATACGAGTACCGATTGGTTGCTCTGTGTTATTGTTTAAAATTACACAAGCGTTGCCATCGAAACGAATAACTGCGCCATCTGGGCGACGAACACCCTTCTTGGTGCGCACAACAACTGCTTTTAACACATCACCTTTTTTAACTTTACCGCGTGGAATTGCTTCTTTTACAGTAACTTTAATGATATCGCCAATAGCAGCGTAACGACGGTGCGATCCACCTAGAACCTTGATACACATTACGCTACGAGCCCCTGAGTTATCAGCAACATCCAGCATAGTCTGTTCTTGGATCATATTAGTGCTCCGTTAAATAAAAAAAACACCCTTTCGGGACGAACCTGTTTACACTATATAAACAGGATGCAAAATATACTACAAAATAGAGGAATTAATCAAGTTATTTTTAAGGATTATTTTCTTTCCTGTAGCACCATTTAGATTTATATTTCTAAAGTAAAATATAAATACTCAAAGCTTTAAACAAGCGGTCAAAAAATCCTAATTTTTTGCAAAAGCAATGAGACTAAAATAAAAACCTCGGTAGTAACCGAGGTTTTTATTTGATAATAGTTAATTAAGCAACAATTGCTTTTTCAACTACACGAACTAAAGTCCAAGATTTAGTTTTTGAAACAGGACGACATTCCTTAATTTCAACAACATCACCTAATTTAGCTTCGTTGTTTTCATCGTGTACATGAAGTTTAGTTGTACGACGGATAAACTTACCATAGATTGGATGTTTAACTGTACGTTCGATAGCAACCACAAATGATTTGTCCATTTTGTCGCTAACCACTTTACCTTGTACTGTACGAATTTTATCAGTCATTATTCACCCGCCTTTTCGGTTAATACAGTTTTAACTTGTGCAATGCTACGACGCACTTGTTTTAACTGGTGGGTTTGTTGAAGCTGACCGGTGGCTGCTTGCATACGCAATTTGAATTGTTCACCTAAAAGGTTCACTAACTCACCATTCAGCTCTTCAACACTTTTATTACGTAGTTCTTGAGCTTTCATTACATCACCGTTTTAGTTACAAATGTGGTTTTGAACGGAAGTTTAGCTGCCGCTAATGCGAATGCGTTACGAGCAACTTCTTCAGATACACCATCCATTTCATAGAGAACTTTACCCGGTTGGATTAAGGCTACCCAGTATTCAACGTTACCTTTACCTTTACCCATACGGACTTCTAATGGTTTTTCAGTGATTGGTTTGTCTGGGAACACGCGGATCCAGATTTTACCTTGACGTTTTACTGCACGGCTCATCGCACGACGAGCAGCTTCAATTTGACGAGCAGTTAAACGACCACGACCAATCGCTTTTAAACCGAATGAACCGAAGCTCACTTCTGTACCGCCCGCGATACCACGGTTACGGCCTTTGTGTACTTTACGGAATTTTGTACGTTTTGGTTGTAACATTCAGTGATCTCCTTATTTACGACCTTTGCGAGCTGGCTTTTTAGGCTGTGCCGCTGGTTCTTTTTCAGATTCAATCACTGCAGCCATTCCACCAAGAATCTCACCTTTGAAGATCCACACTTTTACGCCAATTACGCCGTAAGTGGTGTGAGCTTCAGCAGTGTTATAATCGATGTCTGCACGAAGTGTATGTAGAGGCACTCGACCTTCACGATACCACTCTGAGCGAGCAATTTCTGCACCACCTAAACGACCGCTAACTTCAACTTTGATACCCTTAGCACCTAATTTCATTGCGTTCTGAACCGCTTTCTTCATAGCACGGCGGAACATAACACGACGTTCAAGTTGAGAAGCGATGCTATCAGCAACTAATTTTGCATCTAGCTCTGGTTTTTTCACTTCAGCGATATTGATTTGAGCTGGAACACCAGCAATTTTAGCAACTGCGTTGCGTAATTTTTCAACATCTTCGCCTTTTTTACCGATAACGATACCAGGACGGGCTGTGTGAATAGTTACACGAATACTTTTTGCAGGACGCTCAATAGTGATACGTGATACAGAAGCGTTCGCTAACTCTTTGTTTAAAAATTGACGTACTTTGAAATCGCCTTCAAGATTATCAGCGAAATCTTGTGTATTCGCGAACCAAGTAGAGTTCCAAGGTTTAACAATACCTAGGCGAATACCATTAGGATGTACTTTCTGACCCATTTGTTATTCTCCACTTAATTAACGATCTGACACAACCACAGTAATGTGGCTTGTACGTTTTAAAATACGATCTGCACGACCTTTTGCACGTGGCATTACACGTTTCATGCTTGGACCTTCATCAACGAAGATTTTAGCAACTTTAAGATCATCGACATCTGCACCGTCATTGTGCTCTGCGTTTGCAATAGCAGACTCTAATACTTTCTTCACTAAAGCAGCTGCTTTTTTGTTAGTGAAAGTTAAGATTTCTAATGCTTGCGCAACTTTTTTACCACGGATTAAATCAGCAACTAAGCGAGCTTTTTGGGCAGAAGTACGAGCGTAACGATGTTTAGCAATAGTTTCCATCTTTTACCTCTTATTTCTTAGCTTTCTTATCTGCGGCGTGACCGCGGTATGTACGAGTCGGGGCAAATTCACCTAATTTATGGCCGATCATTTCATCGGAAACATAAACAGGAACGTGCTGACGACCATTATGGACTGCGATGGTCAAACCAATCATTGATGGAATGATCATTGAACGACGGGACCAAGTTTTAATTGGTTTTTTATCCCCGCTTTCCACCGCCTTCTCTACCTTCTTCAACAAGTGTAGGTCAAGGAAAGGACCTTTCTTGAGGGAACGTGGCATTGGTGTTTACCTTTTAGTTAATGAATAAAATTATTTGCCACGACGACGTACGATGAATTTATCAGTACGTTTGTTGTGACGAGTTTTCTTACCTTTGGTTTGAACGCCCCAAGGTGTAACTGGGTGTTTACCGAAGTTACGACCTTCACCACCACCGTGTGGGTGGTCTACCGGGTTCATTGCAGTACCACGAACTGTTGGACGAATACCTCTCCAACGGTTTGCACCTGCTTTACCAAGTACGCGAAGCATATGTTCTGAGTTACCTACTTCACCGATGGTTGCAGTACACTCAGCTAAAACTTTACGCATTTCGCCTGAACGAAGACGTAAAGTAACATAGTTACCTTCACGAGCGATAATTTGCACGTAGCTACCAGCAGAACGAGCAATTTGACCACCTTTACCTGGTTTTAATTCAACATTGTGAACTGTAGAACCAACAGGGATATTACGCATAGGTAACGCATTACCTACTTTAATCGGAGCTGAAGCACCTGCTTGAATCGTATCACCAGCAGATAAGCCTTTTGGTGCTAAGATATAACGGCGCTCACCATCTTTATAAAGAACTAATGCAATGTTTGCAGAACGGTTTGGATCGTATTCTAAACGCTCAACAACAGCTGGAATGTCTAACTTGTTACGTTTGAAGTCAATTAAACGATAGTGTTGTTTATGACCGCCACCAATGTGACGAGTTGTAATACGACCTAAATTGTTACGACCACCAGTTCTAGATTTAGTATCTAATAATGGTGCATAAGGTTTACCCTTATGTAATTCTGCGTTAACAACTTTAACTACGTGACGACGACCAGCGGAGGTCGGCTTACATTTAACGATAGCCATTGTATTTTATTCCTCCGTTTTATTACTCTGCCGCACCTTCAACGAAGTCAAGTGATTGACCTTCTTGAAGAGTTACATAAGCTTTTTTCCAGTCACTACGACGACCCATTTTAGCACCGCGACGCTTAGTTTTACCTTTAACGATAACAGTACGAACAGAGTCCACTTTCACTTCAAATAGTTGCTCAACTGCATTTGCAATTTCAACTTTGTTAGCATCCAATGCTACTTTGAAAACGATAGTGTTGCCTTTTTCAGCATTATTCGTCGCTTTTTCAGAGATATGTGGTGCTTTTAACACATTTAGCAAACGTTCTTGTTGAATCATGCTAACATCTCCTCAATTTGTTTTACTGCATCAACAGTAACAACCACTTTATCGAAAGCAATTAAGCTAACTGGGTCGATACCTTGAACATCACGCACATCTACTTTATAAAGGTTGCGTGCAGCTAAGAATAGATTTTCATCTAAGCTTGCAGTAATGATAAGAGCGTCAGTTAACGCCATATCTTTTAATTTTTGTGCTAATACTTTAGTTTTTGGTGCATCAATTTCGAATTTCTCAACAACCACTAAACGGTCTTGACGAACTAATTCAGAAAGAATGCTCTTAATTGCACCACGGTACATTTTTTTGTTCACTTTCTGGCTGTGATCTTGTGGTTTCGCAGCAAAAGTGATACCACCTGAACGCCAGATTGGTGATTTGATATCACCAGAACGTGCACGGCCTGTACCTTTTTGACGCCAAGGTTTTTTACCTGAACCAGACACTTCAGCACGAGTTTTTTGAGCACGAGATCCTTGACGAGCACCTGCTGCATAAGCAACAACTACTTGGTGGATTAATGCTTCATTAAACTCACGTCCGAAGGTAGTTTCAGAAACAGTTAGTGCATTTGCACCTACAACTTGTAATTCCATCTCTATCTCCTAGACTTATGCTTTAACTGCCGGTTTTACGATAACATCACTATTAGTTGCGCCTGGAACAGCACCTTTAACTAATAATAATTTACGCTCAGCATCTACACGAACAACTTCAAGTGATTGAACAGTTACACGCTCAGCACCTAAGTGTCCAGCCATTTTTTTACCTTTAAACACACGACCCGGAGTTTGGTTTTGACCAATAGAACCAAGTACACGATGTGATAAAGAGTTACCGTGTGTAGCATCTTGAGTACGGAAGTTCCAGCGTTTAACACCGCCTTGGAAACCTTTACCTTTTGATGTACCAGTAACATCGACTTTTTTAACATCTGTGAAGATGTCAACATTGATTTCTTGACCTAAAGTGAATTCTTCACCTTCAGTACGAAATTCCCATAAACCGCGACCAGCTTCAACACCTGCTTTCACGAAATGACCTGCTTCTGGTTTAGTTACACGACTTGCTTTTTTAGAGCCAGTAGTAACTTGAATTGCAGAATAGCCATCGTTTTCAAGGGTTTTAACTTGAGTAACACGGTTGGCTTCGATTTCGATAACGGTAACTGGAATAGACACGCCGTCTTCAGTGAAAACGCGGGTCATACCAACTTTACGACCGATTAAACCAATCATTGTAATAACCTCTTAAAATTCCCAATTAACCTAGACTAATCTGAACATCAACGCCAGCAGCTAGATCTAAACGCATTAATGCATCAACAGTTTTTTCTGTTGGTTCAACAATATCAACTAAACGTTTGTGAGTACGGATTTCATATTGATCACGTGCATCTTTGTTCACGTGTGGAGAAATCAATACAGTGAAACGTTCTTTACGAGTTGGTAAAGGAATTGGACCACGAACTTGTGCACCAGTACGTTTAGCTGTTTCTACGATCTCCGCAGTAGATTGATCGATCAAACGGTGATCGAATGCTTTCAAGCGGATACGGATTCTTTGGTTCTGCATTAGACCAGAGCTCCAATTAAAAAATTTAGCTAATAAAAAAACCAAACTACCACTTAATAAGTTAATTAAGGGAGCTCAGTTAAACCTATATAGTTCCAAAATTAGGAACATTTTTACATTACAAAATCTGCAATGCCATTTGATAAATGATTACATCAAACGACTCAATTAATGTTTGGTTAACCCATACCATAAATAGAGCGACGTAATTCTACCTGCAAATTATCACTTATGCAACTATTTTTGCATTTTTTTGTTTCTCTCCCAAAGTACAAAACCTATTAAGATACACAATATTTCCTATACAACAATTGAAGTAACTCAAAGAAAAGATATTTTTATCTTTTTTTATCAAAACTTTTCGAGCAACTTCACAATTCTAGAAAATCTTAGTTGAAATTTAGTGCATAACAGTTTATTCATTGACTTGAAAGATAGTACATACCACTTTACGCCAGGAGGCTCGACATGAAAGCGACTAATGAAATTAGACAAGAAATTGCCCCTCTATTTTCACCAATTATTGGACAATTTCGACTGAAAACGTATTTTTCCTACTATGCTGTTTTCAAGAATGATTTAATGATCGCTCTATATCAGAACAATTCCATATACCTACGCATTGCAACTAAATATTCAGAGCTCATTTTTAATCATCCGGATACAAACCCGTTATCAGATAATAAGATAGGGCTACAAAGCAATAAATTTTATAATCTTCCGGCTGATATTCTTGCCAATAATTCCCTCTTTACTGACTTAGTTATCTCAATTGTAGATGAGCTTAATCAGCTAAAACAAGAATGCCATAAAAAACGTGCAACTCAAATTAGAAGTTTACCTAATATGAATATCAAATTAGAAAGAATGCTCAAAAAAATCGGAATTCTTTCTATTCAAGACTTCATAGAGGCAGGATATATTAAAGTATTTATTAAGCTAGTTATACAAGGAATAGACGTAACTGAGGAGCTACTTTTTAAATTAAACGGGGCTTTAAACCATCAATATATCTATACATTCACAGAACAGCAAAAACGAGAATTAATGCAAGAAGCAAATCAAGCCTTATATGAAGCAGGGCTACGTAAACGCTTCTCCTATTAAACAATAATGTGATCCAAATCATAAAACTGCCAAAAACTGGTGGGGAATTGCATTTCACAGTTCATTTCTTTTCCTTTTATGCTAGTATTTCCTTAATACCTCTAAATTACTAGAAGGTGTCAATTTTAAATTTCATTAAAATTTAGGAGTCAAGTATGGAATACCGTATCGAAAAAGACACTATGGGTGAAGTGCAAGTCCCGGCTGATAAATATTGGGCAGCACAAACAGAACGTTCACGCAATAATTTCAAAATTGGTCCCGAAGCATCAATGCCTGCTGAAATTATCGAAGCCTTTGGTTATCTGAAAAAAGCGGCTGCTTACGCGAACCACGATCTCGGCGTACTAGCGGTCGAAAAACGCGATTTAATTGCAAAAGCCTGTGATGAAATTTTGGCGAATCAGCTCGATGATCAATTCCCTCTCGTTATTTGGCAAACAGGCTCCGGCACACAGTCAAATATGAATGTGAACGAAGTCATCTCTAACCGTGCACACGTGCTTAATGGTGGCAAACTCGGAGAGAAGTCTATCAT
Organism: Mannheimia granulomatis; assembly: GCF_013377255.1. Lineage (NCBI taxonomy): Bacteria > Pseudomonadati > Pseudomonadota > Gammaproteobacteria > Pasteurellales > Pasteurellaceae > Mannheimia > Mannheimia granulomatis. The sequence continues at coordinate 2,299,863 of NZ_CP016614.1, forward strand.
TCATCCTAACGATGATGTAAACAAATCCCAATCTTCTAACGACACCTACCCAACCGCAATGCATATCGCAGCCTATAAAAAAGTAGTTGAACATACCCTGCCTTGCGTAAAACGCTTACAAAAAACCTTTGCGGAAAAAGCAGAAGCCTTTAAAGATGTGGTAAAAATCGGACGTACACATTTAATGGATGCTACTCCATTAACTTTAGGTCAGGAATTTTCTGCTTACGCAGCTCAACTTTCATTCGGTATTAAAGCGTTAGAAAACACCCTACCTCATTTATCTGAACTCGCTTTAGGTGGTACGGCTGTAGGCACAGGCTTAAATACACCAAAAGGCTATGATGTCGTAGTCGCAGATTATATTGCCAAATTCACCGGCTTGCCTTTTGTGACCGCACAAAATAAATTTGAAGCCTTAGCAACTCACGATGCGATTGTAGAAACCCACGGCGCCTTAAAACAAATCGCAGTTTCTTTATATAAAATTGCCAACGATATCCGCTTATTAGCCTCAGGCCCTCGTTCAGGTATCGGAGAAATCTTAATCCCTGAAAACGAGCCGGGTTCATCCATTATGCCGGGTAAAGTAAATCCAACCCAATGCGAAGCTCTCACAATGGTAACAGCACAAGTGCTAGGTAACGACACCACCATTTCTTTCGCCGGCACCCAAGGGCATTTCCAATTAAACGTATTCAAACCTGTTATGGCAGCTAACTTCTTACAATCCGCCCAATTATTAGGGGATGCTTGCGTATCATTTGACGAACACTGCGCAGTGGGCATTGAGCCGAACTACCCTCGCATTAAGCAACAACTTGATAACTCATTAATGCTCGTTACCGCATTAAATACGCATATCGGCTATGAAAATGCAGCGAAAATTGCCAAAACTGCCCATAAAAACGGCACAACCTTAAAAGAAGAAGCAATTAATCTCGGCTTAGTATCCGCTGAAGATTTTGATGCTTGGGTCCGCCCTGAAGATATGGTCGGTAGCTTAAAATAAATTAAGCAAACTGTATTAACCGTTACACCTCAATCCTTGGGTATAACCCACAAAGGCTTGAGGTGTATTTTTTTATAGCGAGGGTTCTGATTTTGTTTTAGAATGGAATCCCTTTTTTAAATGGAACAACCAATGAAAAAACTACTTTTAGTGGCGTTAATCGCCATCTTAGGCTTAAGTGCGTGTGGCGTAAAAGGCCCACTTTACTTCCCTGAGTCAGCCCCTAAACACGAACAAAAATAATGCTGACAAGCGGTTGAATTTCACTAAAAATTTGCATAGATACGAGTTTGTAACAGCATCAGCTCATACGTAAAATTTTAGTAAAAATTGACCGCTTGTTATTTTACTTTTCTTATAAAAATCAAAACACAACGGAATTATATGAACCATTTTGAATACAGAAACAATCAACTTTTTGCCGAAGAGGTGGTGATTTCAGAGATTATCAAACAGCACGGCACCCCGGCTTATATCTATTCTCGAGCAACCTTGGAACGCCATTGGCACGCTTTCAATAATGCCTTCGGCTCACACCCACATTTAGTTTGCTTCGCGGTAAAATCCAACTCAAACATTGCTTTATTAAATGTTATGGCTCGCCTCGGTTCAGGCTTTGATATTGTTTCTCAAGGGGAATTAGAACGTGTTTTAGCCGCAGGTGGTGACCCTGCTAAAATCGTTTTCTCCGGCGTGGCAAAATCCCATAGTGAAATCAAACGAGCATTAGAAGTGGGGATCCGTTGTTTCAATATTGAGTCAATTCCGGAATTACACCGCATTAACGAAGTGGCCTCTCAGTTAGGCAAAATCGCCCCAATTTCTCTGCGTGTAAACCCAGACGTGGATGCTCATACCCACCCTTACATTTCAACCGGCTTGAAAGAAAACAAATTCGGCGTGAGCGTAACCCAAGCTCGCGAAGTTTACCGTTTAGCTAAAACCTTAACGAACGTGAAGATTACCGGAATGGATTGCCATATCGGCTCACAATTAACTGAATTGCAGCCCTTCTTAGATGCCACCGACCGTTTAAGCATCCTCATGGAACAGCTAAAAGAAGACGGTATCGAATTACATCATTTAGATTTAGGCGGAGGCTTGGGCGTACCTTATAATGGCGAAGAACCACCGCATCCAACCGAATACGCCAAAGCCTTACTTGAAAAATTAAAAGGCTACGAAAATTTGGAAATTATCATTGAGCCGGGGCGTGCGATCACCGCAAATGCCGGCATTTTGGTCACCAAAGTGGAATATATCAAACAAAGCGAGAATCGTAATTTTGCGATTGTCGATACCGGCATGAACGATATGATCCGTCCTGCACTTTATGAAGCCTATATGCAGATCATCGAAGTGGATAAAACCTTAAATCGTAAACAAGCCGTTTATGATGTGGTTGGCCCAATTTGCGAAACCTCAGACTTTTTAGGTAAAGCAAGAGAATTAGCCGTTGCCGAAGGGGATTTAATCGCTATGCGTTCTGCCGGCGCTTACGGTGCTGCAATGTCTTCCACCTACAACTCTCGCCCGCAAGCAGCAGAAATTATGGTTGATGGAGACCAAGCACACCTCATTAAAGCCCGTGCGAATTTTGCCGATTTATGGCGTTTAGAAAAATTATTACCTTAAAATAGAGGAAATCAGAATGAAATTATATGGTTTAGTTGGAGCTTGTTCCTTTGTGCCACACGTGGCATTAGAGTGGATTAAAGCTCAAACCCAGCAAGATTATGAATTCCAAGCAGTCAGCCGTGAATTTATTAAATCAGCCGAATATTTAGCACTTAACCCTCGTGGTGCTGTGCCGTTATTGGTAGATGGCGATTTAGCCCTTTCCCAAAATCAGGCAATTTTGCACTATTTGGACGAACTCTACCCAGACGCCAAATTATTCGGTAGCAAAACGGCAAGAGATAAAGCAAAAGCGGCACGCTGGTTATCATTCTTTAACGCAGATGTACACAAGTCTTTCGTGCCATTATTCCGTTTGCCAAGCTATGCCGAAGGAAATGAAGAACTCACTCAAACCATTCGCAAGCAAGCAGCCGAACAAATTCTGGAACAATTAGCTACTGCGAATGAATATTTAGAAAGCCATATTTTCTTTGGTGAAACAATTTCGGTTGCGGATGTGTACCTTTACATTATGCTAAATTGGTGCCGCCGATTAGGCTTAGATTTTTCACACCTCGAACAGCTATCTAACTTTATGCAACGTGTTGAAGCGGATAAAGGCGTAGATAACGCACGTGAGCAAGAAGGCTTAAAAGGCTAATTTACGAGATTAATCATTTAAGACGATAGATTTATGCTAAAATCTATCGTCTTTTATTTTTAGGAATCACAATGTTAAATACCGTTTCAGACAGCCTACTTGCCCCGAGTGGCATTGAACTTTCTCATTTAAGCCAAGTGCTCGATCACTTCTCAGGACGTAATATTGATTATGCCGATCTCTACTTCCAACTCAGCCAAGACGAAAGCTGGTCATTGGAAGACAGCATTATCAAAGAAGGCGGATTTTATATCGACCAAGGCTTCGGTGTACGTGCCGTGTCCGGCGAAAAAACCGGCTTTGCTTATGCCGACCAAATCACCCTTAAACAATTAGAACAATGTGCGGCAGCTGCTCGCTCTATCAGCCCAACAAGCGGTCAATTATCGGTAAAAAATTTCAAAAAAACGACCGCTTGTGCACGCTATCCAGCTATCAATCCGCTAGATTCTATCAGCCGTGAACAAAAAGTGGAGCTACTGCACCTAGTGGATAAAACCGCCCGAGCGGAAGACCCTCGTGTGATTCAAGTAAACGCTAATTTATCCGCTGTGTATGAAGAAATGTTAGTTGCAGCCACAGATGGCACGCTTGCCGCAGATATTCGCCCTTTAGTGCGTTTATCTATCTCCGTTTTAGTGGAACAGAACGGAAAACGCGAACGCGGCTCATCAGGAGCGGGCGGACGCTTCGGCTTAATATGGTTTTTAGAGCCGAACGAAACCGGCTTGAGCCGTGCCGAATACTTAGCCAAAGAAGCCGTCAGACAAGCTCTGGTTAATCTCAACGCGATTCCTTCCCCGGCAGGCACATTACCGATTGTTCTCGGAGCCGGTTGGCCGGGTATTTTACTGCACGAGGCAGTTGGGCATGGTTTGGAAGGTGATTTCAACCGCAAAGAAAGCTCACTCTTTACAGGACGAATTGGTGAGCTAGTCACTTCACCTCTTTGCACCATTGTTGATGACGGCACCGTACTAAATATGCGAGGTTCGATTACAGTCGATGACGAAGGCGTTCCCTCACAACGCAACGTGTTAATTGAAAACGGGATTCTCAAAGGCTATATGCAAGACAAACTAAACGCCCGTTTAATGGGCGTTGAACCAACCGGCAACGGCAGACGCGAATCTTACGCTCATCTCCCAATGCCACGTATGACCAACACCTACTTAACCGAAGGTAATCACGAATTTGAGGAGATGATTGAATCGGTCGAATACGGCTTATATGCCCCACATTTCAGTGGTGGACAGGTCGATATTACCTCAGGGAAATTCGTATTCTCAACCGCAGAGGCCTACTTAATTGAAAAAGGCAAAATCACAAAACCGGCAACGGGAGCAACCTTAATCGGTAGCGGTATTGAAGCAATGCAACAAATCTCTATGGTCGGCAAAAAAATAGAGCTTGACCCCGGAATTGGCACCTGCGGCAAAGAAGGGCAATCTGTGCCGGTGGGTGTAGGGCAACCAACGGTGAAATTAGATAAAATTACTGTGGGTGGGAGAGGATAATCCTCTCAACTTTTGCAAAAAATTAAGAAAATATGACCGCTTATTAAACAAGAAGAGGGAAAATAACATGGCTTGGATACAAATTCGTTTAAATAGTACAGATAAATACGCAGAAGAAATCAGCGATTTTTTAACAGATATTGGAGCTGTTTCAGTGACCTTTATGGACAGCCAAGACACCCCAATTTTTGAGCCGCTTCCGGGCGAAACACGTCTTTGGGGTAACACCGATATTGTGGGCTTATTTGATGCCGAAACCGATATGCAAATTATCGTAGAAGCGCTAAAAACCAGTAAATTAGTTGAACAAAATTTTGCTCATAAAATCGAACAAGTCGAAGATAAAGATTGGGAACGGGAATGGATGGATAACTTCCACCCAATGCAATTTGGCAAACGCTTATGGATCTGCCCAAGCTGGCAGGAAGTTCCGGATCCTAATGCAGTTAATGTGATGCTAGATCCAGGGTTAGCCTTTGGTACAGGGACTCACCCAACCACTGCACTCTGCTTACAATGGCTAGATAGCTTAGATCTGGAAGACAAAACGGTAATTGATTTCGGCTGTGGCTCAGGTATTTTAGCGATTGCAGCCTTAAAATTAGGAGCAAAACAGGCTATAGGTATTGATATTGACCCACAAGCCATTCTTGCCAGTCAAAATAATGCTGAAGCTAATGGGGTGGCTGATCGTTTACAGCTATTCTTAGCGAAAGACCAACCAAAAGATTTACAAGCCGATGTGGTGGTCGCCAATATCTTAGCCGGCCCGCTAAAAGAACTTGCCCCTAATATTATTACGCTAGTGAAATCAAAAGGCGATTTAGGTTTATCCGGTATTTTAACTACACAAGCTGAATCCGTTTGTGAAGCCTATGTAACAGATTTTCGCCTTGAACCAGTTGCCACCAATGATGAATGGTGCCGCATTACCGGCATAAAAAAAGCTTAATGAGCAGCCCCTAAAGTTAGACTCAGTCAATTTGTAGAAAATCAGACTTGAGCTGACAGTGCACCATAAAAAGTGAGAGTTTTCCGTTTAGAATATGAGTGTCTAAATTCAACCTAAACAAAGGAAACTCTCATATTTTATTCACCGACCAGCCCCCCGTTGATGGAAAACGAATTTGGGTGAAAAAGAATTTAAGCTCAAATTAATCTGACATACACTATAATTTTAAACTGGGACTGTCAGATTAGGTTTAATCTTCTACAACATGAATCGTTTATATAATCCCATTTTTGAGGTGCAGAACGGCCATTGTGGATTTTTATTTTTTCTTTAATAACCAACTAATCCCTACACCTACAGCAGCTCCAATCAAACTACTTGTTAAAGATGAAGAATCTTCTTTTTTATCAGCCTTTTTACGAGATAATTCTTGTTTTATCGCATTTTTTGATGAAGTAATTTCAGCTCCTCTCACACAAGCGAGAATTTTACAAGTTGGATGTGAAGATTTAAATCGATTTTTTGCATCCAAAATACTTGTTGCCGTAACTGCTCCACGCCCTCTCTGATTATAACGTGTATCAAGATAGTCAATGTCAAAATGGTATTGTTTACTCATAATATATCCCTAAGATTGAAATACTTTGTCTTTGATAGCTAAAATGATTTTTTTCACTATACGTCTAGGAATCGCACATCTAACCGGAGCAGGAATGAAATCGATCACTTTATCTATGACTATTTCAATATTACCATCTGAACCAATCTTTCTAAGCATAGCTTCAATTTCACTTTCGTACGGATAAATATATTTATCAAAGAATATATCAAGGCTAGTCTTATCATCAGTTATTTTCACTCTTTCTTCATTAATAAGAGAGGCTTTTAACCTCAGCTCATCATCTGTTAATTCCTGTTTAGCCTCTCTAGCTTCATATAGTGCAACCATTCCGCAAATAAACGCTGTTACAGAATAAACTGCATCTAATGCTTGGGTAGATAAACTGATTTTTACCTTTTGCTCGTCAGGAAATTTTCCTTTCAATGGCGTTACAATACCGGATACTTCTAAATACCCATTACCATAATATATGTTTATATCCTTCATAAAACATCCTAATCGGATATTCCCATCTCTCTTTATAATAAAGATATTGATCTGTGATAAGACAACCTATCTCTCCATCATCAAAAAGAGTCATATCTTGAGCGAAAAATATTTCCTCATTTGGTTGCAAAGAATTACAAGCAATAACAGCTTTACATCCTTTTATCTGCCTAGCAGAAGGAGGATAATCTTCATCATTCCATATATACAAATTTGTTCCGGCAATATCTCTTTTGATACAATCTAAACACTCTTGAAGATAAGGGTACTTTTCTAATAAACTCATAGTCAATCTCCCTCTTTATTTCTTAGATAACGTATCAATAACACTTTGGGAGCAACTCAGCAATTTAGATCTTAAATCATACTCATCGTGATAAAACTGAACTATTGAGTCTGTATCCTCATCTGTATAGCGTTGTTTATATTCAGAAAATATTTCTTTTAATTCAGAAAAATTAGCGTTTTCAATAATATTTTTATAATCATTTGGAGAATGTACAATTCTCTGAATAATTTGACTTTGCATATCATCACCTCATTTTGTTTAGCAAGGATTATTTCCTTTATTCCTGCAAGGGAATAAAGGAAACTCAGTATACTGAGTTGCAAAATTTGAATATAAATTCACCGCTTGATAAGCGAGGGATTGGACGTGCAATTGGAAAGGAAAGTTATCCCAACTGAAAAAGGGTGGTTTTGGAGAGTAAAATGCAAAAAAACAAAAACCCCAAGCCTATCGCTAAGCTTGGGGTCGATTTTACTTATTTGCCTCTCGGCTGAATAATGCCCTGATGTTGCCCTACTCTCACATGCGGAATCCACACACTACCATCGGCGTCACTGCGTTTCACTTCTGAGTTCGGTATGGATTCAGGTGGCACCACAGCACTATCGACATCAGGAAAATCTTCGATGATTCAGACTTTCTTCGTCTTTACTTTTGTCTTTCTAAATTGTTTTGTTTGTTCTTTACTTTCTTCGGCTTTTGCCTTTAATTCGAAACAAGCTGTTTATTCTGAGTTGATTTGTTTAGTTTCTTTTGTTTAGTTTCTTCGCTTTCTGTCAAAAACACTTGAGCGTTGTATAGTTAAGCCTCTCGGGCAATTAGTATAGGTTAGCTCAACGGCTCACACCGCTTACACACCCTACCTATCTACGTCTTAGTCTTAAACAACCCTTACCAACTTATAGTCGGGGAGAACTCATCTCAAGGCAAGTTTCGTGCTTAGATGCTTTCAGCACTTATCTCTTCCGCACTTAGCTACCCGGCAATGCGTCTGGCGACACAACCGGAACACCAGGGGTGCGTCCACTCCGGTCCTCTCGTACTAGGAGCAGCCCCTCTCAATTCTCCAACGCCCACGGCAGATAGGGACCGAACTGTCTCACGACGTTCTAAACCCAGCTCGCGTACCACTTTAAATGGCGAACAGCCATACCCTTGGGACCTACTTCAGCCCCAGGATGTGATGAGCCGACATCGAGGTGCCAAACACCGCCGTCGATATGAACTCTTGGGCGGTATCAGCCTGTTATCCCCGGAGTACCTTTTATCCGTTGAGCGATGGCCCTTCCATTCAGAACCACCGGATCACTATGACCTGCTTTCGCACCTGCTCGACTTGTCTGTCTCGCAGTTAAGCTTGCTTATACCATTGCACTAACCTCACGATGTCCGACCGTGATTAGCAAACCTTCGTGCTCCTCCGTTACTCTTTGGGAGGAGACCGCCCCAGTCAAACTACCCACCAGACACTGTCCGAACACCCGATTAGGGCGCCTCGTTAGAACATCAAACGTTAAAGGGTGGTATTTCAAGGACGCCTCCACACAAACTAGCGTTCATGCTTCAAAGGCTCCCACCTATCCTACACATCAAAATTCAATGTTCAGTGTCAAGCTATAGTAAAGGTTCACGGGGTCTTTCCGTCTAGCCGCGGGTACACCGCATCTTCACGGCGATTTCAATTTCACTGAGTCTCGGGTGGAGACAGCCTGGCCATCATTATGCCATTCGTGCAGGTCGGAACTTACCCGACAAGGAATTTCGCTACCTTAGGACCGTTATAGTTACGGCCGCCGTTTACTGGGGCTTCGATCAGGAGCTTCTCTTTCGATAACACCATCAATTAACCTTCCAGCACCGGGCAGGCATCACACCCTATACGTCCACTTTCGTGTTTGCAGAGTGCTGTGTTTTTAATAAACAGTTGCAGCCAGCTGGTATCTTCGACCGGTTCAACCTTCGTGTGCAAGACACTACAATCTACGCCGGCGCACCTTCTCCCGAAGTTACGGTGCTATTTTGCCTAGTTCCTTCACCCGAGTTCTCTCAAGCGCCTGAGTATTCTCTACCTGACCACCTGTGTCGGTTTATAGTACGGTTTAGTGTAACCTGAAGCTTAGTGGCTTTTCCTGGAAGCGTGGTATCGGTTACTTCAGCTCCGTAGAGCCTCGTCATCACTTCTCGGCGTTAAAGAAGACCGGATTTGCCTAGTCTTCACACCTACCGGCTTAAACAGGGATTTCCAACACCCTGATAACCTAACCTTCTCCGTCCCCACATCGCAATTACACCAAGTACGGGAATATTAACCCGTTTCCCATCGACTACGCTTTTCAGCCTCGCCTTAGGGGCCGACTCACCCTGCCCCGATTAACGTTGGACAGGAACCCTTGGTCTTCCGGCGAACGAGTTTTTCACTCGTTTTATCGTTACTTATGTCAGCATTCGCACTTCTGATACGTCCAGCAAACCTCTCGATTCACCTTCTTCCGCTTACAGAACGCTCCCCTACCCAACAGTCTTTCGACTGATGCCGCAGCTTCGGTGCTATATTTTAGCCCCGTTACATCTTCCGCGCAGGCCGACTCGACTAGTGAGCTATTACGCTTTCTTTAAATGATGGCTGCTTCTAAGCCAACATCCTAGCTGTCTAAGCCTTCCCACTTCGTTTCCCACTTAATATAGACTTTGGGACCTTAGCTGGCGGTCTGGGTTGTTTCCCTCTCCACGATGGACGTTAGCACCCACCGTGTGTCTCCTGAGTATCACTCTTCGGTATTCGCAGTTTGCATCGGGTTGGTAATCCGGGATGGACCCCTAGCCGAAACAGTGCTCTACCCCCGAAGGTGTCCGCTCAAGGCTCTACCTAAATAGATTTCGGGGAGAACCAGCTATCTCCCGGTTTGATTGGCCTTTCACCCCCAGCCACAAGTCATCCGCTAATTTTTCAACATTAGTCGGTTCGGTCCTCCAATTAGT